>JAGOAI010000010.1 GCA_017983965.1 Rhodoluna sp. | reverse complement strand
AGCACACCAAGCACCTCAAAGGCGCTAATGAAGTTGGTGACCCACCACTGAATTTGTTCGCTCGACACAGGGCAAGTCTAGGCTCGGGCAAAAAGAAAAAGCCCGCTATCTCTAGCGGGCTTTTTCCATGGGATGGTGGAGATGGGGGGAATTGAACCCCCGTCCAATGCAATGATCATGGCACTTCTACGGGTGTAGCTTCAATAAGGTTCTACTCGGCCCCGGCGCTAGCTTGAAGCGACATATCCGACAGGCCCAGCCTTAGTTAAAGTCCCGAGTGTCCCTAAGACATAAACACTCAGCGAGATTTCTAAATGACGCCAGGACCTAAAACGAAATCACATTTAGGCTGACGGACTTCGGGCTAGCTTATGCAGCTAGGGCAAAGTCGGTGCGGTTTGATTTGGCACCTATAGTTTGCAGCGGACATTAACGAGTTGACGCTACATTCTCGACCCGCTTCTTCCATTCAAAAATGCAATGTCGAAACCGATCATCCCCATGTTTAGTTATCAAACCCCTTGCGAGGCTCTATAAGAGTAAGCCCTAGCGCCGACATTCGCCAGAGCTTGCGGCTGTGAGAAGACTGCGAGCTAGTCGAGGTGTTTGCGAACCAGCGTGCCGAAGTCGCCCATGTCGGCTACCGTTTCAAAGCCGACCTTTTCATACATCGATAGATGCCCGCGATAGTTCTTGGTTTGCTCTTCGACATTCTTGTATGGCGCCGCCTCGATAGCCGAGAAACCGCGAGCAGCTAAGTCGTCGATCGCGTGGTTCAACATTGCTGTTGCCACTCCCTCACCTCGGTGATCTGGGTGAATCACGAAACAAAGAATGCGCGCAAGTTTGTCGTTGGCATCTGGCAACCCCGGAAACAGAAGCGATGAGCCCGCGGCTGTCCAGCCAACGACCTTGCCGTCTTGGTAAGCCAAGTAGCCATCCATGTCGCCTGAACCAACGCGATCACAGGCGCTCTGACGATTTAGTTCTTTTGAGGTCGGCTGTGAACCATTGACCGCTGGGTCATTTAGGTAAAACTGGCAATAGCAGCCGGCCCACTTTTCGTTGTCGACGAACGCCTCGTGATCGAAGTAATCGAGAAAGTCGTGCAAGCTCTCGACGTTGAGTCGCTTGAAAGTTAGTTCGCTCATTACCAGTCCTTGCCCTTGGTCGACATGGCGCGATCTGCCTCGCGCCTATCTTGCTGCTCTTTCAGAGCCTGACGCTTGTCATATTCCTTCTTGCCTCGAGCAAGAGCGATTTCGACCTTGGCGTAGCCATCTTTGAAATAGAGAGAAAGCGGAACGAGCGTGTAGCCACTCTCTTTGATCTTGCCGGCGAGCTTGTTGATCTCAACGCGATTTAGCAGCAACTTGCGACGACGACGAGTCGAGTGATTGTTCCAAGTGCCCTGTGTGTATTCAGGGATGTGCACGTTTTCGAGATAGGCCTGGCCGCCTTCGATTGAAGCGAAGCCATCGATAAGAGATGCGCGACCGGCACGCAACGACTTCACTTCGGTTCCGCTAAGCACGAGTCCGGCTTCGTAGGTGTCTTCGATGTGATAGTCGTGGCGCGCTTTGCGGTTGCTGGCAACCACTTTTTGTCCACGTTCTCTAGGCATAAGAACCTATATTCGCAGATAACGACGAATTGCTAAACCGCTGGCAAGCGCAGCGAGCACAATTCCTGAGCCGACGAGAATCGGCACGACGAGCAGACCATCGGCAAGACCCACAAAGTTCGTGAACGGCATGTTCACCGCGAGGTATCCCTGAACAAAGAACTGCACAATCGCGATGACCGCGCCGCCAGCCAAGAGGCTTCCGACGATGGCAGCCAGAACTCCTTCAAGGATGAACGGCAGCTGAATATAGAAGTTGCTAGCGCCGACCAAGCGCATGATGCCCAGCTCGCGGCGGCGAGCGAACGCCGATAGGCGAATAGTCGTCGAGATCAAGAGGGCTGCCGAGGCGAGCATTAGCGAAGCAATTGAGATGGCGGCGATGCTGGCTGCATTCAGAATGCTGAAGATCTGGTCTAGGTAGGTTCGCTGGTCGCGCACCTCTTCAACCCCGCCAAAGCCAGTGAAGCTCTCGGTGATGATTGCGCTCTGGCTTGGGTTTTTGAGCTTGACCCAGAAGGTTTCGTTGAGCTGGTTGGCGGTCACATACTTGGCAACCGAGTTGCCCTGGAACTGCTCTTGAAACTTGTCGAAGGCCTGCTGGTGGTTTTCGAAATAGAACTTCTCGACATAAGGCGAGAGCGTTGGCGAATCAAGCTGCTCTTGCACGGACTGCTTTAGGTCTTGCGTTGCTTCGCCCTGAGGGCAAACATCTGCCGGCGAAACTTCGCTGCACATATAAATTGCAACCTGCGCCTTGTCGTACCAGTACGTCTTCATCTGACCGATTTGCATTTGCAACAGGGTTGCGGTGCCAACAAAGGTGAGTGACAAGAAGGTTACGAGAATTACCGAAATCACCATTGAGAGGTTGCGGCGCAACCCCTGGCGAACTTCGCTGAAAATAAAACTGCCGCGCATTAGTAACCCGCCGACTTTTGGTCTCGAACAATGCGGCCGTCGCTAAGTTCAACGACGCGCTTTTGCAGGCGATCGACGATGCCGCGGTCGTGAGTTGCCATGACTACGGTTGTGCCATTCTGGTTGATGCGATCGATTAACGCCATGATTTCGTCGCTGGTTTTTGGGTCGAGGTTTCCGGTTGGCTCATCGGCAAGCAAAAGTGCTGGCTTGTTTACGATGGCGCGGGCAAGAGCAACACGTTGCTGCTCACCACCAGAGAGTTCACTTGGCAGACGGTTCGCCTTTTCTTCAAGACCAACCATGCGCAAAACATCAGGAACAGCTTCTTGAATGAAGCCGGCAGATTTGCCAATCACTTCGAGGCTGAACGCTACGTTCTGAGCGACGGTCTTGTTTGGCAGAAGTCGAAAGTCTTGAAAGACCACGCCGAGCTTGCGGCGAAAGAATGGAATGCGGCGGCTTGGAATTCCGACCAGGTTCTCACCGAGCACAAATACGGCACCGGCGCTCGGAATGTCTTCGCGAAGCATCAGCCTCAAGAGCGAAGACTTGCCAGAGCCAGAGGCTCCGACGAGAAAGACGAAGTCGCCCTTTTCGATTTCGAGCGAAACGTCGGCAAGCGCAGGGCGGTTTGAACCCCTGTAGTTCTTGCTGACATTTTCAATGCGAATCATTGAAATAGCCTAAATTGCTTGGCTGCAAGCGCCCTGCAGGCTCGGCGAGCGGGTTCTAGAAGCTCGAAGGCTAGTTTTCGCTCTGTTTGCGCCAGCGAATGCCCGCGGCGATGAATCCGTCGAGGTCGCCATCGAAAACCGCGCTCGGGTTGTTGACCTCGTGCTCGGTTCGCAGATCTTTGACCATTTGATAGGGCGCGAGCACGTATGAGCGCATTTGCTCGCCCCAACTTGCTTTGACGTCGCCAGCAATCGACTTCTTCTTGGCTTCTTCTTCGCGACGCTTGATTTCTAGAAGGCGACTCTGGAGAACACGCATGGCAGCAGCCTTGTTCTGAATCTGGCTCTTCTCGTTTTGGCAGCTCACCACGGTGCCGGTTGGAATGTGCGTGATGCGCACGGCCGAGTCGGTGGTGTTCACCGACTGGCCGCCTGGGCCAGATGAGCGAAAGACATCGATGCGAATGTCGGCGTCTGGAATCTCAATCACGTCGGTCTGCTCAATCAATGGAACGACTTCGACTGCCGCGAACGAGGTTTGACGCTTGCCAGCAGCGTTGAAAGGGCTCATGCGAACGAGACGATGGGTTCCGGCTTCGACACTCAATGTGCCAAACGCAAATGGAGCATCAACCTCGAAAGTTGCAGACTTGATGCCGGCACCTTCTGCATAGGAAGTGTCGAGCACCTGAACCGGAAGTTTGTGTTTCTCGGCATAACGCAAATACATACGCATCAGCATTTCGGCAAAATCGGTTGCGTCGTCGCCACCAGCTCCTGAGCGAATAGTTATCACAGCAGCCCGCTCGTCAAACTCGCCATTCAGCAGAGTTTGTATTTCTAGGTCGGCCATGATCTTCTGCAAGATTGCGAATTCGTTTTTGGCTTCGCTCTGCACCGATGCGTCTTGCTCGGTGTTTGCCATTTCGATCAGAACGTCGATGTCTTCGAGACGGCTCTGCAGGTCTGCAACTTTGTCGACGAGAGCTTGTTTATGTGAAAGCGAACTGGTCACCTTTTGGGCTTGCTCGGGGTCATCCCAGAGATCAGCAGCACCAGCAAGTTCTTTGAGGTCAGCGATTTCGAGCTCGAGTTTTGGCAAGTCGATGACCTGGCGAATATCGCCGAGCGTCTTGCGCAGTTGCTGCAGCTCAGTTGAAAGATCGAGTTCGGCCATTTGACCTAGTTTAACCAGCGAGGCTGCCGCGAGCGCGTTGCCCTCAGACTCAGGCGATAATTGAGCAATGCCGAAGCCAAAGCCAACCGAATTCAAGGTGAGTCAGCTATTCGGCTCGGTATTCGTGCCATCTGCCCTGTTCTCGACGGGCGAGTATGCGCTGATTCCCATCATTCCGGCGAGCGCAGAGCGCCTCGGTGCTGACCTGCCAACCTCTGGAATCATCGCCGGTCTAGTCATGCTCGGCACCCTGCTTGCCGATTTGCCGGCGGCTAGATTTGTTGACCAGGTTGGCGAACGCAAGGCCATGATGTGGTCGGCACTAACCGCGATGCTAGGCATCTTTGGCGCGCTGCTCGCCAACAATATTTATGTTCTGGGCGTTGCCGTGCTGCTGGTTGGCGCTTCGGCCGCCGTGTTCGCGCTTGCTCGTCACGCATACATGGCAGAGCATGTTCCGCTGAGCCACAGAGCTCGAGCACTTTCACTTCTCGGCGGAACCTTTCGCGCCGGGGCATTTGTGGGCCCGCTGCTCAGCGCTGCCGTTATCGCAATCTCGGGTATCTCGATGGTCTTCGCACTCTGCATGCTGGTCTGGCTAGCTGCCGGCGTCTCACTCTGGCTGACTAAAGACACTCGAGTTTCAAAAGCTGAGGCAACTACTTTGCGCGGCACAATCGCAATCGCCAACCGCGAGCGCAAGAAGCTGCTCACCGTCGGTGTCGGTGCAACTGTCATTGGCATGCTTCGCACCACTCGACAAATCGGTTTGCCGCTCTGGGCGCTCTTCATCGGCATGAACCCCGAGACCACCGCGCTTGCAATCGGCATCGCCGGCATAGTCGACTTCGCACTGTTCTACACCTCTGGTCAAATCATGGATAAGTTCGGGCGCCGAGCGGCTGCGGTTCCAACGCTCGTTGGCCTGAGTCTTACCCACATGTTGGTTTTCGGCGCGACAAGTGAATCACTGTTCTTCGCCTTGGCGATTGTCATGTCGCTTGCCAACGGGCTCGGCTCTGGGTTGATCTTGACCCTTGGCGCAGACCTCGCGCCTGCCGATGCTCGAAACGAGTTCTTGGCTGGCTTTCGACTTCTGGTCGATGCGGGTGTTGCCTCGGCACCGCCGATTCTCTCTGCCCTCGCTGCCACGGTTGGCCTAGCCACCGGCATGGCGAGTTTCGGCGTAATCGGGCTCGGGGCGGCCGTGCTCGTCTACCGATTCATCCCAGTGTTTATTCAGCACGACAAGGCCTGACCCTCACATTTTCGTGAGCGATAATAGGCAAATGCTTAAGTCAATTGCTCGCGTTGCCGCGACTATCGCCGGCCTTGCCCTTGTCGTCTCTCCAACCTTTGCCTGGTCGGCAGCTGCTCCTAAAGCGCCAACCGCCACCGAGGCAGCAGCGCTTGCCCGAGACAGCGCTCGCGGACCACTCTCGGCAGACAGCGTCTATTTCGTAATGACCGACCGCTATGCCAACGGTGACACCACCAACGACCAAGGCGGAATGACCGGCGACTATTCAACAACGGGCTATGACCCGAATGGCGATGCCTACTACCACGGTGGTGACCTCAAAGGGCTGACCGGCGGTTGCACCACTGGCGAGGGCGTCGCCCGCATCAAGAAACTTGGCTTCAGCACTATCTGGATCACCCCGCCGTTCAAGCAGGAATATGTTCAAGGCGATAGCGCCGCATATCACGGATACTGGATCGACGATTTCTTGAACATCGACCCACACTGGGGAACCAACGCCGAATTCAAAACCTTTGTTGACTGCGCTCACTCGCAAGGAATCAAGGTGGTTCTCGACATCGTAATGAACCACACAGGTGACGTAATCAAATACAAAGGTTTTGGCACAGCCTATGTTCCAACCGGTCGCACGACCGCGAAGAACCCGGCTTGGCTGAACAAGCTGACCAACTATCACAACCGCGGTGACGTCACCGACTGGAGCGACAAGTGGTGGTATCAGAACGGCGACTTCTTTGGTCTTGACGACATCAAGACAGAGAACGCCGAAGTTGTGAACGGTTTCGCCGATGTCTATGCAAAGTGGATTAACGAATACGGAGTTGATGCATTCCGCGTAGACACCGCTAAGCACGTTGACGATGCGTTCTTCGCAAAGTGGTGGCCAAAGGTTGTTGTTGCAACTAAGGCAACCAAGCCAACCGCTTATGCATTCGGTGAAGTTTTCGACAGCAGCACCGATGCTCTTTCTGCGTTCGTTCGACAGCGCGGCTTGCCTTCGGTTCTTGACTTCGCATTTCAAGTCGACTCGGTCATGTATGCCGGTGGCGACGGCGACGCCGGAAACCTGCTCTATGTCTTGAACCAAGACGACAAGTACACAACGGCAACCAAGAACGCCTACAACTTGGTGACCTTCTTGGGCAACCACGACATGGGTCGCGTTGGCTACTTGCTTGGCAAGAGCGGAGCAACCGCTGACACCCTGCTCGCTCGTGATCTATTCGCTCACGACCTAATGTTCTTGAACCGCGGAACGCCAACTGTTTACTATGGCGACGAAGTGGGAATGATTGGCTACGGCGGCGACCGAGCTGCCCGCCAAGACATGTTTGCAACGGCAAACGTCGAGTGGCAGCGCGAGCTTCGCATTGGCGGCAGCCCAATTGGCGCAAAGTCAGCATTGACTGACACCACCAGCCCGCTGTTCACTCGCATTCAGGGCTTGAATGCTCTGCGTGTGAAGTACCCGGTTCTAGCCAATGGCGCTCAGATTGTTCGCGGGGCCGACGGCCCGATTTTGGTGTCAAGCCGAATTGATGCAGCAGACCGTCGAGAGTTCGTGGTCGGCTTCAACAACGCTTCAACCGCTCAAACCCTAACCGTTAAGACCAGCAGCCCGAGCACCACTTTCACCTCGGTGTGGGGCGAAGCCGAGCCAGTCACTAGCGATGCGACTGGCTCAATCACCGTGAAGGTGCCGGCATTTGGCTCGGTAGTGCTTCGAGCCGAGAGCCAACTGCCAGTTGCCGACAAGGCCGTGAAGCCAACCCTTCGCGCCGCCATCGACACCGGCGACAAGTTGATTAACCTCACCGCCGGCCTAAACACCACCGACCCGGCAACTGTGTCATTCGCAATGAAGATCGGCACTGCCAAGACCTGGACATACCTTGGCAGCGACGACGCGGCCTCTTTCAGATTGTTCTGGGAGTATCGCGCGCAAAAGAAAGGCACCTCGATTCAGTTCGTTGCAATCAGCAAAACCACCTCTGGTGCGATTGCAACTTCTGACGTCAAGGTAGTCAAGGTTCCATAGTCGAAACCGTCATCGGGCTGCCGAGTGAGCACAGATTTCTTGTGCGGCCGGCAGCCCGATTACTTTAAGCGGGGCAACCCAGTTTTCACAAAGCGTGAGTTCTTCGGTTTCAAACGCGAGGTGGCCAGCACTCGCATATTGACTCAGCACCAGTTGGTCTGCCTTCGATTGAAGACGTTGCTTGAAGAGATATGCCGAGCCGGCATTTATCGCCAGGCAACTTAGAGCAAGGCAGGTTGCTACAAAAATTGTGAACAGGGCGATCATTGAGCCGCGATCTTCAGCAGTTGCCACGGGCGGCTTCTTCGATTCCACGAACTCGAGCAACAACTTCAACTTTGCCTTTAGCAACGCAAGATGCCTGCAGCGAAACTTCAAAATCTGTTGGCGGCAACCGAAACGTTTTGGCTGCGAGATTGGCTGCGCTTAGCGCCTGCTCTTCGCTTTCTTGCAGCTGAAAAGTGCGAAGCGTCTCATTGGCTATTGACAGCGCGGCAAAGTGACCACGGATGTTTCGCTCAACCTCAGACGAGAGCGCGAAGACAGCAACCAAGCCAAAGCAAAAGATGAATATGAACTCGATGATCGAGTTGCCTTCGTCACTTTGCAATTTCGAGCGGAACCACGGCATCAATAATCACCCGCTCGGGCTTGAACACAACCAGACTCAACGGCTGATATTCGAATGCGACCGAAGCGAATGAACTCGCTTCATAGCTAACCGAACACCGAGCCGAAAACCCCTGATTTAGAGACGCGCAGACGCGCCCAGCCCTTTCGTTGGCATCACCAAGTGTCACATCGGCGAGAGCTGCAAATCGGGCGACCGAAATGGCTTCGAATCGCAGCGCAGAGTCGATGAAGACGTTCAAGCAGTAATTGAATGCACCAACCAGCAGCAGACTCATTGGCAGAGCAAGCAGGGCAAATTCGGCTACGGCAGACCCAGCCTCACCCGAAGATGCGTGTCTAAAAAGCCGCAACTTTGCCAAGCGCTTGCTCGAAAATGCCCTTGAGCGCTGGCGCTGCTGCCGACCACATGAGAACGACTAGCCCGGCTGTCATGAGCGTGATGAGAACCCAGCCTGGAACATCTCCTCGATCTTGTTTCAGGGTTTCTTTCATCGCATTCCTTTCATAAGAGGCCGAGGCTCAAGAATTGAACGCTCGGATAGATCGCAAAAATCACAGTTGTCGGAAGCACCAGAGTCACAAGCGGAATCAGCATCTTGGTCTCGTTAGAACCAGCTTTGGCAAGCAACAGATTTGCCTGCCTCGCTCGCAACGTTTCGCTCAGCGAATTGAAAGCGAGAACCAACGGAGTGCCTCTGGCCATAGCTATTGAAATTTTGTTGGCAAATTCGCGCACCGCCGCCGTTGGCACGCGTTCGCAGAGCGCTGAGAGTTCGATGTCGAACCTCGAACCAAGATCGACTCGCTTCAACAAGAGTTCAATCTCTGCCGCGAACTTCGTCGAAGACCTGGCGGCAACTCTGCTGAGCCCTTGGTGCATTGAAAGCCCCGAACTCAGCGCGACCGCGACCAATTCGATTAGGTCGGGCAAGTCGCCATCTATCTGACTGCCTGCTTTTCTTGAAAAGCTTCTGACCCTTGACCGGCTCTGTTTGCCTGTCGTTGCACTCAACGCTGCGCCTGGCACCAAACCAGCGATTCGATCTTGCAGTTTGGGCTTTCTGCTTGCATCAACGAGCAGCACCAGCGCAAGAACGCACAACATAGCCGTCAGCAACAAAGTCAAGGCACTCATGCGAGCACCCGCTTATGGGTATCTAGCCGACCCATAACTGCAATCAACCGAATGGCAACGAAAGAGGCGAATAACCCTGTTGCGAGCAGAAGCGAACCGGTGTCTGAGTTGTATACCTCGGCGTTCTCTGAGCGCATTGCAAGCAACGCCACGATCAGCCAAGGTGCCGTCACGGCAACTTTGGCGGTGCCGAGAACCCATCCTTGCTTTGCCAAGATTTGCTGATTCAGGGCCGTGCGCTCTCGAATCGTTTTTGCTTGATTGTGCAGAGTCTGCTGGTAGCCCTCAGAGCCCGAGTCATTGGCTAGCCTCAGCGTTTCGACGGTTAGGTCACTGCAGGGCAAAGCCAGCCTGTTCTTCAAGCGCTCAAGGGCAACATCTAGTCGCACGCCCGAATCGCACTCGCTGCAGAGATCGGCAAACTCGTTTGCCACTAGCAACTGACTTGACTCGGCGATGTCTCTGAGTGACTCAAGCAGCCCGAGACCAGCCTGCGCGGCCGACTCGAGCGACTCAATCACTGATGGCCATTCGTCTTCGATTTGTCGAACTCGGGCACGCGCTTTGACGCCGAGAGCCTCGAGCTCAACGGCGAGAACCCCGAGCGCCACCGCCGCGCTAAGCAAGGTGACTTTGAGCAGATCTTGAACCACGGCAAAAGCGACCAATACCGGAAGCAGCCCAAGAACCCTCAGTTTGACTGAGTCTCTGAGCCCAGCTTGAAGAATGCTCGTGCGAAGCCAACTAAACATCGCCACCGATTTCGATGGGCAGCATTCTGATCAGTTGTCTTTCTGAGTCGAATTCGACAGAGGCGATTTCAGAGATTCTGCGCGAGCCGTCTGGCAACATCTCGCAGTGCACCACAATATCGAGGCAATTCGCGACGGTCGTTTTCACAAACTCTGCAGATATGTTTGCACCGGCAAGCAGGGGCAGGGTGCAAAGTTTCTGAACCGCTTCTGCCGCCGAATTTGCATGGATAGTGCACATGCCAGGCAAACCAGAATTCATAGCAATCAAGAGATCGAGACTTTCGGCCTCGCGAACCTCGCCGACAATTAAAAGCTCTGGGCGCATTCTCAAACTCTCTTTAACCAGTCGCCGCAGCGTTACCTCGCCTCGACCCTCGAGATTTGCCTGTCTGGTTTGAAGAGCCACCCAATCAAAATTGACAGCGCGAATTTCAAAAGTTTCTTCGACCGTCACCAACCGCCTTGCCGGGTTCGTCTCGGCTAGCAGCGAGCACAACAAAGTCGTCTTGCCGGCTTGAGTTGCACCAGCCACCAAGATGTTTTTGCCAACCCGCATCTGCCCTGCCAAAAAGCGAGCTTGCTGAAGGGTGAGCACCCTTCGATCAACGAGTTGACTCAACCGCCAAATCTCTTTCGGAAACTTTCTGATGTTCACCGACCAGTGTTCGCGAGCGATGTCGGGAATTATCACGTGCAACCGAGACCCGTCGGCCAGCGCGGCATCGACGAACGGCGAAGAACGATCTAACCTTCTGCCCGAGTGGCGAAGCATGCGCTCAACCAGCGCTGCGATGTCGTCTGCACTCAGGGCAAGAAAGATGCGTTCGGTAACGCCGGCTCGGGCAATAAACAATTCGTTCGGCCGGTTGATCCAGACTTCTTCGATCGATTCGTCTTCGAGATATGGCTGCAGGGCTCCGTAGCCGAGGGTTGAATCGAATGCAGAGCTGGCCAGGGCCGACCGCTCGCCAAGCGGCAAAACCTGCTGATGAGCGAGTTGGTCGACTGCGGCGGCGAGCGCTTCGTCGGCATCAAGCCCTCGGCTCAGTTGTCTTGCCAAGCTGGCTACATCTGTTTGCACACTGGTCACTTTGCCCTCCAGGGGCTAAGTTCGCAGACTGACAAATTTGCCGCCCGACTTTTCCACAGGCCCATTTATGGTTTAGGATAAAAAGGTTGCGGGCGTGGCGAAATTGGCAGACGCACTGGATTTAGGTTCCAGCGCCGCAAGGCATGGGGGTTCAAGTCCCTTCGCCCGCACGAATGAAACCGGTTGTCTAAGACAACCGGTTTCAACTTTTAAGGCTGGTTTGAGCTCTAGGGCTGCGACATAAGCAGCGCCACCGCTGCCCCGGCGTTGATGATTCCGATGCCACACATTCCAGTTGTCGACATGGCGCATTGCCCACCAGCTTTAAACGGTGTCACCGTCTTGCTAATCAGCGACCAGGCTTCATCAAAGGTCATCGTGGTTTTTATCGAGTAGAGCAAAGCGATTACACCTGAAACCACCGGTGCCGCCATTGAGGTTCCCTCTTCGAGTGCATAGGTTGAGTTACCTGGCTTCGACTGACCATCGTTAAATGTCGAAAGCAACTGACCTTCGCTGCCGGCTGGTGTGCCAACCTGATCGCGGTCGTCACCACCAGGAGCAGAGATGTCTACACCTACACCCTGTGCGTTTGGCATTGTGTAGTTCGAGTAATAAGCGCGGTCACCCTGAAAACCGGTTGCGCCAACGTTGATGGTTGGGTAGCAGTTGCCCGGGTATGAGAAACGGGCGTCGGTGTTGAAGTTTCCGGCGGCGGTAATCGAAGTCACGCCAACCGCCTTTACGGCCTTGAGAGCTTGACCGGTGCTGCCCATGCGTCCGAGTGATGGCAGGTCATCACAAAGCGAGATGCCCGATGTTCCCATCGACATGTTGATGACCTTTGCAGGCGTTGCGTTGTTCGGTACCCCAGGCACCGAAAGCCCAGCCGCCCAGTTGATTGCTGCGATCAAGTCTGCAGAGGTTCCGCCGTCTGAACCCATCGCACGGATGGGCTGAATCACAACGTTCGGAGCGATGCCGACGATTCCGATTTTGTTCGAAGCGGCTGCGATGATGCCGGCAACGTGAGTGCCGTGCCATGAACTCTCAACAAAGTTGCCCTTGGCGTCGGTGTAATAGTCACCCGGGTCTGACGGGTCGGCATCCCAGCCATTGCCGTCGTTTGAAGAAGCCTTGTTGCTCACGAAGTCATAGCCCTCAACCAGCTGTGAGTCGAGATCGGGGTGCTTGGTGATGCCGCTGTCGATAACAGCCACGACAACTGACCTGCTCCCGCGCGAGTAGTTCCAGGCCTTCGGCAAGTTGATTCCGAACTCAGAGAAGAGGTACCACTGCGTTGCGTAATACTCGTCGGCCGGGCGAATCTCGGTTACGGCTTGAACCGAACCGCGCGAGTTTGTTGCAACGAGTTCAAGTGAATAAGTTGTGCCAGCCAAGAGCCCGACGAAAACGCAATTGTTCGCGATAGTCGAGCAGGTGACGGTTGGCAAACCGGCAGCAGTTGCGGTTGCGAGATAAGTCACTGGCAGGCCGCCGCGCTGAGCGACTGACTGCTGAACCCAGCTCGGGTTCGAAGTTGAGGTCACGACGTTGCCAGAAGTGAGCAGCGGAGCCTGCGGTGCAGTAGTCGGAGTAACGCTGACCACTGATGAAGCAGCGCCAGCCTTAGAGACTTTCGCGAGGGTCGTAATCGCTTTTACGCGAATCGAATATTTGGTTCCGGCGTCGAGGCCAGTTGCAATTGAGTAGCTAAGTGCGGTGCCACGTTTGATTGCAGTCCAGCTTTTGCCAGCCGTCGAACTGTATTCAACGATGTAGCCGGTGACCTTTGCGCCAAAGAGAGACTTAGGTGCTTTCCAGGTGACACGGATGCTCGCGTTGGTTGGGTTGGTCGCAGTGAAGGCGTCGACCGCCTTGACGCTCTGAACGGCCGAAGCCGGCTTGAGTGCCTTGAATGCGGCGCTTGTGCCGAGCGACATGCTGGCCGGTTCGAAGTTGCGGTTGATGCCGACCGATTCGACGCGAGGATCTTGGCTGATGCGGTCTGCGATTTCGTTGGCCTGGGCAATTGGCAGGTCGGTGGCAAAATCGGCAGTGAATAGATTGTCGCCAAGCGCGTGGCCGGCCAAAAGTGTGATCTTTGCCGAGTTTGCCGCGGTAGCCTGCCCGTCGGCTGCGATCGGTTTGACACCTTCGCGATATTTGACGATCAATCCGTGTGCTGTGCCGGTTTCGGCCAGCTGTGAGGCTGAATTTGCTGCTTTTGCAGGTGCAACAAAGCCCAAAATTGAAACGACTGCAAGCAAAAGTGCCGCTACCCCACGAAAACGCATCATGCCAACAAGCCTACGGCGGTGGGCTGTGAAAACCCTTGTAGTTCTAGAGGCTCTTCTGCATCAAGACGGTGCCGAGCCAACGGCCGAACTTGAAACCGACCTTGCCGAGGTGACCCTGGTGCTTGAAACCGAAGCGCTCGTGCAAGGCAATCGATGACTCTGCACCTTTATCTGAAATGACGGCAACGATTTCTTTGACGCCGGCGGCTTTGCTTTGCTCGATGAGTGCTTGAAGCAACTTGGTGCCAACGCGTTTTCCGGTGGCGGCAGGTTTGAGGTAGATGCTGTCTTCGACAGTGCGACGGTATGCCGCCTTTTGACGCCAAGGTGCGACATAGGCGAATCCGAGAACTTGTTTGTTTTCTGTTTCGGCAACAACGAACGGCAGGGCCAAACCTTGAATCCAGTGGTACTTGGTTTCCCAGTCGGCGATGGTCATTGCCTCGAGGTCAAAAGTTACAACGCTGTTTGCGATGTAGTAGTTGTAAATTTCGGTGACCGCAGCGAGGTCATCAACGAGTGCCGGGCGAATCGAAATCTCGGTGTCGCGCTTCTGCTCTTCGCCCTTAGCTTTTAGCTTGCGGACGAGCTTCCAGCGTGATTCAGAATCGAGTGCCATCGTGCATCCTTGTGATCAGATTTGAGCCGTGCATTAACAAGACCAATCTATCTTCTCTTCGCCGACAAACCCGAGCGCCTCATTGGTTCGCGAAAACGGCTTCGAGCCGAAGAAACCCTTGCGCGCAGAAAGCGGGCTCGGATGCGCGCTCGAAATCACCTGAACGTCTGGCAAAAGTCGCTGCAGCGAAATGGCTTCATTGCCCCAAAGGATTGCCACGAGTTTTCGACCTCGAGCGCGATTCAAAACCGAGATCGCGGCATCGGTGAAGCGCGACCAACCCGCGTCGAAGTGCGCAGCACTTTGGCCGCTCGACGTTGTGAGGTGACGGTTGAGCAGCATGACCCCCTGCGCTGCCCAGTGCTGCAAGTCGCCACCGTTTGAAACATCGCGACCAAGGTCATCGCGCAACTCGCGCATCATGTTCTGCAGGCTTCTCGGCAGCGGGCTAACCTCTGGCGAAACGGCAAACGAAAGGCCGATGGCATGCCCTGGAGTTGGGTATGGGTCTTGCCCAACAATCAGCACGCGCACCGAATCAACGCTCTGCTCGAAGGCCCGCATTACCAGCGGCAAAGCGGGTGCCACGGCGGCATCCGTGCTTATTTTCGCCTCAATCTCGGCGAGCAACTCGCGCTGACCGGCCAGTGCGGTCTGCCAACTCGGATGCATTTGCTCGAAGAACATGGGTCAAGCCTAGGCGTGCCAGAATAGCCACAGACCAGCAAAGGAGTCACCGTGGACTACAAGGCACTCGTCGTCGAGGCAAACAAATACATGGATGTCGTTCAGGGCATTCGTCGCGATCTTCACCAGATTCCTGAGTTTGGTCTTGAGCTGCCAAAGTCTCAGGCTCGCATTCTCGAGTCGATTCACGGGCTGGGCGAGATCACTCTCGGCAAGAACCTCAACAGCATCGCGTTGTTAATTAAAGGCGCGCACCCTGGGCCAACAGTTTTGCTTCGCGCTGACATGGATGCCCTCGCTGTTCAAGAAGACACGAGCGAACCTTTTGCATCAACCAACGGATATATGCACGCCTGCGGTCACGACTTGCACATGGCAATCGGAATTGGCGCGGCTCACCTAATCGCAACTCACAAAGACGAGCTTCACGGCGACGTTGTGATTTGGTTTCAGCCTGGTGAAGAAGGCCACGATGGCGCGGGCGTAATGCTCGCCGAAAACTCACACATGATCAGCGGCAGCAAGCCGATTGCTTCTTATGGCATTCACGTTTTCAGTGCGATGTTGCCAAACCGAGTTTTCGCATCACGCCCAGGCACCATGATGGCAAGCGCTGGCGATCTAATCGTCAAGGTGCACGGTGCAGGTGGTCACGGTTCTTCACCATGGATGGGCAACGACCCGATCACTCCACTGGTTGAGGCCATCTCAGGTCTGCAGAATTTCTTAAACAAAAAGCTAAACGCGTTTGACCCTGTCGTTATCAACGTCGGTTGGCTAGACGCCGGCGACACTCACACCACAAATGTGATTCCTGAGACAGCTTCATTCGGCGCAACCGTTCGCACCTTCTCGCGCGAGCACTACGCAAAGGTTCGCGAGATTGTTCCTGAGTTTCTCGATGGCCTCGCCAAGGCTTACAGCGTGAAGATTGAGCACGAGTTCAGCAACGCGACCAAGGTTCTCGTAAACGATGCCGATGCGGTTTCGCGCGTCGAGCGAATCGTCAAAGACGTTTTTGGCGAGCAGCGCTACTTCGACATGCCAACCCCGATGGCCGGCGGCGAAGACATGGCTTCGATCATCGAAGAGATGGGCGGGGCCTTCGTGTTCCTTGGTGCTCACAAGCCAGGCGTCGACTTCATGACTGCCGCAGTGAACCACTCGAACAAAGCCGAATTCGACGACTCGGTGATTCCAGATGGCTCTGCCCTATTGGCTGCGCTCGCCTTCGACCACCTGGGCGCACCTTCTAACTAAGTCGGCAGACAAAAGTTACGCAGCATTACGGCGACCTTTTGGTCGTTGAGCCAGCCTTGCCTAACCTTGCACTCAACAACTTCTTGAGAGCAAGGAATCATCATGAGCAACGACCAGAGCAAGTGGGGCTTCGAGACCGCGCAGATTCACGCCGGTGCAGCACCAGACCCAACTACTAACTCGCGCGCGACCCCGATCTACCAAACCACCGCCTACACCTTCAACTCGAGCGAGCACGCTGCGAAGTTGTTCGGTTTGGCTGAGTTCGGAAACATCTATACCCGCATCATGAACCCAACCCAAGATGTTGCCGAGAAGCGCATCGCGGCTCTCGAGGGTGGAACCGCTGCCCTGCTATTGGCTTCTGGCCAGGCTGCCGAGACCTTTGCGATCTTGAACATCGCTCAGGCAGGTGACCACATCGTCGCATCTTCGACCATCTATGGCGGAACCTACAACCTCTTCAAATACACGCTGCCGAAGCTCGGCATCACAACAACTTTCGTTGAAGACCAGGATGACCTTGCCGCTTGGGCGGCTGCGGTTCAGCCAAACACCAAAGCGTTTTTCGCTGAGACTATTGGCAACCCAAAGGTCAGCATTCTTGACATCGAGGGCGTGGCTCGCGTTGCTCACGAAAACGGTGTTCCGCTAATCGTCGACAACACCGTTGCGACTCCTTATTTGATTCGCCCGCTCGAGCACGGTGCCGACATCGTCGTTCACTCAGCCACCAAGTTCTTGGGTGGTCACGGAACCGTTGTCGCCGGAGCAATTGTTGACGGCGGAAAATTCGCTTGGAGCAAGTCAGACAAGTTTCCTGGTCTAACCGAACCAGACCCTTCATATCACGGCGTGAACTACACCGCTGCACTGGGTGACGCAATTGCCTTCATCATCAAGGCGCGCGTTCAATTGCTTCGCGATCTAGGCGCGGCAATCGCACCGGCAAGCGCATGGCAGCTCATCCAAGGAATCGAAACTCTGAGCTTGCGCATTGAGCGTCACGTTGAAAACGCAACCAAGATTGCCAAGTGGCTCGAGGCACACCCGCAGGTTGAAAGCGTGAACTATGCCGGCCTTGAGTCGTCGAAGTGGCACGCTGCCGCGAAGAAGTACTCACCTAAGGGCGCTGGCGCAATCGTGTCATTCGAAATCAAGGGCGGCGTAACAGCTGGCTCGAAGTTCGTTGATGGCGTTGAACTATTCAGCCACGTTGCCAACATCGGTGACGTGCGATCTCTTGTAATTCACCCGGCTTCGACAACTCACTCGCAGCTAACCCCTGAGCAGCAACTCACCACTGGTGTGACTCCTGGTCTCGTTCGACTCTCGATTGGTCTTGAATCTGTCGACGACTTGATCGCAGATCTCGAATCTGGATTCGCAGCAGCCAAGTAGATAAGAGAGAATTCCTATATGGAATTCCAAACCTCTGAGGACACCGTTCCGTCAGCGTTCATCACTGAGGAGCTGAGCCGACAACTGATCGGCCGGCCACCAGCGACTGGTGCTTGGCGCGACGGCGACCCAGCTGGTGATCGCCAGTTTGCGCCCATTTCGAACCTCAAACTCGAGAGCGGGCGCGAACTCGCTTCTGCCCGAATCGCCTTCGAGACCTGGGGCGAGCCAAACGCCGACAAGAGCAATGCCGTTCTGGTTCTGCATGCCCTAACCGGCGACTCGCACGCAATCGGCGGGGCTTCAAAGCAGCACCCGACTGAGGGCTGGTGGAACGGCATCATCGGCCCCGGCCTATCAATTGACACCGACAAGTGGTGGGTAATCGCGCCGAACATGCTCGGTGGCTGTCAGGGATCAACCGGCCCCTCATCGCTGTCTTCGAACGGCATCGAATATGGCGCGAGCTTTCCGTTCGTAACCATTCGCGATCAGGTGGCGGCGCAGAAGCAATTTGCCGAAGTGATCGGTGTCACAAAGTGGGCGGCGGTCATCGGCGGCTCAATGGGTGGCATGCAAGCGCTCGAGTGGGCAATCGAGCACCCAGAACTTGTCGAGCGTCTCGCCGTAATTGCGGCGCCGCCCGTTTCAACTGCTGACCACATCGCCCTCAATTCGGTTCAGGTTGAAGCGATCATGACCGACCCGGCATTCGCAGACGGCAACTACTACGACGCAAAACCGGGTTTCGGCCCACACCGCGGTCTCGCACTTGCACGCCGCATGGCCTTGCTCAACTACCGCTCGCCGAGCGAACTAAACGAACGCTTCGAAAGATCTTGGCAGTCAAACGTGAACCCGCTCGGTGGCGGCGGTCGCTTCGCTGTCGAAAGCTATCTCGACTTTCACGGCAACAAGTTCACCCGTCGTTTCGACGCAAACTCTTACATCATCTTGGTTGATGCAATGAACTCGCACGACATCGCCCGCGGTCGCGAGTCAATCGAAAATGCACTTTCGAAAATCACCGCGACGACTTTAGTTGCCGGAATCACCAGTGACCGACTGTTTCCAATTGACGGCCAAAAAGTTATTGCAGATGGAATCACGAGCAAACTGATTGGCGACAAGCTGCACGTTATCGAGTCGGCATTCGGCCACGACGGTTTCTTGATCGAACGCGAAGTAGTCGGGCCGCTTATTGCCGCTTTGCTAGCGAGCTAAGTTTCACGTTCGACCAAATCAATAGCCCGACATAAACCAAGTTGCGCAGGGTTAGCAGCGCAAAGGCCGCCGGGTTGCCCTTCAAAACCTCGTCATAGAACACCGGATAAACCAGGTTCGTCAGCAAAGCAATTGCGACAACCGCAAACATCGGCAGTCGCCATTCATGAGCTTGATAGAAGATTCCTAGAATGATCGCCACCGCCAACCAGGTGACGAACTGAGGCGAACCAACCTTGTTGAACACGATTAGGTCGAGAGTCGCGGTGAGCACTGCAATAGGCAGAATCTCTCTGAAACCCGCGCCAGCCTTGGCCGCTCGCCAGGCCAAGAACGCCGTGATTGCTATGGCCACTGCCATGGCAATCGACATTAGACCAGCGACCAAAGAGACGGCATCGCCGGCAACCTGAAAAGTCATCATCAGGTTGTCGTAATAAATCTCGTTGTTGCTCAGCCCAACAATCCCGCTCCAGATGAACGGTGCTGCGATTACAGATTCGATCTGAATTCCGCGATCAGCTTGGTTGGTCAAGAAGCTGAACAGGCTGAGGTTGCCGCCGAGCAACAAGCCAATTGCAATCACAATGCCACCGGTGGCTGCGGCCGCAAGCAAGATGCGAGCGCGATATTTGCTTGCAGCCATGGCGACCACCAAGATTGCCGCCGGCCAGATCTTCATCGAAACGCCGATCGTAAACCAAGCCGTTGAGGCATTCAGCTTGCGATTGGCAAGAGCCAAGACTCCGAACATTGCAACTGCAACGCTAAAAGCATCGACTCGCGAAATTGAAACTGGGCCGAGGGCAACTAAGAAGAACAACCAGAACCAGGCTGCACCAAATCGAGCGGCAGTGTTTTCATCGCTCTTGCCAAAGTTCGCAATCATCGCAATCAACAAAAGATCGACCGCTGTGATTAGAGTCAGCCAGCCAGCTTGAAAGTCGTTCGGGTTAATCAGAATGCTCGCCCACATCGGAATCATTGCTGGGTACGGATAAACCCAGTCAACATTGATGCCCAAAAGTTTCTGCGAATCAATCATGAACTGCACCCACGGCTGATAGGCATACAAGATGTCGCCCATCGGTGTTCCGATGCCACGCAATCCGGTGTAGATCAACCAGAGGTGAGCAAATAGACCTGCAATGAGCAGAAGCCAGATGCTCTCGAAAGGTTTTCTGGTTTGCGGCATAAGGGTTTCTGTCATTCGTAACTCGCAATCACTTTGCGCACCGCTTCGGCAACATCGAGCGCAACCACCGGGCCAGCTTCGCTCGCAACCTCTGCAGCTTCAGAGTGAAGAACCACAGCAAGCTCTATGACATCGAGAAAGCTTTCTTGTGATTCGAGCACCGATTCTGCATTCGCAGCTAGCAGAGCGCCGAGCATTCCTGCCAACACGTCACCGGTGCCGGCGGTCGACAGCGCCGGCGAGAGCTCGCTCAGTTCGCGAACCTCAAGTTCTGGTGAAACCAAATAATTGGTGTTGCCCTTCAGCAAAACAACGCGTTTGGTCTGCTCGGCGGCAGCCTTGGCAAACCGTGCCGGCTCAGCCTCAACCTGCTGCCTCGAAACTTCGTGGCCGAGGGCCGTCAGCAAAGCGGCAAGTTCACCGGCGTGCGGGGTCAAAACGGTGCGACTTGGGCTAGAGGCAAAATCGACAAGCGAGAGACCTCCCGCGTCGATAACGGCAATTTCAGCAGAAGCTGAGTGAGCACGAATCTGGGCTGCATCGTCGGTTGCCGTCATGCCCGACCCGAGAACCCAGGCTTGAGCGCGGCCATCCTTGAGAACAGCCTCGGGGCGAACCTCGAGCACTAAGTCGCCGACCCTGGCCGGGCCAATGTAGCGAACCATTCCTATGCCGCATCTCATAGCAGCCGTTACTCCGAGAATCGCTGCACCCGCATAATCTTCAGAGCCGGTGACGAAGCCGACAACACCGCGCGAATATTTATCGTCGGTTGAAATTGGCTTGCGTAACAATTTTGCAAGTTCGGGTCTGAGCACGCTCTAACGCTACTGAATTGGCCGCCGAATAAGCGACAATTGAGCCATGGCCAAATTGTTCACAGCGCTCAAGTTGCGCGACCTAGAGATTCGCAACCGCATCTTCATTGCACCGATGTGTCAATACTCGTGCGAAGACAAAGACGGTGTCGTCAACCAGTGGCACGAAGTGCACTATGGGTCACGTTCAGTCGGCGGCGCGGGAATGGTCATCGTTGAGGCAAGCGCTGTTTCGGCAATCGGTCGAATCACACCTTGGTGCGCAGGCATTTGGAACGAAGAGCAGGTTGTGGCCTGGAAGCGCGTTACCGACTTCATCGCACAGCACGGAGCCAAGTCAGCGATTCAGTTGGCCCACGCCGGTCGCAAGGCATCAACTCAGCGAGGCTGGGATAGCAAGAGCGGCAGCATTGCAATCGAAGACGGTGGCTGGGAGGCCGTTTCTTCGACGAGCGAAGCATTCGAAGGCTACGCAGCCCCACGCGAGCTAACCACCGCAGAAGTTTATGAAGTTGTCGATGAGTTCAAGCAGTCTGCAGAGCGTTCGGTTCGCGCTGGTTTCGACGCAATCGAAATTCACGCAGCACACGGATACCTAATTCACGAATTCTTGTCACCGCTCACCAACCAGCGTGAAGACGAATTTGGTGGTTCGCTAGAAAACCGCGCTCGTTTGCTTCTCGAGATTGTGAAGGCAATGCGCTCGGTAATGCCAGAGTCAATGCCTTTGATGATTCGCTTCTCGGCAACCGACTACCGCGAAGGCGGCTGGGATCTCGAGCAGACCAAAGAGGTTGCCAAGTGGTGTGCAGAGGCGGGCACCGACCTGTTTGACATCTCGAGCGGTGGCTTGATCACCGGTGTGAAGATTCCAACCGGCCCTGGCTACCAGGTGCCGCTTGCCATCGGTGTCGGTGAAGTTATCGACCAGCCGGTTGCGGCTGTTGGTCAGATTACGACCTCAGCTCAGGCTGAGAAGATCTTGTCATCTGGCGGAGTTGACGTGATTGCTATCGCTCGCGCCAGCTTGCGCGACCCATACTGGCCACTGCGTGCAGCTGCCGAACTGGGAGTAGAACTCGATTACTGGTCTAAGCAGTACACCCGCGGTCAGTGGCCTAAGCCATAACTGAAGCTGCCAATCGCCCAGGCAACTAGTCGCGCTGGGTAGCGTCTTGAACCTCACCCACGAGCTCTTCAAGAATGTCTTCTAGAAAAAGCACGCCAACGAGCTTTCCGCTGCGGTCAAAAGATCTGGCCATGTGAGCACCAACGCGCTTCATCGAGGCAAGTGCATCTTCGAGTTCCATAGTTGCCGGCAGAGAAATTAGTGTGCGAACACGTTTTGCCGGAATCGGCTCGTCGACTTCATCGTCACGCAAATCAATGACATCTTTGAGGTGCACATAGCCAACAATCTCGTCGTTGTCGCCGGTTAGCGGGTAACGCGAGAATCCGTGTTTTGCCACTGCCTGTTCAATTTCGCGCGGAGTCACGTCTTCGCTAAACAGAACCAAATCTTTTGGCGCAACCGAAACGTCGCGCACTTTCTTTTCGGTGAACTCGAATGTGTTTGACAGTGCGCCAGAGGTGTCACTCAAAACACCCTCGCGAGTCGAGTGCTCAACAATATCTTCAACCTGATCGAGCGTGTATGCCGTGTTTGCATCGCTGCGAACCTGAACCCTGAATAACTTCAAGAATAGATTTGCCAAGAAATCGAGAGTCACCACGATTGGTCGAACAATCTGCGCGATGAAATAAAGCACCGGAACCAAAATCAAAGCAGCGCGTTCAGGAACCGAGAACGAAATGTTCTTCGGAACCATCTCGCCGAACACTACGTGCATAAACGAGACGACAATCAAGGCCGTTGAGAATGCGATTGCATTCGCGGTTGATTCGTCGAGGTCGTGCAATAACGGGTGCAGCAACTCGTGAACGCTCGGTTCGACGATGAGAAGAATTAGCAGCGAACAAATGGTGACACCGAGCTGCACGGTGGCAAGCATGAGTGAGACCTTTTCCATCGCCTTGATGGTTATTTTGGCCGGGCGGCTGCCAGCTTCGGCACGCGGCTCGATCTGTGCTCGGCGGGCCGACATCACTGCAAACTCAGCGCCCACGAAGAAGGCGTTGCCGATCAACAACACTGCAAACCAGCCGATTCCGGCCCAGGCGTCAGTCATTCTGCATCTCGCCCTCGCCAGCTAAAACCTCAGGTTTGAAGCGAACGCGGTCGACGCGGCGGCCATCCATGCGTTCAACGCGCAGCAAGCCGCCATCGATCGCGACTTCGTCACCGACCGCAGGAATTCGGCCAAGCTCGGCCATGATGTAGCCGGCAACGGTTTCGTATGCACCGGTTGCCGGAACCTTGATTGCCATTTCGATTAGCTCGTCTGGGCGAATCATTCCCGGAAACAAGATGCTCGAGTTAGCACCGCGTGTGACACCAGGCTTTGCGCGGTCGTGCTCGTCACCTAGTTCACCAACCAACTCTTCGATTAAGTCTTCTAGTGTTGCGATGCCGGCGGTGCCGCCATATTCGTCAACCACGATTGCCATTTGCAAACCTTTGGCGCGCAACTCAACCATCAGGCTTTCGAGGCGCATGGTTTCAGGAACACGAAGTGCATCAACCATGATTGCGCTGACCTTGACCGATGCGCGCTTCTCGCGAGGAATCGATGCCGCTTGCTTTACGTGAGCAACTCCGATGACATCGTCGCTCGAACCTTCGACTACCGGAAACCTCGAGTGACCGGTCTTGATCGAAAGCGCAACCAAATCTGCAACGCTCGAGTCAACCGAAATAATCGCAACGCGTGGTCGCGGAGTCATTACATCGGCTGCAGCTAACTGACTGAGCGCGAGAGTTTTGGTGAGCAGGGTTGCGGTGTGCGCATCGAGCGCACCCAGCGAGGCAGAACGGCGAACAAGAGAGGTCAACTCTTCGGCGGTGCGGCTTGATGAAAGCTCTTCTTTTGGTTCGATGCCGAATGAGCGAACCACGGCGTTGCCCACGGCGTTCAAGAATCGAATCATCCAAGAGAAGATCCAGGTGAAGCTGAGCTGAAAAATGACCACGAACTTGTTGACCTGAAGCGGAATGCTGAGGGCGAGCTTTTTTGGAACCAACTCACCAATCAGGGTCGAAAACAGGGTCGCGATTACCAAGGCCAGAGCAAAGGCAATGCCGTGGGTTGCCGCCTGTGAGAGGCCGAAGTCCGCGAGCGCGGGAGCCATAAGCTCGGTCAGAGCCGGTTCGGCCATGAAGCCGGTGAGCATTGTGGTTAGGGTGATGCCGAGCTGAGCTCCCGAAAGGTGGGTGCTGGTGCGCTGCAGGGCCCGAATTGTTCGGCCTAGGCCCTTTTCGCCTCGTTCCTGGCGGGCTTCGAGGTCTGAGCGCTCGAGATTGACCATTGAGAATTCACTAGCAACGAAGAGGCCCGTGCCGAGGGTCAAAGCCACCGACAGGGCCAACATCAGCCAATAGTCCATGTTTCACAGCATACAGGCGACCATTTTCGAGCAGGTAGGCTTGTCTAGGTTTTGTAAAGACAAGCGATAAGGTGGTCCCTTTGTCAGGCATGAATTCGGGCGAAGACAATACTTTCGGTGCAAACGACTGGCTCGTTGATGAGATGTATGCCAAGTGGAAAGCCAACCCTGATGCGGTTGACCGTTCTTGGTGGCCGATTCTCGAGAACTACCACCCAACCGAGACGACTCACGCGACCACCCCTGCTGCCCCAGCACCTGCAGCCGCACCTGTTGCAGCACCAGTTGTCGCTCAAGCCCCTGCCTCAGATGCACCGCTAGTCGCAAAGACCACTCGCGTAGAAGCAAAGCCACAGCCGATTCCGGCACAGGCTCCTGCGACTTCGGCGATCGACATAATTAGCGAAGAAGAACCGACCGAAAACAAGGTCGACTTCTTGAAGGGCATGGGCAAGGCTCTAGCCACCAACATGGATGCCTCGCTCGAGGTTCCGACCGCAACAAGCGTTCGCACAATTCCTGCCAAGTTGATGATCGATAACCGCATTGTGATCAACTCACACCTTTCGCGCACTCGCGGCGGCAAGGTTTCGTTTACGCACATCATCGGCTACGCGATCATCCGTGCACTAAAAGAGTTTCCGTCACAGAACGTCTATTACGACGTAATCGATGGAAAGCCTGCCGCTGTTACTCCGGCGAACATCAACTTCGGTCTTGCGATCGACATTCCTAAGCCAGACGGCACTCGTGCACTTCTAGTGCCGAACATCAAGCGCGCGCAGAAGCTTAACTTCGCTGAGTATCTGTCTGCTTATGAAGACCTAGTGAAGCGCGCTCGCGACAACAAACTCGGCGCAGACGACTTTGCCGGTTCAACCATTTCGCTAACCAACCCTGGTGGCATCGGAACGGTCCACTCGGTGCCACGCCTCATGAAGGGCGCCGGTTGCATTATTGGTGCGGGTGCGCTCGACTACCCTGCAGAGTTTCAGGGCATGAACGATGCCGCGCTAGCAAAGCACGGCGTTGGCAAGACCATCACACTTACCTCTACCTATGACCACCGCGTCATTCAGGGCGCTGGCTCTGGCGAGTTCTTGAAGAAGGTAAACGAGCTTCTTCTTGGCGAGCGCGGTTTCTATGACGAGCTTTTCGCCGACCTGCGCATTCCTTATGAGCCGGTTCGCTGGGTTAGCGACTTCGAGCGCAACAGCCGCGACGACCGCGACAAAGAGACTCGCATTCAAGAGCTAATCAACGCCTACCGCGTTCGTGGCCATCTGATGGCAGACATCGACCCGCTTGAATACAAGCAGCGCTCACACCCAGACCTAGACATTTTGAACCACGGATTGAGCCTCTGGGATCTCGACCGTTCGTTCAAGAC
The DNA here is from genome assembly GCA_017983965.1 of Rhodoluna sp. GTDB lineage: Bacteria > Actinomycetota > Actinomycetes > Actinomycetales > Microbacteriaceae > Rhodoluna. Next base: position 4,840 of record JAGOAI010000010.1, on the reverse strand, counting down.
CGGTGGTTTCGGTGGCGTAACCGAGGCTCAGTTCAGAGACATCTACAAGATTCTTCGCGACAGCTACTGCCGCACCGTTGGTGTTGAATACATGCACATTCAAGACCCAGCTCAGCGCGCTTGGTTCCAGGCGAAGCTTGAGAAGCCATATGCCAAGCTCACCAAAGAAGAGCAGTTCAGAATTCTCGAGAAGCTGAACGAGTCTGAGGCGTTCGAAACTTTCTTGCAGACCAAGTTCGTTGGTCAGAAGCGCTTCTCACTTGAGGGTGGCGAATCGACCATCACCGCGCTTGACGAAATTCTTCAGAGCGCGGCAAACGCTGGTCTCGAAGAAGTCGCAATCGGAATGGCCCACCGCGGTCGCCTCAACGTTCTAACTAACATTGCGGGCAAGACCTACGGTCAGGTGTTCCGCGAGTTCGAGGGCAACTACGACACCACAACCGTTCAGGGTTCTGGTGACGTGAAGTACCACCTCGGCACCGAGGGTGTTTACTCAAGCCTCGAAGGTAAGCAGGTCAAGGTTTCGCTTGCTGCAAACCCATCGCACCTCGAAGCAGTGAACCCGGTTCTCGAGGGAATCGTGCGCGCGAAGCTCGACCGCATCGGCAGCATCTATGACACCACCTACCCTGTGTTGCCAATCTTGATTCACGGTGACGCAGCGTTCGCTGGTCAGGGTGTAGTTCCAGAAGTTTTGAACATGTCGCAGCTTCGCGGCTACAAGACCGGTGGAACCATCAACATCGTGATCAACAACCAGGTTGGTTTCACAACTCCACCGAGCGAGTCACGGTCGACTGTTTACTCGACCGACATCGCCAAGGCGATTCAGGCACCAATCTTCCACGTGAACGGTGATGACCCTGAGGCTGTCTATCGCGTCTCGCAGTTGGCGTTCGAGTTCCGTCAAGAATTCAACAAGGATGTCGTCATCGACATCATCTGCTATCGCCGACGCGGTCACAACGAGGGCGACGACCCGTCGATGACTCAGCCACTGATGTACAACCTCATCGAGGCAAAGCGTTCAGTTCGCACTCTTTATCTAGAGTCGCTAGTTGGTCGTGGCGACATCACCCGCGAAGAGTACGAGCAGGCAAACGCCAGCTTCCAGTCAACTCTCGAGCAGGCATTCAATGACGTTCACGACGCTTCATCGAAGCCGGTCGAACTTGTTGCTCGCCCAGTAGGCATCGGAACCACAGCGTCTGAGCAGACCGCAATCACTCACGAAACTGCAATTTCACGCAGCGTCGTTGAGCAGATCGCAAACGCTCACGGCAACGTGCCACCGGCTTTCAGCGTTCACCCGAAGTTGCAGCAGCTTCTGCAGAAGCGAGTCGAGATGGGCCGCGAAGGCGGCATCGACTGGGGCTTCGGCGAGCTTTTGGCCTTCGGTTCGCTACTCATGGAAGGCACTGCGGTTCGCATGGCCGGCCAAGACAGTCGCCGCGGAACCTTCGTTCAGCGTCACGCAGTCTTCCACGACCGTGAAAACGGTCAGGAGTGGATGCCACTTCGCAACCTGGCAAACGACCAGGCGAAGTTCTACATCTATGACTCACTGCTCAGCGAATATGCGGCAATGGGCTTCGAATACGGTTATGCCGTTGAGAACCAGAACGCTCTCGTGCTCTGGGAGGCCCAGTTCGGTGACTTCGCAAACGGTGCGCAGACCATCATCGACGAGTTCATTTCGTCGGCAGAACAAAAGTGGGGCCAGCACTCTGGCGTCGTTCTTCTCTTGCCACACGGATACGAAGGTCAGGGCCCTGACCACTCGTCAGCGCGAATCGAACGTTATCTGCAGCTCTGTGCTCAGAACAACATGACCATCGCGCAGCCATCAACTCCGGCATCGCACTTTCATCTGTTGCGCCGCCAGGCATACTCGACACCGAAGCGCCCGCTCGTGGTATTCACCCCGAAGTCGATGCTTCGCCTCAAGGCCGCATCGTCATCGGTCGAAGATTTCACTAACGGAACCTTCCGCCCGGTAATCGACGACGAGCAGGGCCTAGAGAAGAACAACGTCAAGCGCGTGCTGTTCTGTTCGGGCAAGGTCTATTGGGATCTCTTGGCAGAGTCACAGAAGCGCAACGATGGCACAACCGCAATCGTTCGCGTCGAGCAGCTCTACCCAACTCCGGTTGATGAGATCAAGCAGGCATACGCGCAATATCCAAACGCCGAGTTGGTTTGGGTTCAAGACGAACCTGCCAACCAGGGCCCATGGACATACATTGGTTTGTTCTTGCCTCGATACATGGATGGCAAGGTTGCCAAGTTGGTTTCTCGCCCAGCGAGCGCATCACCGGCAACCGGTTCTGCAAAGACTCACGCTGCAGAGCAAGCTGACCTCATCGCGCGCGCGTTCGATAACTAAGGCACTGCATGACTGACCAGCGTCGCGACATTCGAATCGTCATTCTTGGCGACACGTTTGTCAGCGCCGCTGGTGACGAACGCGGCATGGGCTGGGTTGGTCGAGTGACGGCGAAGACACCGGCGCGTGACCCGCGCATCGACATCTTCTCTTTGCCAGCACCTGGCGAAACGACAACCATGTTGGCAGAGCGTTGGGTTGCCGAAGTGCAGCGTCGCTTCAGCACCGAAACCGAAAACCGTCTTGTCATTCAGCTGCCAAACACCGACCCGGCTGCCGGCATCTCGATTTCTCGCTCGCGCCTAAACATCGCAACGATTGTCGACGAGGCCAAGAAGGCGAACATTGAGAGTTTCTTGGTTGGGCCGATTCCGAGCCGCAACCCACAGCTAAACCCCGAGATCGAACACCTAGCCAGCGGCTTCGAAGACGTCGCCACTCGTCGCGGCATCCCGTTTGTGGACTGTTTCAGACCGCTGGTCGAACACGACGGTTTCAACGCTGAGCTGCAGAACTCGGAATATGGTTTGCCTGGCCAGACCGGTCACGGCCTAGTCGCTTGGCTTGTGCTCAACCGCGGCTGGTATGAGTGGCTCGAGATCGAGTCACCCGAATAACAAAAGCTAGTGAGCTTCGCCGGCCTGAATGGCACGGATGCGCCCCATGATGCTGTCGACCAATTGCTCTGGCGCAACTTCGCTGCAGTGCTTCTCGATCACACCGTTGATGGTGTTCTCTAGGTCATAGTCAGACTCGCAGCTGTCGCAGTTTGCGAGGTGCGCGGTGATGTCAGCCAGCTCTTGCTCTGAGAGTTCACTGTGCAGATATTCGTGCACGTGGCGCTTGGTTTCTTGGCAATCGAATTCGGCCATTATGCGGTCACTCCCAACATTTGTGCGATTTGCACTTTTGCGCGATGCAATCGGCGAACTAGTTCTGGTTGACGAATTGCGAGACGCTGAGAAACATCACTAAGGGTTCGCTTCTCAACGATTACCAATTGCGCAACGTCTGCGAGGTTTTGTGGCAGCTTTGCAATCGAAGCGCTCAACTCTGAGTCGCTAACTGCAGATAGGTCTGGAGCCACGTCGTCTTCATCAAAGGTGACGTCAAGATCAAAATCGGCCATCAGTCTTTTCCTTTCTCAGTAGTGTCATAGCCTTCTTGCTGCGCAAATTCGAGCAGCAAGGTTCGAAGCATTTTCTTTCCTCGGTGCAAACCACTCATCACTGAGCCGTCTGGAATGTCTAGAACCTTTGCGATCTCGGCATATGAGAGGCCTTCGACCACGCGGTAATAAACAATCATTCGCCAGTTTTCTGGCAGCTCTGCCAGAGCCTTTTTGACAGCGCTCGATGGCATTGCATCGATTGCCTCAACTTCGGCAGAACGGTTTGCTACTGCGGTTAGCGATTCAGCGCCGCCGACCTGCCAGTCTTCGAGTTCATCGAGGGCTGTCTTGGCTTGGTCTTTGCCGCGCTTGACGCTGTTGTTGATGTTTGTGTTGCTAAGAATTCTGAACAACCAGGCCTTCAGGTTTGTTCCCTGTTCGAACTGATCAAACGCCTTGAACGCCTTGACCATGGTTTCTTGAACCAAATCTTCGGCATCAGTGGGGTTCTTGGTCTTTTGCATCGCCACACCGTAGAGCTGAGGCATGTACTGCAACGCCTGCTCTTCGAACAGGCGAACCTTGCGGTCTTCGGCGGTCTCTTGAATGGTCATCATTCGCAGTCTATCCGTGCCTTTCGAAGGGCCAAACTTCAACTTTTTGAGTCGTTGTCGGGCTGATAACTTAGAACCAATGACTTCAGCCTCTTATTCCCCCGCCGGCACGCCTTGGCCTGCTCCGGCCGCTGAAGGCCCAATTCACGCAACTGTGGCCCTGCCTGGCTCGAAGTCGCTGACCAACCGCGAACTGGTTTTGTCGGCCCTGGCTGTCGAGCCGACCCTGCTGACCGAACCGCTCGATTCGCGTGACAGCCGCCTGATGATCGAAGCCCTGCGCTCGCTCGGCACAGGCATCGAAATCATGGATAACGGCGACATTCTTGTAACCCCTGCCCCTTTCGACAAGGCAGCGAAGATCGACTGTGGGCTCGCCGGAACCGTGATGCGTTTTGTTCCACCGGTTGCGGCGCTGTCTGCCGAGATAGTCGAGTTCGACGGAGACGAAGCTGCTCGTCGTCGCCCGATGGACACCACAATTAGCTCACTTCGTGACCTTGGCGTTTTTGTAATCGACGACATCGTCAAGGGTTCGCTGCCGTTCAGAATTCACGGTGAAGGTTCGGTTGCCGGTGGCGAGCTAACCATCGACGCATCTTCGTCATCGCAATTCGTTTCTGGCTTGCTCTTGGCCGCCGCGCGCTTCGAAGACGGTTTGGTTTTGCGTCACGAGGGCGAACACCTGCCATCGATGCCACACATCGAAATGACTCTCGACTGTCT
>JAGOAI010000034.1 GCA_017983965.1 Rhodoluna sp. | reverse complement strand
CTGAGACATCATCTGTGCTTGCAACAAACGGCAAACTGCATGAACTTGCTACGCAAGCTTTTGCCTAAACTTCTTGCATGACCGCAAAATATCGTTTGGCCGCATCGGCAGAGATGCTCTTTCAAGAACTCGAATTCAATGAGCGAGTAAAACACATTGCATCTCGCGGCTTCGAAGTTGAGATCTGGAACTGGACCACCAAGAACCTAGACGAGCTGGCTGCAACCGGTGCAACGTTTTCGTCAATGACCGGATACATCGAGGGCGACCTGCTCGATGATGACGGCATCGAAAATTTGCTGAACACCGCACGACAATCGCTCGAGGCGTCGATGGTTATCGACTGCCCGCGACTGAATGTTCACGGCACCGGACTCGACTCAAATGGTCAGGCCATCAAGCAAAAGAGCAGCACCTCTCCTGCCGAATTCGTTACCGCAGTTAAGACCTTGACACGACTTGCAAAACTCGGCGAGGAATATGGCAAGGTCTTCACGCTCGAGAACCTGAACCTTCTCGTCGACCACCCGGGAACGCCATTTGCCCTGGCCAGTGAGACGCTCGCACTGATCGAGGCAGTTGACCACCCGAACCTGCGACTTAACCTCGACCTCTATCACGCGCAGATTGGCGAGGGCAACCTCACCGAACTGGTGGCCGAGTGCTTCGACTACATCGGCGAGATTCAGGTGGCCGACGTTCCGGGTCGCATGCAGCCTGGCACCGGAGAGATCAACTACAAGCGCATCGCCGCTGAACTCAAGACTCTTGGCTACAGCGGAGTCGTCGGACTCGAGGGCTGGGCGCTCGGCGACTCTGATCAGGCGCTCGACGATTTCGCAAACGCTTTCGCATAGAATGTTCTAACAAACAGACATACTCGCGATTGTGAAAGGCCAGCCATGAGCCAAGAAGAAGTCATTCTGCCTCTGGGCGATTTTGCCGACTTAGACCGCGGTGGTCCGATTCCCCTCTATTTTCAGCTCGCGCAAAAAATTGAAGCAGCAATCATCGACGGCCGTTTGGCTCCAGGCTCGCGACTCGAAAACGAGATTGCGCTTGGCAACCGACTAACCCTCAGCCGCCCAACCGTTCGCCGCGCTATTCAAGAACTTGTCGACAAAGGTCTCTTGGTTCGACGTCGAGGTGTTGGCACCCAGGTCGTTCACGGGCAGATTCACCGCAAGGTTGAACTCACCTCGCTCTATGAAGACCTTTCAAATGGCGGCCAAGCCCCTTCGACAAAGGTTCTAGAAATCAAGCGCTCTAACGCAGACCAAAAGATTGCCGGCCACCTCAACGTCAAGGTTGGCTCACCAGTATTGATGATTAAGCGTCTTCGATTTGCCGACAGTGTTCCGGTGGCAATTCTCGAAAACTGGTTGCCAGAAGATTTTGTTGACCTTGCAGATGAGAACTTGTCATCGCATGGGCTCTATCAACTTCTGAAGGCCCGCGGCGTTTCAATCAAGGTTGCCCAGCAGAATATCGGCGCACGCAAGTCAAACTCGGTTGAGAGCGAAATGCTTCACGTTGAAAAAGGTTCTGCGCTGTTGACTATGGAACGCACAGCATTCGATGCGACTGGCAAGGCTGTTGAGTGGGGTCACCACTGCTACCGACCAGATCTCTATTCATTCGAAGTGACTCTGGTCGAAAAATAGTCTTAACGCTCTGGCTTGGTCAGAGTTTGCGAGCGCTCGGTTTCAAGTTCGAGTTTGAAGGCACTCAGCAGATCAGGCAGGCTTGCGGCCCCAAGGCCCAGTCTTTGCTTGGTCTCTAGGTTCGACAGCGACGAATCAACCGGCACCGGCGCTGAAAACTTCTCACCCTCGGGCACCGGCGCTTCGTGAATCAAAGACTTGTCTAACCCAAACACCTCACAGGTTGCATAAGCAAGCTCAAGGCGAGTTACGGCATCGTCGCCGACCAGATGAAAGTTACCAACGGCGCGACGAGAAATAACTCTTTCTATTTGCGCCCCAATCTCAGACGCTAGCGATGGCGTCGTCATCTTGTTTACGAAGTCGGGGCCCCACACCGCAAATGGTTTGCCAGCGCGCAGCGTTCTCACGAGAGTGTCAACAAAATAGCCGAAGCCAACGTCTTGACTGCGCGGCGCATTCTCTGCCGCGCGATGCTGCCCCATAACGCCAGCGATTCTACAAATTGCGTGTGAGCTTTCGGCAATGTCACGGCATGCTTGTTCACTCATCGCTTTCAAGAACCCATAGAGATTTAGCGGGTTGCCCAGATTGCTTTCGAGGCTCATGTGCTGGGTGCCATCCATGATCCAGTCGGTCGAAACATAAACCAGGTGAGCGCCTGTGGCCACGCTCGCTTTCGCCACTCGAGTTGTCATGCCCACATAACTGTCTTGGGCATATTCGCGATCTTGGTTTAGTCGGTTGAAGTCATTGGCGATCGCGCAGTGCACGACGGCGTCAACGCCAGTCAGAGCGCCGGTCAAACTTTCAACCGAAGCGAAGTCAACGACCGTCGTTGCCCAAGGCAGGTCTTCGCGCTGGTGCCGAACTAGGCCGACCACCTCGTGCCCAAAGTCGGTCAGAACCGAGGCGATGTTGCTGCCGACGAAACCTGAGATTCCTGTGATGGCAATTTTGGCCATTTTGGGCCTTTCGGTCTCTGAGTGGTTTTATTTTGACATAATGTTCTAACATATAGAAACAAACAGCTGGAGGAAAAGTGGGCGACAAACTGCGCGTTGGGCTTATCGGAGCCGGTCGAATTGGCCAGGTGCATGCAATTAGCATCGACGAAAACAAGGATTGCGAACTGACCTATGTGGCAGACGTCTTCATCGATGGTGCCAAGAAGATTGCCGACCAGTTTGGCGGAAAGGTCACCAGCGACCCACTCGAGCTAATCAACTCGGGCGAAGTAGACGCGATTGTGATCGGCTCGCCTACCCCGACCCACATTGGCCTTATCGATGCTGCCATCGAAGCCGGTGTTCACGCTCTTTGCGAGAAGCCAATCGACCTCGACCTCAAGAAGGTCGACGCCATGCTCGAGAAGGCAAACTCGGCCAAAACCAACGTTTCTCTCGGCTTCAACCGCCGCTTCGACCCAAACTTCGAGTCAATTCACCAGCGCGTGCTTGCCGGTGAAGTTGGCACTCTAGAGCAGTTGATCATCACCAGCCGCGACCCAGGCCCAGCGCCTCGCGAATACATCGCGGTTTCTGGCGGAATCTTCAAAGACATGACCATTCACGATTTCGACATGGCTCGCTACTTCGTGCCAAACATTGTTGAGGTCACAGCTCGTGGCGCAAACACTTTCTGCGACTACATCAAAGACGAAGATGACTTCGACAGCGTCAACGTAGTCATGCGCGGCAGCAACGACGAGCTAATCACAATCATCAACTCGCGCCACGCTGCCTATGGATATGACCAGCGCCTCGAAGCTTTCGGCTCAAAGGGAATGTTGGTTGCTTCTAACTTGGCGAAGACCACTGTTCGCTCATACACCGCCGAGCACACCGAACAGCGCGAGCCATACATGGAGTTCTTCTTAGAGCGCTATGCGATTTCATATCGAAGCGAATTGGCACGATTCGTTGAGAGCATCGCGAGCGGCAAGCAGTTGAACCCTTCTTATGACGACGGTCGTCAAGCACTCTTTTTGGCAGAAGCTGCACTCGAGTCAGCTAAAACCGGAAAGACCGTCAAGCTCTAACCTTTCAATGGAGCGCAAGCGAAATGGCGGCAGAGAAATCTGCCGCCATTTGCTTTAACTCAAATTAGATCGATGCAATAACCTCGCGCAAGAACTCCACGCTTGCTTTGGCATCTGCAAGTGGGCCTTTGCCTTCGGCAGGCTCGCCCTGAATAACGCAGTCTTGCTCAAGCACGAACCATCCTTGATAGCCGTTGGTTAGCAAGTTGCGAACGATTGAGCGAATGTCGACGTCGCCCTGACCGAGCGGTCTAAACATGCCCTGAACGACCGCGTCATAAAATGCCACTTCGCCACTCTGAACTTTGCTAGACAGTGCGGTGTCAACATCTTTTAGGTGCGAGTGCGCAACGCGACCAGGGTGCTTTGCCGAGAAGTCGACAGGGTCTGCCCCACCAACCACAAAGTGACCGGTGTCTAGACAGAAGTTGATCTTGCTGCCGGTGGCAATCTGCATGATGTCTTCAGCAGTTTCAACGATTGTGCCAACGTGTGGGTGAAGCACTGCTTGAACACCCAGCGACTCGGCATAGGCGTTTATGGCGTCGAGGTTCTTGAACACGGTTGCCCATTCGGCTTCGCTTAGCTCTGGGCGCTTTTCGTCATAGCCAACTAGGCCAGAATCTGCAGCGAGAACCAAGGTTGTCGCGCCTGCGGCCAGGTATGACTCGAGCTCCACCTTCACCGAGTCGAGCGGGTCGTGGTCGGCTTTGTGCAACAGCACCGGAAAGAACCCGCCGGTTGCGTGCATGTCGAGTTTGCTAAGAACGGCAGCGCGCTCTGATGGCTCGACCGGCAAGAAACCAAGTGGGCCGAACTCGGTGCCCTTTAGGCCAATGCTTGCCATCTCGCCAAAAACTCGCTCTGGCGTCATCTGGTGACCCCAGTTTGGAACCTCGCAAACGCCCCATGAAATTGGCGCTCCGGCGATTTTGTCGTAGATCATTAGTTGGCCTTTCTTGCCGATGTTGTGCCAGCGACGGCTTGCAATTTGTGCCAAGCGCCATCGGCTGCTGATTTTTCTGCTGCGTCGAGCACGGCTGCCGAGGCAACCGCGTCGTTGATGTTCGAGTTGATTTGCTCTTTGCCCAAAATGGCAGAGACGAACTTCTTGGCCTCGACAACCTTTAGGTCGTCGTAGCCCATCGAGGTTCCGGCACCAGGTTGAAAGTTGCCAAAGTCGCCGATGCCAGGGCCTGCCATGATGCGCTGGTAGCCAAGGTGTTCACCGCGGCGGGTGAGCGTTAGTTCGAACTCATTCATTCGTTCGAAATCCCAGATGAATGAACCTTCGGTTCCATAGATCTCGAGCGCATAGCGAGCACGAGGGCCAACCAGAACGCGAGATGACTCGAGTGTGCCAACAGCGCCTGCAGCGTTTGAATCTTTGCCGAAGCGAATCAGCATGGCTGCATAGTCTTCGTTTTCGACATCGCCCATTTCGCCACCCTCGACAACGTCAAAGTGTGTGCCAACACCCATTTGTTGAACCGGGCGTTGACTGTGCACGGTGTGAGTTAGAGCGGTTACCTCTTCGATCGGGCCGAGCACATAGTGAGCAAGATCGACAAGGTGGCCCATTAGGTCGCCAAGCACACCGCTGCCGGCGAGCTCACGCTTGAAGCGCCAAGAGAGCGCGCCGTTTGGCTCGCTCGAATAGTCTGCGAAGAACACGCCGCGCACATTCATGATGCGCCCGAGGCGACCCTCGGCAATCAGCTTGCGAGCGTGCTCGATAGCTGGCGCGTTGCGGTAGTTGAAACCGATGGTCGATAGCACGCCTGCCTCTTTGGCCACGCGAGCAATTTCTTGGGTTTCGGCAAGGCTGCGACCAGCCGGCTTCTCTAGCCAAAACGCCTTGCCGGCCTTAGCAGCGGCAACGGCCACTTCTTTGTGCAAGAAGTTTGGTGAACAAATCGAGACCACATCGACATCTGGGTGATTCAGCACCTCGTGGTAGTCGAGGGTTCCCTGTTCGTAGCCCAAGACATCGGTCGCATATTCGATGCGATCGGGCGCGGTGTCTGCCGCGATAACCAGGCGAGGCTTTACACCGAGCTCTGGATAGACCACCGGAAGAGCCTGAAATGCACGGCTGTGAACCTTGCCCATCCAGCCAACACTGACTAGCCCGACGCCTATTGTTTTTTCAGCCATTCGCTGCTCCTCGATCTGTATGTAAGCCAGCATAGCAACTTTGATAGAACAAACTCGCATGACCCCAATTCGGGCCAAAATGGGCGCAAATGGGGCGAATTGCTTACAAACTTGGGGGTTTGACAGTGCTGGTATCAGTTTCATAACGACCGAGTTTTTTGGTCAATTCCGGTGATTTGTAAAGACATACTTACTTTATTGAGACAAAGTGCTCGATGAAAACAACTCAACGTTGAGAGGAAAACAATGTCATTGAAGACAAAGGCAATCGCACTAGCGGCTGCAGCTGCGTTGGCTCTAGCTGGATGTTCATCACCAGCTGCAACCACCGACACTGCGGCAGACCACAGCGACCTAAAGATCTGTGTTTACACACACGGAGACGGCGGTAGCTTCTGGTCAGTAGCACAAAAGGGTGCCGAGGCTGCAGCAGCAGACCTAGGTGTAACTCTTGACTACCAGGGTTCAACCAACGATGCAGCAAAGCAAGCAAGCACCATTGACGCCGGCGTTGCAGCTGGATGTTCAGGTATCGCAGCTTCTGCACCAGACCCAGAGGCAATCAAGACCGCAATGCTTGCAGCTGACGCAGCAGGCATCCCAACCGTAACCATGAACTCAGGTTCAGCAGTATTCACCTCACTAGGTGCATTCACTCACGTTGGTCAGGATGAAATCATCGCTGGTCAGCAGGCTGGACTTCGTTACAACGCTATGGGTGTAAAGCACGTTCTTTGCCCTATCCAGGAAGCAAACAACGTAGGTCTACAGGACCGCTGCAAGGGTCTATCACAGACCTTCAAGGGCAAGACCACCAACTTCAACCTTGATGGTGGACTAGCTGACCTAACTGCAGCATCTGCAAAGATCAAGGCTGCCCTTCAGGCAGACAGCAGCATCGACGCAGTGTTCGCTTTGAACGCTGACATCGCTGCAAAGGCTGTTCTTCCTGCAGCGACCGACCTTGGCCTAAGCCTAAAGATCGGCACAGTTGACATGTCACCTGAAGCACTAGATGCAATCGAAGCCGGAACCATGGAGTTCGCAATCGACCAGCAGCAGTACGCACAGGGCTACATGTCAGTAGTACTCCTTTACCTAGCACTTACCAACGGAAACGAACTAGGCGGTGGCGCTCCTGTTTACTCAGGCCCAGGCTTCGTAACCGCTGACAACGTTGCAAACGTAAAGGCACTAGTAGCAGCAGGCACCCGCTAAAAATTAACAAACACGGGATGGTGGATCGGCAACGGTCCACCATCTCTTGTTAGCGGGGATTGAACTCGCAAAATAAAGATTTCTAAAGTTTCGAAAGGCAGCAAATGTCAAACACCACCACCGACGAGCGCGTAAAAACCGCAGGTCTCGTCACGCGAATTTTTCGCAGACCAGAAGTTGGAGCGTTGCTTGGCGCAATCGCCATCTTCATTCTTTTCACAAGCACCGACACCACCGGCAACTTCGCTAACCTAAGCGGAATCTCAGGCTGGACTGACATTGCTGCACCGATTGGCATCGTAGCCATCGCTGTTTCACTCTTGATGATCGCCGGAGAGTTCGACCTCTCATCAGGTGTCATGGTTGGCACCACTGGTTTGATCATCGGAATGCTCGTTCAAGAGCTCGGCATGAACATCTGGCTGTCTATCTTGATCGCCCTTATTTTTGCCGCTGGCGTTGGTTTCATCAATGGCTACGTTGTAGTCAAGACCAAACTGCCTTCATTCATTGTGACGTTGGCAACGTTCTTCATTCTTAAGGGTGCGAACATGGCCCTCACGATGATGCTTACCGGTGCCGTTCGTGTTACCGGAACCGACAAGGCTCCTGGCTTCGAAGACGCCTTCAACATCTTCGCCACTCGCTTCAAGGTCGGCGACGCATACTTTCAGATCTCAGTGGTCTGGTGGATCGTTCTTACCATTTTGGCAACTTGGGTGCTAACCCGCACCCGCTTCGGCAACTGGATCTTCGCAGCCGGTGGCGACGCAAACGCCGCTCGCAATGCTGGCGTCAAGGTTGACCGCACCAAGATCACCCTGTTCATCATCACTTC
>JAGOAI010000033.1:6454-8070 GCA_017983965.1 Rhodoluna sp. | reverse complement strand
ATTCGCTCTCAAGCCTCTGCATGTCGCCATTGAATTCAGGAATCCGAAGGGTCTTGAGCATCCTTCGATTTTGCATCTGCTTCGTTCATGGCAGTGATTTCTGCATCGAGCTGTTCAAGAGTGAACTCCTCGTATGGCTGTGGAGAACTCAGTCGCTGTAGAACAGTATTTGCGAGTCGAAGGTCGTCAAGCTCGTCGACCATTTTCTTCCAGAGCCATGCCGGTGCGAGAACGGCCTCAGATTTGCCATGTGAGCCAAACAGAATTGGCAGCGACTTCTTGCCGTTCTTTCGAAAGCCTTCGAGAATCTTGGTGAGGTCTGCCCTCGTTTCAGAGGTGTTCTGAACGATGTAGTCCTTGATGAGTGGTCTGTCTGTCTTTGCCATAAGCCCACCCTAAACTTGTACATCTTTTTGTGCAAGTTTTATTCACAGCCCGTTAAACGGCGATCGCCGCCACCCCTAAGGATGACGGCGATGCCTTGAAAACAGTGCGGTTTAGCGTGCGCGGTCGAAGCTGCGCTTTGGCTTGTCGCCAAACTTGCGGTCTCCGCCACGGCCACCTTCGCGACCACCTGAGCGGCCACCACCACGGTTGCCCTGGTAACCACCACGGCCACCATCGCGACCACCTGAACGACCACGGTCACCGCCGCGACCTCCGCCACGTGAGTCACCGAAGTCAAGGTTTTCTTGAGCAGGAGGTGGGGCAATCGGGCCTGCAAGTTCTTCAAGCAACGGGTTGCTTGGGCGAACTTCGGTGAAGATTCCGTCGCGCTCTGCGCGGTTAAGAAGATCTTCCATGCGACGACGACGGTTGCGTGGAATCAAAGTAATAACGGTTCCCTCCTTGCCAGCACGACCGGTTCGGCCTGCGCGGTGCAAGTAAGTCTTGTATTCCTCTGGCGGGTCAACCTGAACAACTAGCGCAACATCATCAACGTGAATTCCGCGAGCGGCAACGTCGGTTGCAACTAGAACGCGAACGTGTCCCTTGATAAAACGCTCAAGGTTTCGGTTTCGCTGGTTCTGGTTTAGGTCTCCGTGCAAACGCGCAGCAGGAACACCGGCAGCAGTCAAGCTCTCGCTCAAACGCTCTGCGGTCATCTTGGTGCGAGCAAAGATTAGGCTCTTGCCTTCACCCTGAACCAAACGCAAGAGAACCTGTGAACGGTCTTCTTGGTCAACGGTTAGAACGCGGTGAACAATGTTTGCGGTGTCGTTAACTTCGTTCGGAACTTCATACACGAATGGTGCAGGAAGGAACTCGCGAACAAGTGCGTCAACTTCTTTATCAAGAGTTGCCGAGAACAAAAGCTTCTGTGAATCGCCACATGCACGCATGATTCGCTTCACTGGCTCGATGAAGCCAAGGTCACACATGTGATCGGCTTCGTCAACCACGATGGTCTCAACTTCGCTTAGGTCGATAATGCCCTGAGCCATTAGGTCTTCAAGACGACCAGGAGTCGCAACCACGATGTCGGTTCCGCGGCTCATCATGCTTTCTTGACGACGCTGTGGAACACCACCGTAGATGCAAGCGGTGTAGAAGCCGACTGACTTGGCAAGCGCGTTAGCGGTGCGGTCGATCTGGTCTGCAAGCTCACGAGTCGG
>JAGOAI010000033.1:3240-6354 GCA_017983965.1 Rhodoluna sp. | reverse complement strand
CGGTCGTCGCGAGTTCCGCGTGGTGCGCGGTCGTCTACCTGAAACTTGCCACGGCGTGCTGGTGGAGTTGGGCTCCAGTCGCGGCGCTTGTCGCCACCGGCTGCTGGGCGAGCATCGCGTGAATCACGTGAGTCGCGAGAAGGTCGTGCATCGCGGTCGTCGAAACGACGAGGTGCGCGGTCTTCCCAGCGTGATGCCGGAGCGCCAGCCTTTGAAGCGCGTGGCTTGCGTGGGCCGCGGTCGTCGGCTGAAGCAGCGCGAAAGTCTGAGCGACCTCCGCGACCATCTTCGCGTGGCTTAAATTTTGATGCGCCCGCTGCCGATGGACCTTTGCGGTGACCGGTCTTCGGAGCTGCTGATGATGAGCGCGCTGGTTTTCCCGCGCGCGCGTTTGAGTCGCCAAATTTTGGCATGTTTTTTCCTTTTAATTTGTGTTGATCTCGCAGGGAGTAGCTGCTTTGATCGCGGGCTAGTCGAACTGCGCTATACCCAAACACGAGAGGAACATCTGCAAAACGGCAGATTCTCAAATAAAGGAAAGACTGGTGCACCTTGTGCACTGCAAACGACTACTGTCACGAATTCGTAACGTATTTAGCCTAACCGCGCATCGCGCGATTGCCAAGGACTTTTTTGGGCTAAATCAAACCACGGATGGTGAGCTCGGCGTGCAACTCAGCATCTGAAGGCTCAACCAAGAACTTGCCGTCGGCAAACTGCACAACCGGAATGTTCTTGCGGCCAGCAATGGCCTCTGCCTCGACCGCAAACTCAGGGTTGTGTTCGACATCCTTGAGTTCATATTCGACACCGAGGGTGTTCATGAGCGACTTTGAACGACGGCAGTCGCTGCACCAGTCGGCGCTATAAAAAGTAACTTCACTCATGATTTCTCCTATCGAAGACGGTTGCTGTCTGCAATGTTAAGCACTTCTCCGTCAAATGTTATTCCCGTGAGATCGCGAACCACGATATCGGCAGGGCCTTCGAGGGCCATCTTGCTGACGCCAACAATCAGCCCGACTCCGGCTGCAACCGCAGCCTCTGCCCCGGCGATGGCATCTTCGAAAACAACACAGTCTTCTGGCGCGAAACCGAGACGCTCGGCTCCGAGCAGATATGGGTCTGGGTGTGGCTTGCCGCGCTTCACATCGGCAGCCGTTACCAACTCGGCCGGAACCTTGATGCCAGCCGCGAGAAGTCGAGCGCGACCAAGGTTCGGGTTTGCCGATGTGCAGACCGTCCACAAACCATCGCGCATAGAAGATGTCAGCTCGACGGCTCCGGGAAGAGCAATCGTTTCGTGCGCGGTGTCTTGCTCAAGTTGGTTGATGCGGTTGTTCGCCTCTTCAAAAAGATCTGGCGATGCTATCCATTCACGCACTTTGTCTTCGGCTCGTTGGCCGGCATTGATCGGGTCGTTCCAGTTAATGTGCGGTGCATATTCGCTGCACCACTGCGCCCAGGCAACAATCGCGGCCGCGTGCGAATCGACGAGAACGCCGTCGTTGTCAAAAAGCAAACCGCTCGCATAAAACTTCACTTGATAACTCTTTCAGCGACTAAGCGTCAACCGATGTGTTGCGTTTGCGGTGACGTTCGGTGATGCTCACATAAACGCCAATCACAGCTAGCAGCAAGAGCACCTTCGCCGGAGCAAGATCTTGCAGCCACCACTCAAGTGAAGGCGTCGACACTGTTGGGTTGTTCTCAATCATGCCTTCGTACCACTCTGGCCAAACCTGCAATTTGCCGATCGCGGTTGAACCCATGGTGAATGCCATGAAGCTCACGGCGACGCCGAAGACAATCGAAAGCACGAAGTTCAGCGTTGCTGCGCCTGCCGCGAGCGCGGTCTTTGGCCGTGGTGCCTCAACGCGTGCCTGACGCGCCTGAGCTGCAAAGCGGGTTCCGGCAATGACACCGATTCCGACGATGGCAATGATCAGCACCCAAACCCAGGTGTCGAGGTTGGTGCGAGTCGCGTCATAGATAAACAAGCCAAGGATGATCGCGAAAGCGGTGCAGAGAATCGGAACCGCGTATCCGAGGGCAAGTGCCTTCTGGCGTTCGCTCATCTTCGGTTTGTCTTCGCCGTCGTCAACCGGGCCGCCGGCTCTAAACACAAAGGCCTTGAGCAGCACGAAGACCACGATCGCGGTTGCCAAGATAATTGGCATGTATGTCCAGAGAAAGCGCTGTCCAACGTTTGAACTCTGACTTGAGAAGTTGAAAGCACTCAAGAAGCTAGTTAGCGCAAAGATTGTGGTCGCGGCCAGGCTTATTACGACAGCCAAGGTGCCGAAGCGAAGCGATGCTCGAGCTAGGCCGTCTGCCTCATCGGCGGCGTGTGCCTTGAGTGCCCAGGTGTGACCAATCAGAGAAGCGAAGCCGGCTACCGCGAAAGCGGCCAGATAGATGTAGTTGCTCGGCTTGGCGATTACCTCATAGCCTTCACGACCAACCATCGAAACCCAGTTGGCAAACATGAACAGAGTCCAGGTCAACATCAGGCCGATTAGCGGCAGGGCGATGGCTTTATTGGCAAGCGGAATTTTCTTCATGTTTCAACGCTATACCTACGGCAATAAACTGACGACATGATTTTGGTTATCGGCGAAGCACTCATCGACTTGATTGAGAATCGCTACCAGGCTGGCGGCTTCAATGCCGTTGTCGGTGGCGCAAACGCAAACGTGGCACTCGCCCTTGCTCGTCGCGGCACAAAGCACCAGTTCTTAGGGCGCATCTCTAACGACCGTTTCGGCAAGATCATCCGTGAGCGTCTTGAAACTAACGGCGTTCACCTCGAGCACAGTGTGGTTGCCGAAGAGCTAACCACTCTCGCCGTTGTCAGCATCGACTCAAACGGTGTGCCGACTTATGCGTTCTATGTGAACGGCACCGCCGACTGGGGTTGGACAGACGCCGAACTACCCACCGATGTCGAACTCGAGAACATGCATGCAACCGCCATTCAGTTCGGCTGCCTAACCATGGCGATGCAGCCATCGAGCGCGGTTATCGAGAAGTGGGCTCGCGCGCACTTCGACCAGAAGTCGGTGACGATTTCGCACGACATCAACATGCGCCCGGCACTTGGTTTCGATGCGG
>JAGOAI010000033.1:0-3140 GCA_017983965.1 Rhodoluna sp. | reverse complement strand
GCCCGCAGCAAGGGCTACAAGTTCGCATTGTTCTTCGTCTTCTCGCTGGTCAGCTGGTTTGTCACCGCCGTGGTTGCGGTGTTCATCAAACCAAAGGGCGACAAGTCGGCGAAGACCCGCTTGAACTCGGTGGTCATGTTGGCAATCGGAACAATCGTTGAGTTCACTGGCCTTGGAATGTTGCCTGAGGTGTCAGAGAACCTGACCGACGAGCAACTGCTCGAGATCTTTGCCAGTCAGAACTCGGTCGGTGCGATTGCTATCGCCCTAGCCGGTGCTTTGATCGTCGTTGGTGGAGTTGCCAACGACTATCGCAACAACAACGCCTAGGCGCGCCAGTCTGCCGGCTTGAGTGCCAGCAACCACCGCTCGAAAGTTTCGTTGCGAAGCACCGAGCGAGCGCGCTTGCTGCGCATCAGTTCGATTGCCTTTGCGGCACTCATGCCATCGCGAATCAGAACCAAAGCCATGATCAGACCCGAGCGGTTGATTCCGGCCTGGCACCTGATCAAAACTTTCTTGCCGGCCTTCCAGTCGCGGTGCGCAATTGAAACAATCTCGTGAAGCGAAGCTGTGTCGAAGTCAGACATGTCGCCGTCATAGATGCCAAAGCGAATCTCTTTTACGAACCAGTCGGCTGGGCGAGCCCAGGCATACATGGTGATGATGGTGTCGAACTCGTCTGGGCCGATCGGAGGCAATTCGTGGCTGGCCCTGCCCCAGCGCATGTCGTGCTCGTCGTGGGTGCCGCCGAGCCATAGACGAGGTTTGATTTCATCCCAGGTGTTCTCAGGTAGGTAGTTGCTCTGGTCTGGGCGCTGGCCCTCGTTTAGTTCTTGGATCATGGGTCATTGATACAGCCACCCACTGACATTTAGCGGCGTGGCGATTTCAACAAATGTCGCAGGTCGGGTTCATAGTTATCTTCCGTTTCACTTTGGGGGATTCAATTTCGAACGAGAGGGGCATTTCATGTCTGATTTCTGGGATTACCGCGGTTGGTCACGCAATGAAGAAAACAACGACTGGAAAGACATCCAAGGTGAAAATCTTGAATACCGCGCCGATGCCCTTCTCAATCGTGCCCTCGAAATTGGCCACGATGCGGCCGAGCTCGACAAAACCATCGGTTACCTCTCTGCTGCCGTTGACATAAATCGCCAGATCGAGCGAGTCCCAGAGCTCTTGGAATGCCTGTTGTTGCTTGGCGACTGCTATCTCAGCCAGGGCAAAGGCGACGACGTCTATGAAGTCGCTAGTGAAGCCGAAAAGGTTGCTCTCGAAAGCTTTAACGACAGCGCTCGCGCCAAGGCCGTTCACCTGCAGGGTTACAACTACTTCTTGCAAAAGAAATACTCTCTGGCTGCCGATCATTCGGCCAGTGCCGGGCACCTCTATGAAGCTGCGATAGAAAATAACGAGGCATTCTCAGTGTTCTCGGCCGCAGGTCGCCTATACCGCTGGAGCAACGACCGAGAAAAAGCTCTAGAGAGTTTTGAAAATGCGCTTCGAGTGGCAAAGGCCGAGGAAAACCTCGAAAACATTCTTCAGGCCAAGGCTTCACTTGCTTTTGTGCAATTGCGCGTCTCGCCGACTATTGATCTAGACGAAGCAAAAGCAAATCTTGACATAATCAATGACCAGATTAAGTTGGCCAGAACTCAAAACTTGACAACACGTCTTTATGACTCGGCTCTTGCCTGGCTTCGTGTTTATACAGATCCGTTAGAGGCCGCACGAAACTTCGACATGCTGATTGAAATCTCGCGCTCAGACAAAAACACGCAAGCAACTGTTGAAAACTCGCTAGGGCGCGCTTATGCCCTTGGCAATTTTGAGCGTGGCGAAAACTATGTTCAGGCATTGCGCTCGGTTCTTGCCGTGCTCGAAGATATCGAAGCGCCAATTGCGATTCTCGAAGTTGCAAAACCATTGGCCGACTTCTACATCGAAAACAAACAGTTTCAAGAAGCAGAGTTGGTTTGGGCTCGTGCTCGAGCACTCGCTGAGAAGCGCGCTGAACCAGAGAGTTCACTCGCCTACTTTGATCAAATGATTGCCCTATGCATCGCAGAATATGCAGAACCGCAGCGAGCGCTTGATGCTCTCGAGAGCACGCTGCCAAAGACAATCGAAAAGCCGCTGCCGTTCGATTATGAATTTGCCCTGGCTAAGGCTTATGCGGCAAATGAGCGCGAAACTGAGTCGCTGATCGTGATTGATCGAGCCCTCAACGCCTTGGGCGATGGTTCGACAGCCAAGCTGGAATATGCAGAACTACACGAGCTCAAGTGCGACCTTCTCGACAAACAGGGCAATGCCTTGGCGGCTAAGAATGAGGCCAAGTTGAGCTTCGATGCCTACTTTGACCTCAACCAGATCGATAAGGCAAAGCGCCTGAAGGCGAAGTACCTAATGCCACAGCCGGGCGACGCAAACCCTGAGACCGGGGCTATCACCCTCGGAAACTGGGGGTAGTCGCCCTTCTCTGGCTAGGCAATAAAGATGGTCGCACCGAACTTGGTGCGGCCATCTGCCATTTCAGATAACTGCCAGGCCAGGGTTAGTTCGTCATAGAGCTTTGAACCAAAGCCGTTGCCCGCCTTGTTCACCGGAGCCTTGCCGTTGTTGACTATAGAAAGCTCGATTAGCTTTCCAGAGACCTTCGCTTCGACATCAATTTCGGTGGCCTGACCGTGCTTAATCGCGTTCGAAATGCCCTCGCGCAGAACCTCAACAACGGCTTCGCTCAGCAGAGCGTTCTTTTTTGTAATTTGATAAACGTTTTTCGAGACACCCAAGTAGATCTCGCAGGTGCCAGACCAAACCTCACCGATTTGAGCCAGAACACTCTTTAGGTCTGGCGCTTCGAGCGAATCAAACTTCAAGACTTCGAGAGCGCTCTCTAAGTCGGCGTTCACGGTTTGAATCAGTTTCTTGGTTGGTCGAGCCGCTTGGGCGAGACGCATCGCTGATGCATAGAGTGCCGCCTGAACAGGCCCGTGCAATACGGTTGCGATTCGGCGTCTATTGAGCCACAGTTCGCGTCTGGCCTGCGAGTTGAGCAACTCGAGTTGGGCGTTAACCTCGCGCGCTGCAATTTGAGTGATAACTCTTTGCGTCTGACGGAGCTGCCCGAT
>JAGOAI010000009.1 GCA_017983965.1 Rhodoluna sp. | reverse complement strand
AGAACGACACCGGCGCGAGCAGGGCTTTCGGTCAGCGCCAGAATAAAGTCGGTTGCCGCCGGAGTGAGCTCTTGAGCATCGTCGATCAAGAACTGTTTGACCTCGGCAAGTTGCCCAGGCCAAATTCCAGAGCGCAAGAGTTTTGCGGCTTCGACAAGCAGAGAAGACGGATCGAAGCGGTGCGCGTGAACCTCTAGTGAAAGCTCGCGCAAATAGTATTCGTAGAGTTTTGCTGCACCGAGCCACTCAACCTTGTCGTGCGCTCGACCAACCTCAGTCAAACGTTCTGGAGAAACAGAGTGCTCGATAGCAACTGAGACAAGGTCACGCAATTCATTTCTGAAACCGGTTAGACCGAGCACATTCTTGTTGATGTGTTTTGGAAAATCAGGAAACTCGAGTTCGCCGGCAATCACACGATCGATGATGTCTTCGAGCATCGCGTCTTGCTCTGAACCGCTAATCAACTCAGGCAACTTGCTGCCGCGTTCGATTGCCTCGAAGCGCAAGATTGAAAAGGCAAGCGAGCTGAGCGTGCGAGCAAGCGGGCCGAGGGTCGCCCCCTGGTAAGCCAAGGCCAGTTCGTCGCGAAGTTTGTTTGCCGCGAAGCGGTTAGCCGCGATTGCAACGACCGCCTCTGGTTTGTCGGCTCGAGCCAACGCCAAGAAGAGTGCCTTGAGCGCCGTGGTTTTGCCAGCCGATGGACTGCCAACCGCGAGCGCGACCGAACCCATTGGCAGCGCGGCGACCTGGGCTTGCTCGGCCGTCAGGGCATCGGCAGCAAGTTCTAGCGTCAGGCCGCGCTCGGCAAGCGAGTGCTTGCGAAACTTGGCCGTTATAACTTGCTTGGATTTCTTCATTGCCCCGAGAATAACCCACCCCTCTGACATGTCGTAATCTAGACAAGTTGAGCGAAAGGCACACCATGGACGTACGAATCGGCATCAAAGACTCCCCGCGTGAATTGGCATTTGAAAGCAATCAGTCGGCGGCAGAGATCGAGCAGATCGTGGCCGGTGCGTTGAACGCCGAGGCCAAGCTGCTCACCCTGGGTGACAGCAAGGGCCGCAAGTTCATCATCCCTACCTCTTCTATTACTTACCTTGAGATTGGCGTCGAAGAGTCACGCCGGGTTGGATTCATCGCCTAATGGAAATCGCATTCATCGTCTTTTACGCGGCAATTCTCGGATTGGTTGCCCCATACATCGGCCTCAAGAGCGAGAAGTTCGGTGGTCTAGTGCCAGCCGTCAGCGCGCTTGTCAGCGGAGCTGTTCTATGGACTGCACTGACCTGGGTCGGCATGTCACACACCGAGGCTTGGATCTGGATCATCGTGATGTTGGCAATGCCAGCATTCATGTGGTTTGTGCCTAAGCGCATCGAAGCGCTTCGCTCAAAGTAAAACTAAGCGGTTAGCCCAATCGCATCCATGCGCACCGAGTGTGCAGCAATCAGTTCGCTGATCAGCGGCTCGAGCTTCGAATAGGCCGATAGGTTCACTTCGCGCTCTTGCTCAATCGTCAACTGCGCGGTCTTGGTAACCCCGGCAAGTTTGCGGTTGTCAAAAGTTGCGCGAAGTTCAAGCAAGACGTCACCCATGATGCGACGACCCCAGAGCGCTAGACGCGACGAAAGCGCCGGGTCTGCCAGCATCGATTCGGCAAGCACCTTGGTTGCATACTTCTCAAAAGTCTTGTCACTCAAAATCTTTTCGATCGAAGCGCGAGTGGTTGCATCCAAGCCAATGGCAAGACGTTTATAGAAGTCGTTTAGCAAACCGCTCACCAAGTAGATCTTGATGATGGTTTCGTAAAAGTCGATTCCGCTGATGCGCGAGTGAAAAGTTTCGATGCGTTCAACGAACGGATCCATGGCGTCGGTGGCATCAGTGCCCGAGGCAACGATTAGTTTCGAAATCGAGCGGTACTGCTCGAAGCACTTCGCCGCCGCCTCGCTGAGGTGAGCCTTGTATTGGGTGGTCGGCGCATACTTGAGTTCGTTTGTCAGAATCTCAAATTGGCTGAGCTGCAAATAGGCCAACTGGCCGAGGTACTTCTTTGGCTCTGGAGTGTATGGCTTGAGATTCACCTTGTCGGTGTTTCGAGCGGTGCGCTCCTCGCGTGCAGGCAAGGTGAACTTGCTTGCATTTGGAAACAGACGCTTGAGCCAATCGAACATGGGTTCAAGAATACCCTCGTCTCAAAAATGCCCCAAAAGGTAGGATTAGAGGGTATGCGCGGCAGTCTCGCCGCCAGCGTGCCCCAATTAGAGGAGCCCCCTTGACTTTTCGCGACCTTGGCATCGACCAAGACATCGCCGATGCCCTTGCTGCCAAAGGCATTACCGAGCCATTCCCGATTCAAGAGCAGGCCATTCCGGTCGCTCTAACCGGCCAAGACGTCATTGGCCAAGCCAAGACCGGAACAGGCAAGACCTTTGGTTTTGGCCTTCCGCTGATTCAGATTCTTGGCCCAAACCCAGCACTTGGCGCTCAGGCCCTTGTTGTCGTGCCTACCCGTGAGCTTTGCATTCAGGTTGCCGAAGACCTCAAGCTAGCGACCGCTAACCGCCCAACCATGGTTGCGGCCATCTACGGTGGCAAGGCCTATGAAGGTCAGGTCGCCGAGATTGAAGCCGGCGCGCAGATTCTTGTCGGAACCCCAGGTCGTTTGATCGACCTCTCGAAGCAGAAGAAGCTCGACCTGGGCAACATTCGCTTCATGGTGCTCGACGAAGCAGACGAAATGCTTGACCTCGGATTCTTGCCAGACGTTGAGCGTCTGTTTGCATACACACCTGATGGCCGCCAGACCATGTTGTTCTCGGCAACCATGCCAGGCGCAATTGTCACCATGGCACGCAAGTATCAGAACAAGCCTGTGCACATCCGTGCGAATGAACCTGACGAGGGTCACACCAAGGCAGACATCAAGCAGTTCATCTACCGTGCGCACTCTCTAGACAAGGATGAAGTTGTCGGCCGAATTCTTCAGGCTGAGGGACGGGGCAAGACCGTTATTTTTTGCAAGACCAAACGTCAGGCTTCGAAGGTTTCTGACGAGCTAGTCGATCGCGGATTCAACGCGACCGCATTGCACGGAGACATGTCACAAGAGGCTCGCGAAAAGTCGATGGCGGCGTTCCGCAGTGGCAAGCGCGACATTTTGGTTGCGACCGAAGTTGCAGCGCGAGGCATCGACGTCGACGACGTTACTCACGTGATCAACTACACGGTTCCTGAAGACGAGAAGGCGCTGCTTCACCGAGTCGGTCGAACAGGTCGCGCTGGTCGCACCGGCATCGCCGTGACCTTCGTTGACTGGGAAGACCTCACTCGCTGGAAGCACATCAACGACGCACTTCAGTTTGGTCAGCCTGAGCCAACCGAGACCTACTCGAGCTCGGCTCACCTGTTTGAAGACTTGAATATCACGCCTGGCACCAAGGGTCGCCTGCGCGCTTCAACTGCTGTGCCAAAGACTGCTGGCTCTAACGATCGCGGTGGCAACAGCCGTGGCGGTTCGTCTAGCGGTCGTGGTGGCAACCGCGGTGGTTCTGGTCAAGGCGGCCCTGGCCGTGGACGTTCAGACTCTGGCGAAAAGAAGGCCTCGACCGAGCATCCTCGTGCACCACGCGCGAACTCTGATCGTCAGCGCACTCGCACTCGCCGCAGCTCAGACAGCTAACTAAAGCTGCGCGATAGTGCCAGTGGCCTGAGCCAAGATTCGCTCAAGCATTTCTGGCGCGGTGGTGTTTTCGCCAAGACGATTCTTCTTGCCAGTAACACCGTGATAGTCGCTCGAACCGGTTATCACTAGGTCGAACTCGGCAGCCATCTCGCGCAACCAAGTGCGAGCGTGCTCTGGAACATCGCGGTGATCAACTTCGAAACCGGCAAGACCGGCAGCAATCATTTCTTCGAAGTGCGCTCGCGGCATTGGCTGACCAACGTCTGGCCCCTTGCCTCGGCTTAGCGGGTGAGCAATTACAGCGACTCCCCCAGCACGACGAATTAACTTGATGGCTTCGATGGTGTCTGGCACTCCGCGGTTCGGAACGTAATAGCGGTCTGAGCCATTTGGCCAAATCTCGGCAAACACAGCGTCGCGATTTTCGAAGTGACCGCGGTGAATCATTGCGTCGGCAACGGCAGGTCGTCCATTGGTTGCACCGTCTGCGATAAACATTTCGACGTCTGACCATTCGAGGTCAAAGTCTGCGCCGATCTTTTCGACGATGGCACGAAGACGCTCTTCGCGGCTGGTCACAGAGTCGGCAAGAACCTGAGCGAGCTCCTGGTGATTTGGGTCTGGCAGGTAGGCAAGCATGTGCACGCCAAACTTGTGCAATTCGCCAGCCGGCGACAGCACATGAGCCCGCGTGGTGATTTCGATGCCGGGCACAAAGCCAATGCCCTGCTCTGCAGCGGCTTCGGCTGCCTCGGCCCATCCGTGGGTGGTGTCGTGATCGGTGAGGGCCAGAACATCTACGCCAGAGAGCTTTGCCTGGCGAAAGACCTCGGCGACTGATTCTTTGCCGTCGCTGCAGGTGCTGTGTGAGTGGAGATCGATTTTCATGGTGTATTCAAGTCAAGACTAGTTGCCGTTGCTGAAGGGCTCAACGCCTAAACATTTGGGGGAATACTCTTGCCATGATCAAACCGCAAAGAATGGACACCAAGAAAGGTATTTGAACCACCAAGTAGCCTGCGACAGTGATGGTCGTTGAAAAGAAAATCAAAGTCAGCAAATACTGCAACACATTTGCCGTGATCGCTGAAAATGTCGCTATCACATGGCGATGTCCAGACTTTGACACTCCCACAAAAGATATAGATGCAACGTAAACCGCAGCGGCTAGGGGCTCAAGCCAGAAAATCGAGAACAGCGAGTAGACATTTATAGCCAAAGCCCAGAGCAGGTACTCGCTAGCTTGCGCGCTTTCAAGAAGTGGAAATTTCACGAATGACGTCACTAAAGGCGCCAGAAGCCAAAAGAGCAGAGTCGAGCAGAATCCACCAAACACACTCACTTTGGCAAAATAAAACAATGCCCGAGCAACGACTCTCAAGGAAACCGGCATGGGCAAGGTGGCACCTCCCTGCGAATCCATAGCCTAAGCACTATCCATGGTTATTTCCTACTACATCCACAAGCTGCTCGCATTGCGATGTATAAAACGGGTAATAAAAAGGATTGAGGCAATCAAAAGAGGCCATCGGTTTCGTCATAACTGTGAACCAGGTCGAATTAGAGTCCTTGAGAAACATTTCATGGTTAGGTACAGCCTTTCTTGTGCCATAGACCGCAAACATTCCCGCTCTATAAACAACAATTTTTATGTTGAAGGAAATCCCCAAAGCGCCAAAGCAAAATGGGTTACCAACATCTCCTTCCATTCTGAATTCCGCGCGAGAAGTAGTAATCGAAATAGGAGTGACATTCAAACTGCTGGCTGAAGCGGTCTTAGAATCTTGAAGCACGTAGCTGCTTCCAACTTTGTTGTAAACATGAGTCGTTCCAACATCACGAAAAGAAGATATGCTGCTGGAAAGCCAATTGACATTTGCGTCCAGCCTCGTTCTGTAATTATTTGAATTTGGATTAAAGCCTCTATTGTCACCTCCGAAGTATTTCTCTGGGGCAGCTATGCATGCCCCAACGACGAACGCCGGTTGGTGAACATAAGCAGATGGAATGAATGTTTGATACCTAATCAACGTAGATGTTGCGCCTGCGCTTGCATTAGAGCTTTCTAAACCCACCTGAGTACCAAAGGGAACACGAAGCGATAACGTACTCACTCTTTCAATTGCATTTGTGGGATCTTCAATGCGAGAAAGATCAAGTTGGTAAGTTACTTCTCTGTTTTCAGATACAACTTCGTGAAATGAACCGTCACCCGAATCTTGATAGATTTCGATTCCATTTCGCAGCAGAGTGAAATTTGCCCTCTCTTCACTCAGATTCCAAGTTAATTCGACTTGCGAGCCGGTTCTATCTGCAGAAAATACCGCATCTGGATTGTTTGTCTCGGCATGTGCCGTGGTAATGATTGTTATAGGAAATACCGCATTGATGACCGCGAGGGTTGTACCTAGCGCTAGGTATTTAAGTGTTTTCAAAATTGCCCCCAATTATTTGAATCTCCGAGAAACGAAGGTTTTTATCCTAGCGATGGTAGGGCAGAATAATCTGCATGAGCAAAGACGCCAAGAAACTAGCAAGCCGCAACGCAAACCGTTCGCGCACTCCGCACAGCCCGCAGTTCATGAAGTACATCGGCAGCAACTGGGCCGAGCGCGATAACAAATTGCCGAAGGCAGATGCGGTTGCTCCGTTCGCTGCCAAGCGTCGAGCTGCCGTTGCCAAGGCGTTCAAGGGCAAGGTTGTTGTTATCGAAGCCGGCGCAATGAAGACCCGCTCAAACGACACCGAATATCGCTATCGCCCGCACAGCGCATTCGCACACCTCACCGGATGGGGCACTCACACCGTGCCAGATTCACTTCTCGTGATCGATGCGCGCAAGGGCTCGAAGGCGACACTGTTTTTCAGAGAGACTGCGGGTCACGACACCGATGAGTTTTTTGCAAACTCGGCCATCGGAGAATTCTGGGTCGGTTCACGCCCAGGCCTAAAGCAGGTTGCCGCACTTCTCGGATTGCCAACCAAATCACTCAAGACATATGCCGAATTCATCAAGTCGGTTGCCAAAAAAGATGTCGTCACTCTTGAAGATGCAGCACTTGCAGAATTCGTTTCTGAATTGCGTCTCGTAAAAGATGAATACGAAATCAAAGAAATGCGCAAGGCAGTTGCCGCTTCGGTCGAAGGTTTCAAGTCGGTTGTTCGCAACCTCGACAAAGCCATCAAGCACCCACGCGGTGAGCGCATTGTCGAAGGCGCGTTCTTCGCAGAGGCTCGAGCCAACGGAAACGATCTCGGCTACGAGACCATCGCTGCAGCCGGCGAGCACGCCTGCACCCTGCACTGGATCATCAACAACGGCAAGGTCAACAAGGGCGAGCTGCTCTTGCTAGACGCTGGCGTTGAAGTCGAGAGCCTCTACACAGCAGACGTGACGCGCACTTTGCCGATTAACGGCAAGTTCAACGCGACCCAAGAAATGATCTACGAGGCCGTTCGCGAGGCTGCCGACGCAGCGTTCAAGATTGCGAAGCCTGGTGTGAAGTTCCGCGAGATTCACGCGGCAGCCATGAAGGTCATCGCGCAGAAGACTGCCGAGTGGGGTCTGTTGCCGGTTAGCGCCGAAGAATCGCTCGAACCAGACAACCAGTATCACCGTCGCTGGATGATTCACGGCACCAGCCACCACCTAGGCATGGATGTTCACGACTGTGCACAGGCGCGTCGCGAGATGTATCTCGATGCAGAGTTGAAGCCGGGCATGATTTTCACAATCGAACCTGGATTGTATTTTCACAAGGATGATCTGTTGGTGCCAAAGAAGTTCCGCGGCATCGGTGCGCGAATCGAAGACGATGTATTGGTCACCAAGACCGGTGTTGAGAATCTGACCAAGGCTCTGCCTCGCAAGGCTCGCGATGTCGAGGCTTGGATGGCAAAGCTCGCGAAGTAGGTTTAGTCGCGCGACTCTTGATAGCCGCCTGTGGCGTCATAGCCATCGGCTCCGTCGAAGTATTGCCCCTCGTTTGGCCGTGCGCCTAAGTTGACATCGTTTCGTTCGACCCCGCCTGGTGCGCTAAAGAATTTATAGATCGCATAACCGACGACATAGAGCATCGCGAAAGCTAGCAGCAAGAAAAAGACAATCTCCATGAGCCCAGTTTGTTTCAGGCCACAGACAATTAGTTGGTCGGTTCGGCCTTAGCCGCGGCTTCGTTTGCCTGCGAGATCATGCTTGCTGGCACCTGCACCTGATATTTCGCAGCCACCATCGAAGACTGGCTCAAAAAGCCGCGCTTGTTGCGTGAGAGCGAGAAGCGAACCACGTTGAAAAGCATGCCGATTCCGGCACCAATCACGATTGACGAACCGAGAGTGCCGTTGGCAGCCGAGGCCACGTTGGCCGTGTCGATTGCCGGGCCGAATAGAAAGGCATAGATGAGGCCCATCCATGAGCCGGTGATGGCACCACTGAGGGCAACGCGGGCATAGCTCATGCGGCCACGAACGCGCTCAACCGAGCGAAGGTCTGAGCCAACAATGGCGATGAAACCTGCCGGAAAGTTGTTGCGAACCAGCTTCTCGACGAAGGCAACGGCCTCTGGATATTGACTGAAATCTGCAATCACCTCGCCCTGAGGAACAGCCGGCGGAAGATTGCGTGAAGATGAACGTCGAGTAGCCATAGAAACCCATTCTGGCATGCCTTCAACGCCTCGTCTAAGGTTGTTTATTGTGAGCGCGACGAGAGTATTTATTGCCAGATTGGCTGGCTGTGGCGTCTTTGACCCAGCGGGAGACCGTGTTGGAAAAGTCATCGACGTTCTTGTGTCGTACCGCAAATCGGGAGCACCGCGCGCAACCGGGCTAATGGTTGAAATAACCGGTCGCCGCAAGGTCTTCGTGCCGATCGCCCGCATCACCTCAATCGCTAACGGCCAAGTCATCTCGACCGGTTTGATCGACCTTCGCCGATTCACCCAGCGCGGTCAAGAAGTGCGCGTTATCGCTGAGCTACTCGGCCGCAAGGTCAACCTGCTCGACGGCAGCGGCCAGGCGAACATCGAAGACGTTGCCATCGAACAGGGCAAAACCAAAGACTGGACAGTCACCGAACTGTTCTTGCGCCGCCCAAAGACTTCGGCTTCACCTTTTGCTCGCGGAGCAACCCTGTTTGCGTCATGGGAGCAAGTCAAAGAGAACAAGGATGCCGCCGGCCAGTCAGCCGAGCAACTAATTGCGACTTACTCTGACCTTCGCCCTGCCGACCTCGCTCACGCGTTGCTCGATCTGCCAGAAGAGCGCATGCTCGAGGTTGCCGAAGAACTTGACGACGAGCGTTTGGCCGATGTGCTCGAAGAGTTGCCAGAAGAAGAGCAGCTCGACATCATCCAAGAGCTCGATGACGAACGTGCCGCTGAAGTTCTTGACCTCATGGAACCCGACGACGCAGCCGACCTCATGGCGAACTTGCCTGAAGAGCGAAGCGAAGCAATTTTTGAACTCATGGATGAAGAAGAGGCAGACGACATTCGAATGCTGATGCAGTTCGATGAGTTCACCGCCGGTGGTTTGATGACAACCGAGCCGATCATCTGCGCCGCCGACATGACGGTTGCCGAAGCGATGGCTTTGATTCGTCGCAAAGAAGTTTCACCGGTTCTTGCCGCTCAGGTATTTGTGACTCTGCCGCCATACGAGGTGGCCACCGGTCGCTACCTTGGCGTCGTGCACTTTCAGCGCATGCTGCGCTACCCGCCACACGAGAGACTTGGCACGCTTCTCGACACCGAGCTCGAGCCGCTAAAGGCACACACTCACATCTCGGTGATTCACCGAACCCTGGCCACCTATAACTTGGTGACCCTGCCGGTCGTCGACGACGAGAACCACCTAATTGGCGTTGTCACCGTTGACGACGTTCTAGACCACCTATTGCCTGATGACTGGCGAACCGAAGACGAAAGCGAGGTGTCTCGTGGCTAAGAACCGCTTTGACGCACCGCTAGGTGCCCGCACCCGCTTCGTTCCTAAGCTTCGCTTCAACCAAGAGAGCTTCGGCCGCGCCTCTGAGGGCTTTGCCCGCGCCATGGGCACCGGCGGCTTCTTGATTGGCATGACCTTCTTCGTGGCCATCTGGCTGACCTGGAACACCCTCGCACCCGAGAGCACCCAGTTCGACCCACGTGGCTTGAACTTCACCCTGTTGACCCTGATTCTTTCGATGCAGGCGTCTTATGCGGCACCGCTGATCTTGTTGGCTCAAAACCGCCAGGATGACCGCGACCGCGTGAAGTTCGAACAAGACCGTCAGCGCGCTGAGCGCAACCTTGCCGACACCGAATATCTTGCTCGCGAAGTTGTTGCATTGCGTTTAGCAATCAGCGAACTAGCTACCAAAGAATTCGTGCGAGACGAAATGCGCGATCAGTTGCGCGAAATCGTCGAAGAAATTCGCAAGAAGAGCAAATAGTGCAGCAAGCTATTCGCCACGCTCTCGCGTCGGTGATTGACCCAGAACTGCGTCGCCCGATTACCGAACTCAGCATGGTTGGTGAAATCGAAATCACCGGCGACTCTGCTGTTGTCAATTTGAAACTGACGATTGTCGGTTGCCCGGCAGCTCAGCGAATTGAACGAGAGACAATAGAAGCCGTTCGCAAGGTCGATGGCATCGAAAATGTTTCTGTGGTTCTCGGAGTAATGACTCAGCAAGAGCGCGACGTGCTCAAAGAAAAACTTCGCGGCGGTCGCGAGGTTCGCTCGAACCCGTTCGACGAAAACACCTACACAAAGATTTACCTGGTTGGCTCTGGCAAGGGTGGAGTTGGCAAGTCATCGGTGACCGCAAACCTCGCGGTTGCTCTAGCGATGAAGGGCCACAAGGTCGGCCTGCTCGATGCAGACATCTTCGGCTTCTCGATTCCTGGGCAACTCGGGCTTACCGCGAAACCGACCAAAGTCGACGACCTGATTTTGCCTCCGGTTTATGAACACGCCGGTGCTGCCGTGAAGGTCATCTCTATTGGCATGTTCGTCGACGAGGGTCAGGCCGTTGCATGGCGCGGCCCGATGTTGCACCGTGCCATTCAACAGTTTCTGACCGATGTGCACTGGGGCGACCTCGACTTCTTGCTGGTCGACCTGCCGCCTGGCACTGGCGACATCGCCATTAGCCTCGGGCAACTGCTGCCGACCGCCAAGTCGATCGTGGTCACCACTCCCCAACCTGCGGCTGCCGACATCGCTGCCCGCACCGCGGCGGTTGGACTGCAGACCGGGCAGCGCATCCTTGGTGTTATCGAAAACATGAGCTGGCTCGAGAACTCAGACGGCAGCCGAACCGAGCTATTTGGCTCAGGTGGCGGTCAGGCCGTTGCCGACCGTCTCACAGCCTTGGCCGGCGTTGACGTGCCACTTCTCGGGCAAATCGGCATGAGTCAGGCGCTGCGCGAGGGTTCAGACCTCGGCCAGCCCGTTGTTTCACACCAGCCTTACGATGCGGCGGCCTATGCGATTAACTCGATTGCCGAAAGCCTGCGTCTAGACAAGCTCGAACGAGCCAGCCGCAGCCTTAAACTCAACCTGTGACCGACACCAGCATCGCGAGCTTGATCTCGCACTTCGCCCAGACCGACAAGACTGTCGCGGTAATCAACCCGACCTCTGCCAAGCGCATCTATGACCTGCCGCAACTCTCGGCAGAGCAGGTGGCCATCGAGGTCGATCGCGCGCGTGACGCACAAACCGACTGGGCGGCAATGGCCGTTTTCGAGCGCGCCAACATCATGCTCAAGTTGCACGACCTGATGCTCAAGAACGAAGACAAGCTTCTCGACTTGTTGCAACTCGAAACCGGCAAGGCTCGCGCTCACGCCGTTGAAGAATTTGCCGGTGCGATTGGCGCGACCCGCTACTACGCAAAGATCGCAGACAAGGCCCTATCGCTCAAGAAGGCAAAGACCGGCGTTCCCGTTTTGCTAAAGAGTTTTGTTGCTCAGGTTCCGGTTGGCGTGGTTGGTGTAATCACTCCGTGGAACTACCCGTTGGCTCTAGCCATGATGGATGTCGTTCCGGCCCTCATGGCTGGCAACGCAGTCGTGCACAAAACCGACAACCAGACTTCACTCGTTTCGCTTTTCGTTCGAGCGCTCGCAATCGAATGTGGTTTGCCTGACGAACTCTGGCGCATCGTCGCCGGCGACGGCGCCGAAGTTGGCAACGCAGTAACCGACAACGTTGACTACGTTGCATTCACAGGTTCAACCGCAACCGGTCGCCTGGTTGCCCAGCGTGCTGCGGCTCGCCTAATTGGCTGCTCGCTCGAGCTCGGTGGCAAGAACCCGGCAATCGTCTTGAGTTCGGCCAACATGAAGAAGGCCGCAGCAATCGTGGCTGCCGGCGCTTTTGGCAACACCGGTCAGCTCTGCGTTGCGCTATCGCGCGTCTATGTGCCCGAGACATACAAGGCCGAATTTGAAAACGAACTGGTCGCGGTTGTCGAGGCGCTAAAAGTTGGCAAGTCAAACGACTTCGAATTCGACATCGGTTCGCTAACCAGCAACGCCCAACTCGCGCGCGTCGAAGGCTTCGTTGCCGATGCCCGCGCCAAGGGTGCTCGAGTGCTAACCGGCGGCAAGGCGCTGCCAGAGGTCGGCCCATTCTTCTATCAGCCAACTGTGATCACCGACATCAGCGAAGACGTTCGCATGCGCTGCGACGAGGTCTTCGGCCCGGTCATCGGTGTTTATGGTTATGACGAAATTGACGAAGCTATCGACGCTGCGAACGACAGTGAATATGGACTCAACGCTTCGATCATCGGCAATCGCAAAGAAGCCGTTCGCATCTCGCACTTCATTCAGGCCGGCAGCGTGAACATCAACGAGGGTTATCGCGCAACGTTTGCATCGTTCGGTGCACCAATGGGCGGTTTCAAGCAGAGCGGTCAGGGTCGCAGAAGCGGCATCGGCGGCTTGCTTCGTTACACAGAGGCTCGCACGGTTGGTGTTGCCAAGACCGTGCTCGGCATCGGTTTGCCGCTGAATGCCCGTGGTTGGAAGCGCATGGCGCCACTAATGGATGTTTTGGCGAAGGTGCTTCGCCGCCTGCCATAACTCTTACTCGCTTAGGTCGCTTCTGAGTCAAACGGCGCTGATTCGCCGGCTTCAAGTTTCGCCAATTTGGTTGGCTTTGCACTGTTCAGCTTTTGCGCCGGGTTCATGGCCGGCTCTTCTTGAAGTGCCTCACGGATGATGCGGCGCGGGTCATATTGACGCGGGTCGAGTTTCTTCCAGTCGAGTTCTTCGAAGTCTTCGCCCATCTCTTCAGAGATCTGGGTCTTCGCGCCTTCGGCCATGCGTTTTGCGCTCTTAATGAATTGCGCAAACTTTTGGGCGTATACCGGCAGGCGTTCTGGGCCAATGACAAAGGCGGCAATCAACCCAATGATGATTAGCTTTTCGCCGCTTAGACCGAACACCCGTCTAGGTTACCCGCAGAATGCAGGGCATTTCGAGCCCTCGGCGATATCATTGCCGAAGGAGTCAACATGGCAGACAAGATAAGCAGTTGGAAGTTCGCAGAAGATTTCGCTTCTGAGAGCGAAGCGATTCGCAACGCGCGCACGCGTGCAGATGAAATGGGAATCGAGTGCGTTACCGCCTCGGTTGGCAGTCACCTGGCGTTTTTGGCATCGACCCTTCAGGCCAAGGCAATTGTCGAAGCTGGCACCGGCGCCGGAGTTTCTGCGCTGCACATGCTCGCCGGCTCACCAGCGGCAGTGCTCGCTACCATCGACAGCGAGCAAGAACATCAGGCCGCAGCTAAGGCTGCATTCGCCGAGGCTGGCATCGCGAGCAACCGCACTCGCGTGATTGTCGGCAAAGCCGTTGACGTTATGTCGAACATGGCAGACGCAGCCTATGACCTAGTTTTCTTAGATGCCGACCGCGATTCGCTCGAAGAGCAGTTGCACGAAGCCTCTCGCCTGCTTCGCCCAGGCGGCGTCGTTGCGATTGCCCACGCTCTCTGGCGCGATCGAGTGCCAGACCCTGCAATGCGCGATGAGGCAACCAGCGTTTATCGCGACGTGCTGCGCTTCTTCGAGAACAACAACGACTTCATCACATCGCTGCTAGCCTCGGGCGACGGCCTGCTGCTCGCAAGCAAGCGCGTTTAAACAAAAAACCCGACCATCTCTGGTCGGGTTTTTCATAAAGCTCTATTTCTTCTTGACTACACCGGTTAGAACTGTGTGCAGTTCTTTGGCTTCATCTTCGTTCACTGAAACTACAAGACGACCGCCGCCTTCTAGAGGAACTCGAAGAATGATTAGGCCGCGCGGCTCGCGCTCGGCTTCCATTGGTCCGTCGCCGGTGCGTGGCTTCATTGCTGCCATTTATAAGACTCCTTGTATTGCTGGCTTCTTCGCCGAAATTCAATTATCCCACACGATTCAGACATAAAAAAGCACGGATGCCCGCCCGAAAGGGCTTTTGGGCCGAGATTTACCTAGTTGTTATGGGGGCGTGAAGTCTGGTGCGGTGTATTTCCAGCAGACCAGAAGCCAGAGCACCTGACCGAGCAGGCTCAAGCCCAAAATCGCGGCCTTGGCGATTTTGGGCTGCCGATCGGTCGCCACCGCAAAGGCAGCAAGCAGCCCGAACGCGCCAAATAGCAGGCGCGGAGTGCTGCTCTGCGGAAAGAACACGGCAAGCAAATAAACGAGATAGGCCACGGTGAACATGCGCAGCTCGACCCCGAGTGCTTTGACCGAGGGCGTACTGATCGCCCAGCCCGCAAAGGCAATCAGCCCGAGCACCACCATCTGCCCGACGCCGTCGCCGAAGTGAAAAGCCCCCGAGATGAACCAGCCGGTGAACGGTTGCAACTCTGTGCTGCCGGTGTAGCCAGCACGCCAGGCGAGCTCGGTCTTGAGGTATGCGTCAAAACGACCGGTAGTCAGAGCCGCCACGATCAACCAGGCGAATCCGAGAATGCCGCTGAGCACAGTGAGCGCGGCCAGACGAATGCGCTCGGCTCGCTCAAACTCTTCACCGTGCCTGCGCTCGCGCACGAGACGATAAACGAACAACAGCGCGAACATCAGTGCGAACGCGAGCAAGCCGGGTCGAGTAACCGAAAGCACGGTGAGCGAAACGACCAGCAAGACATCGCGACGCTGCAAGAAAAAGTAGAGTGACGAAACTATCAGCAGCAACCAAAGTGACTCGGCATAACCAACCTGCAAAACCGGCGACGCCATCGAAAACGAAATCAACGCGATTGCCCAACGCGATTGCGATTCGCTAAGTCGCAGCAAAAGCAACTTGTATGCAACCAAGATGAACGCGAACGCGAAAACCGTTGCAACTATCGGCGCAAGAAATTTGAACTCAATGCCGGTGAGTGCATTTAGCCCGCGAAGCAAAAACGGAAACACCGGCATGAACGCCCAGTTGTTTTGCTGAACCGTGCCGTCGGCATTGGTTGGCAAAACACTCGGGTATCCATCTGTATAGATGCGCTCGTACCATTCGGCATCCCAGATATTTAGAAAGTCGAAGTAGTCGGGTTTAGCGGCCGTCCAGTAGTTGGCCTCTTGAATTTGCGCGAAGGCTAGAAACAGAAAGAAAGTTGTAATTCGCGAGGCGAGAAATATCGAGACAATCGGAAGCCACCACTTGGTGCGCCAAAGTTCTTGAACGCGTTGCATCGGCTCGGGCTAAGCGGTCAACCAGGTGCGAAGCGCCGCTTCGCAGGCATAGATCTGACCGACAGGCACGTTCTCGTCGTCGGCGTGAGCCTTGTTTGGATCGCCAGGGCCGAAGTTCACTGCCGGAATGCCAAGGGCACTGAAGCGGGCAACGTCTGTCCAGCCGTATTTCGGCTGAGGTGTGCTGCCGACCGCGGCCACGAAAGCCGCTGCCTCTGGGCGGTCGAGCCCAGGTCGAGCACCCTCGCTGAGGTCGGTCATGCCAATCTCGAATCCGTCGAACAGCTCGCAGAGGTGTGCCGCTGCTTCTTGCCCAGTCTTGCTCGGTGCGAAGCGGTAGTTGATGGTGACAACGCACTCATCAGGAATCACGTTGGTGGCAATGCCGCCGCTGATGACTACGGCGTTCAGGCTCTCGCGATAAACCAAGCCGTCGACCTCAACCGACTGCGGTTCATAGGCGTTTAGGCGGTTCAAGATTTCGGCGGCTGCGTGAACGGCGTTCTTGCCCATCCATGCTCTGGCACTGTGTGCCTTTACGCCGCGAGCGCGAACTTCAACACGAATCGTTCCGTTGCAGCCACCCTCGATTTGAGCACCGGTTGGCTCGCAGAGAATTGCGAACGATGCGTCGAGCAGATCTGGTCGGTTGCGCGAGATGCGGCCGAGACCGTTTAGGCTCGCCTCGACCTCTTCGTGGTCATAGAAAACCCAGGTGATGTCTTTGTTGGTGTTGGCCTTGGTCATGGCGGCTGCCAGCTTGAGTTGCACGGCAACTCCGGCCTTCATGTCGACCGTTCCGCGACCCCAGAGCACCTGCTCGCGCTCCATTGGCAGCAACTTGACCGGCAGGTTGTCTGCCACCGGAACCGTGTCGATGTGCCCGGCGATAATCACGCGATTGGCGTGACCAAAGTGGGTGCGGGCAACAATTGCGTCGCCGTCGCGAATGATCTCTAGGTGGTCATAGCGAGCGAGGGCCGATTCGATTGCGTCGGCGAGCTCTTTTTCGTTGCCAGAAACTGATTCGATGTCGCAGATGGCGCGAGTCAGTTCGACTACATCGCCTTCGAGATTTAGGGGCTGGCCAGACATAGAACGAGCCTAACTTGTAATCTTGAACTCGTGACTCAACCAACTTTTCTAGATTCAAAGGCCTGGGGCCACGGTCTCGCTACCGTTGCTAAAGACGGCACCGTTCTCGACGTGCTCTATCCGCACCCGCAACTCGGTGATGCCCCAAAGAACGACTCGCTCTGGGTCGTTCCAAAAGAACTAGACGCCCTGGTTGGCGAAGACGCTCGTCGCCGCGTCAGCATCCAGTGGGTTCGCACTGAAATCGATCTAACGCAGCCGGTTGGCTCAACTGCCGACGCATACCTGCGCCTTCACCTCTTGAGTCACCTGTTGGTCAAGCCAAACACCATCAACCTCGACCAGTTGATTCCGAGCCTGCCGATTGTGGCATTCACCAATGCCGGGCCTATCGCCCTCGACGACCTCGACGAGCTTCGCGGCTCTCTGCAGCGCGCGGGCATCTCGGTTTATGGCATCGACAAATTTCCACGGATGGTCGACTACGTCACGCCGCGCAAGGTTCGCATCGCCGACGCCAGCCGCGTTCGCCTAGGCGCTCACCTAGCGCCGGGCACCACCATCATGCACGAGGGCTTCGTGAACTTTAACGCCGGAACCTTGGGCACCTCGATGGTTGAGGGTCGCATCTCGCAGGGAGTTGTTGTCGGCGACGGCAGCGACATCGGCGGCGGTGCTTCGATTATGGGCACTCTCTCGGGTGGCGGCAAAGAGCGCGTAACCATCGGTGCTCGGGCACTCTTGGGTGCTAACTCTGGCGTTGGCATCTCGATTGGCGACGACTCGGTTGTCGAAGCTGGTCTCTATGTGACCGCCGGCACCAAAGTCACCGTGATTGACGCCTCAGGCGAGCGAGCGGTAAAGGCCGGCGAGCTAAGCGGCTTGCCTAACCTGCTGTTCCGCCGCAATTCGGTCACCGGTCGCGTTGAGGTTCTGCCTCGCACTGGCGAGGGCATTCAGCTCAACTCGCAGCTGCACGCCTAAGCACCTAGACGCCTGAGCGTTCGGCCTGACCGCCCCCAGCAAATTATGAAGTTTCATAATTTCTTGGCTGATGCCCGCCGCACTCTGGTCGATTAGTATTGCCCCAAACAGGGGGTTCTCGTGGTCGTATTGCATCCAATAGACGCATCTAGCGAGTCATATGGCGAACTGGCAATCATCGATGCATTCAGGTCGAGTGCGGCCCATCCTGAAATTCATGTCATTCACTCGCTGAAATTAACTTCAAGCCCTGACCGACTCGAAGGCGAAGCAGACTTTGTCGTGCTGATTCCAGGTCGAGGTATCGTCGTCGTTGAAGCAAAAGCGCCGACCGGCGGAGAAGTTGCCGATGGCCGCATGCACCTGACTGGGCTTCCAGACAATGCAAAGGATCCATTCGCTCAGGCCAGCCAGGTCAGAAATGAAATGATTGCTTACCTTGACGAGCACGCGGGCATGCGAGTGCCGATTGCAAGATGCGTTTGGCTCTCAACCGCCACACCTGATGGCATCAAGAACTTTCACGGCGATGCCAACTACAAACTCTATGAACTGCTCACAGCAAATGACTTGACCGCCCCCGAAGAAGCTTTGATCGAAGTAATCGACGCTTACAACCAGGAACACGCATCTAAAAACCTGTATGACCAGCCTGCCAAATTCGATGCCAATAAAGCCGAGATTGCACGCAAAGCCCTACAGGCAGAGTTCACCATTCAAGGAAACAAGTCGCTAATTAGCGATGCCCGCAGTCGTGAGCTCGAAATGTTGGAGGAGCGTCAAAAAGAAGACCTCGATTTGGTACTTCAGAACAAGCACACCTACTTTTATGGCCCCGCCGGAACCGGCAAGAGCTTGATGGTCACTGAAACCGCTATTCGAGGCGAGGAAAGCGGCGAAAGAGTTCTGCTCACCTGCTGGAACAAAATGCTCGCTTCTGAACTCTCTGACGAATATTCCGAAGCGTTTCCGAACATGCACGTTCAAGACCTGGGTGCCTTGATGGCCGAGATCGCCGGGGTTACCGACCCAGAAGGTGCCGGCAATGAGTGGTTCACCGAGCAATTGCCAAAGTTGGCGATTGAGGCTGCAGGCGAGCTCGAAGGTGAATTCGACCTAATTGCTGTCGACGAATATCAAGACATAGCCGCCTATCCAGTCATGTTGCAATTTTTAGAAAAGCTTGGAAAAAACCAGTCATGGGCTGATACCCGTTTGGTCTTGGCCGGCGACAAATACCAGCAGATCATGCGCAATGGCGAGTTCGCCCAAGACCCGTATGGGCTCGCAAAACGTTTTGTTGCAGACCTGACAAATGTGAAGCTGAAGAAGAATTACCGCAATGCCAAGCGAATTGGCGAGGCTCTAGTGAAACTAACTAACAACGGTGCAACCTATGACAAATATGCGCGCACAACTTCAACTGGAGAAATCGAAATAATTGAAGTTGACAACAACACAGCTCCGCGGCAACTCTTGCGAGCAATTGAGAAACTACAGTCGAGTTATACCGATCACGAAATTAGAGTCTTGAGCCCGAGCCGCGCAGACAACAGCATGCCCAAGTTAATTCTCGACTTGCCAGATAGCGCACTGAGGCCTGAAATTGGCATGTTGAAGTCGATTCTCAAAGACAACGTCAACCACACCGGCGTGATTCCTTGGCGCTCAATTCAGAAATACAAGGGCCTTGAATCAGATGCCGTGATCATCACTGACATCAACGAAGAACAATGGAACAAGTGGAAGTCTCGCGACAAGAGTTTGTTTGAAATGCTTTACGTTGGTTTTTCTCGAGCGCATCACCATGTCGTGGTGCTCTGCGACAACTTCATGTCCAAAAAACTGAGGGAGCTAGACCTTTAGTCGCGAACAATTGAAGTCGCTTGCGACTTCAATCGCGAACGCTGTCCCAGCCGCCCTCGGCGACCGGAGCCATGTCTAGCAAGACGTCGTGATTGGTGCGCTTGATGATTTCACCGATTGGCTTGAACTCGCGCGGAATGGTTGAGCCTGCGGCGAAGGTTGCAAGCAGCGAATGATCCTCGCCACCATCGAGAACCCAATCGAATGCGTTCGCACCAATCGCGCGCGCGGCTTCTTCGAGCATCGCTTCGAAACCCTGCAGGTCGCGACGGTTCAACGAGACGGTTACGTTGCTCGCCTTAGCGATGCGTGCAGCGTCGCGCGATAGCCCGTCTGACAAATCGAGCATCGAGGTAGCGCCGGCGGTGGCTGCCAAGACTCCAGCGGCAATCGGCGGCTGCGGTCTGCGCTGAAAGTTAACGAATTCGTCATAGGCCGAAATCGCATCTGCATTGCCGCTGAACAACAAAGACAAACCGGCGGCGGCTTTGCCGAGCGTTCCGGCAACGGCAACGACGTCGCCCACCTGAGCACCAGAACGAAGAACCGGAGCGCGACCCTCGAGGTCGCCGTGAGCGGTAACCGCGATCACAGTTGTGTCTGCGATGGTGAGGTCTCCGCCGACAACGGCGGCCTCAGGAGCAAGAGCTAAACAGCCGTCGCGCAGACCGTCAGCGAAACTCTCGAGCCATTCGATCTCGGTCGAAGGGCGGCAAATCAGAGCAACGACAAGGGCGGTTGGCTTGGCACCCATGGCCGCCACATCGGCAACGTTCGAGGCGATGGCTTTGTATCCGAGGTCATAGCCGGTTGACCATTCGAGCTTGAAATCGTGGCCCTCGACCATGGTGTCTGTGGTCACGGTGAAGCGGGCGTCTGGGGCTGACACGACTGCAGAGTCGTCGCCCGGGCCGACTAGGGCCGATGCCGAAAGGTTCAGCCTGGCGATTGTGCGCTTGAGGCTTTCGTTCTCTCCGAGTTCGGCAATGGTAGGCACGACTCAAAGGTAGCCTGTATTTGATGAAGATTTCACGGATGCTAAGCCTCTCGGCGACCACCATTTTGCTCGCCGCTGGACTCTCTGGCTGCACCTCAACGGTCTCGCTAGAGCCTGCAGTTGACGCAAACGCCGTGGCCTGCGCCGACGTGATGGTTCGTTTGCCAGACACCGCAGATCAACTCGTGCGCCGTGACACCAACGCTCAATCGACGGCCGCCTGGGGAAACCCGACCAGCGTCATCTTTCGCTGCGGCCTGCCAGAAGTAACCGCAAGTACCTTCGCCTGCGTGACCACCTCTGGAGTCGACTGGCTTGTTGACGAATCGCAGAAGCCGAACTATCGCTTCATTACGTTTGCGCGCAAACCGGCGATCGAAGTGATCGTTGATTCAGAAAAAGCAACCGGAGTTTCGGTGCTCGACGATTTGGCATCTGCCGTTCAGGCGATCGAGTCGACTAAAAACTGCGTCGGTTAGCGACGAGCGTGGCGCTGAATTGCGAGAGCGATGAGCTCGTCGATCAGTTCTGAGTAACCAATGCCGCTGGCCTGCCACAAACTCGGATACATCGACAGCGGCGTGAAACCAGGCAACGTGTTTAGCTCGTTCACAAAATAGCCATCGTCGGTCACGAAGAAGTCGGCGCGGGCCAAACCTTCACAGCCGAGTGCAACGAACGCATCGGCAGCAGATTCTTGTAATTTGGCAAGCAACTCTGGTTCGACAACCGCAGGAACAATCAGGTCGACCGAATCTTCGTCTTGGTACTTCGCATCGAAGTCATAGAACTCACGAGACTTCACGACGATTTCGCCTGGCACCGAGACTCGAGGGCGACCACCGTCGCGAGACTCGAGAACTGCAAACTCGACTTCGCGAACCTTGAGGCCGCGTTCGATGACAATCTTGCTGTCCTCGGCAAAAGCAGTCTCGAGCGCATCGGCCAACTCTTCTGGCAACTTGACCTTGCTAACGCCCTTCGACGAACCGGCACGAGCAGGCTTCACAAACAACGGCAATTCGCCCAAGCGACCAATTGCTTCGAGCACAGACTCTGGGTCGTTCATAATCGAGTCTTCGGTGAGAACAACGTGCGGAGTCGCCGGAATGCCAGCGGCCAAGAACGCGTCTTTTGAGAG
The DNA here is from genome assembly GCA_017983965.1 of Rhodoluna sp. GTDB lineage: Bacteria > Actinomycetota > Actinomycetes > Actinomycetales > Microbacteriaceae > Rhodoluna. The sequence continues at coordinate 10,489 of JAGOAI010000009.1, read as the reverse complement.
CTCTTTGTCCATGCCACGTTCAGAGGCAAGCACGCCGTTGCCAACGTAGGCAACGCCAATGGCCTCTAGCTCGCGCTGAACCTGGCCGTCTTCGCCATATGGGCCGTGCAGAACGGGAAACACTACGTCAACCACGCCTAGCGAGCTGCGCCCAGAGGCATCGGTCAAGAACAGCTCTCGGCTGCCATCCGTGGCGAAAGCAACCTCGTTGCCCTCGTCTTCGACGGTGGCCAGGTTGCCCTTGCGCAGTGCCCACTTCGATGCGTCGTCGGCAGCGAGAGTCCACTTGCCGGCCTTGGTGATTCCGATTGGAACGATGTCGTATTTGTTGCGGTCGATTGCGCCGAGCACGCCGGCAGCTGAAGCACACGAAATTTCGTGTTCAGAAGATGGGCCACCAAACAGCAGCGCAACGCGCAGCTTTGACATTATTCGCGAACCGGGCCGTCGGTCTCGTGAGTTAGGTGCGGTGCGATGTCACGAGGATCCATGCGGCCATCGAGCACAGCGTGCACCTGCTCAACGATCGGCATCGCAATACCCTTTGCCTCGGCGAGAGCGAGAATCGGCTTGACCGATGAAAGACCTTCTGCGGTTTGCGACATGCGCTTCAAAACTTCGCGCAGTGAATAACCGCGACCGAGCATTTCGCCGGCCTTGTGGTTTCGAGATAGTGGCGACTCAGAAGTTGCAATGAGGTCGCCGAGACCGGCAAGACCAATCATGGTGTTTGGCTGAGCTCCATAGGCAACCGCGAAACGAGAAATCTCTGCGAGACCACGAGTCATGATCGAGGCCTTGGTGTTTTCGCCATAGCCAACACCGTTCACGATTCCGATTGCAACCGCGATGAGGTTCTTCAAGATGCCTCCGAACTCGGTTCCGATGACATCGTTGTTGGTGAAGCAAGTGAAATAAGAGTTGCTCGAAACTTCGGCAACTGCGATGGCAGTGTCACGCGAGGTTGACGATGCGACCGATGCCGCTGGCTGCTCGGCAGCAATTTCTTGGCTCAGGTTTGGGCCAGAAACAACGGCAATCTGTGCCGAGGCTAAGCCAGTGGTCTCAGCGATAACTTCGCTCATGCGCAAACCGGTGTCGCGCTCGACACCCTTCATGAGGCTGACCAAGATGGCGTTCGGCTCAATCAGAGAACCCCACTCGCCTAGGTTTGCACGCAGGGTCTGGGCCGGAACAGCAAGAAATACCTGCTCTGAACCGGCGAGAACCTCGGCAACATCGCTAGATGCGTGAAGGTTGGTTGGCAGCTTGATGCCAGGCAAATAGTCGGCGTTGCGGTGAGTGGTGTTGATCTCTTCGGTGATGTCTTCGCGTCGAGCCCAAAGCCAAATCTCATTGCCAGCGTCGGCCAAGACCTTGGCATAGGTTGTACCCCAGCTGCCGGCACCCATTACGGCAATTTTCACTTCTTGCCCTTCTTCTTGAAGTTTCCGGTGGTCGCCTGACCTGCGGTGGCTGGGTTCCAGCGTTCTGCCGGAGCCTTTTCGCCACGCAAGCGCTCGACTAGTTCGGTGATTTTATCCATGACTAATTCGGTTGCTTCTTGAACCTCTGATGGCTGCAACTGCGCGTGACGATATTTGCTCAGATCAATTTCGTCGCCAACCAAGATGTCGACTTTCTTCCAAAAGCCTGGGCGAAACTTGCTGCCATATTGCGGCAAAACTTTTTCGCTGCCCCACTGGCCGAGCGCATAAACCGGCACCCCGGTTTCGAGTGCGAGACGAACCGCTCCGGTGCGACCACGCATTGGCCAAAGGTCTGGGTCGCGAGTTAGCGTGCCCTCAGGAAAAATCGCGATGCAGTGGCCGGCTTCGAGATAGGCGTTTGCCGCGCGAAGTGGCGCATCGTTTCGGTGCGTGCTGCGATAAACCGGAATCTGGCCGGCGGCAGTAATCAGTGGGCCGAAAACCGGAACACGAAAGAGACTCTCTTTTGCCATGAAGTGTGGGCCGCGGTGCAACTGCTTATAGATGAAGTAGGCAACCGCAAGTGCGTCGACGTTAGTTACGTGATTGGCAACCAAAATGAACGAACCTTTTTTAGGCAGCTTCTCGATGCCGTGTGGAACCACGCGAAACATGAATCGAACAACCGGAACCAAAATGTTTGCAACAAAGTGCACGGCAAGGTTTAGCTCTTCCGATTTGATAACCGGCATCTTGAGTTCTTTTTTAGGCTTTACCTTTTTTGCCATGATGTTGGTTACTCCGAGTAACTGAAGTCAGCACCCAGGTCGGTTAGCTTCTGCAAGAAGTGCTCGTAGCCGCGAGAGATCAGCTGAACGTTTGTGACGTTCGAGGTGCCCTCGGCAGCAAGCGCGGCAACCATGTGGCTGAAGCCACCGCGAAGGTCAGGCACGCGAATGTCTGCACCCTTCAGGTCGGTTGGGCCCGAGATAACCGCGCTGTGGTTGAAGTTGCGCTGACCGAAGCGGCACGGGGTGCCACCCAAGCACTCGCGATAAATCTGGATGTTCGCGCCCATCTCGACAAGGGCGTCGGTGAAGCCGAAGCGCTGCTCATAAACGGTCTCGTGCACGATTGAGATGCCCTTGGCCTGGGTCAGCGCGACCACGAGCGGCTGCTGCCAGTCGGTCATGAAGCCCGGATGAACGTCGGTCTCGATAACCACCGAGTGCAGGTCGCCGCCTGGGTGATAGAAACGGATGCCGTCATCCTTGATTTCGAAAGCGCCGCCGACCTTGCGAAAGACGTTCAAGAAAGTTGTCATTTCTTGCTGGCGTGCTCCGCCAACGAAGATGTCACCCTTGGTGGCAAGTGCAGCGGCAGCCCATGAAGCAGCTTCGTTGCGGTCGAACAGCGCGCGGTGTTCATAACCGCCGAGACGCTTGACACCCTCGATGCGAATTACGCGGTCGGTGTCAACAGAAATGATTGCGCCCATCTTCTGCAAGATGGCGATGAGGTCCATGATCTCTGGTTCGATTGCCGCGCCAGAAAGTTCGGTTAGACCCTCTGCGCGAACCGCGGTGAGCAGAACCTGCTCGGTTGCTCCAACAGATGGGTAAGGCAACGAAATCTTTGCGCCCTTGAGACCCTTTGGTGCAGACAAGCGAGTGCCGTTGGCAACCTCTTCGATAACCGCACCGAAGTTGCGCAGAACTTCGAAGTGAAAGTCGATTGGGCGGTCGCCGATGTGACAGCCACCGAGTCCAGGAATGAACGCCTCACCCAACTGGTGAAGCAAAGGGCCACAGAACAAAATTGGAATTCGCGATGAACCCGCGTGAGCGTCGATGTCGACCATGCGAGCTTGCTTCACGTTGCTCGGGTCTAGATGCATCACACCATCTTCGCCGTGCGAAATCGAAACGCCGTGCAACTGCAAGAGGCGCGAAACGATCTCGACATCGCTGATGAATGGAACGTCTTTGAGTGTGCTTGCCTCATCGGCTAGCAGCGCGGCAACCATGGCCTTGGTGACTAGGTTCTTGGCACCGCGAACATCAACGCGACCCTTGAGTGGCTTGCCGCCCTGAACTGTGATCTGGCTCATAACCGCTCTAACTCCTGGCCGGCAGGGTCTTTGGGCGCCATGCTTCACGCCGTTGTTCGAAGTCTGTGATCGCCTGCTCGTCGCGAAGGGTCAGACCAATGTCATCTAGCCCTTCGAGCAGTCGCCACCTAGTGTATTCATCGATTTCGAAGTTGACGGTGAGGCTGCCGACCGAAACTGTCTTGTTCACGAGGTCGACAGTCGCCGAAACTCCAGGCTCTGCTTCGAGCGCTGCCCAGAGCTTTTCGGTGTCTTCATCGGTGATGATTCCGGTGACGAGGCCCTGCTTGCCAGAGTTGCCTCTAAAGATGTCTGCGAACTTGCTCGAGAAAACCGCCTTGAAGCCATAGTCGCGAAGTGCCCACACCGCGTGTTCGCGCGATGAACCGGTGCCGAAGTCTGGGCCGGCAATTAGAACCTGACCGTACTTGTATGCATCGTTGTTCAAAATGAAATCTTTGTCGGCACGCCAAGATGCAAACAGCGCATCTTCGAATCCGGTTTTTGTTATTCGCTTCAGATAAACCGCAGGGATGATCTGGTCTGTGTCAACGTTGCTGCGACGAAGCGGAACACCAACTCCAGAAAAAACTTCAAACTTCTCCATTAGTTTGCACCGCCTTCGTTGTTCCAAGATTCAAGGTCAGCTGGTGACGAGAGCGTTCCGCGAATTGCGGTTGCCGCTGCAACTAGTGGTGACACCAGGTGAGTGCGAGCACCCTTGCCTTGGCGACCCTCGAAGTTGCGGTTCGAAGTTGAAGCTGCGCGCTCGCCCACTGCCAACTGATCTGGGTTCATGCCAAGACACATCGAGCAACCGGCGAAGCGCCACTCTGCTCCGAAGTCTTTGAAAATCTTGTCAAGACCCTCGGCCTCGGCCTGTGCGCGAACCTTTGCAGAACCAGGCACGATCAACATGCGAACGCCCTCGGCCTTTTTCTGACCCTCGAGAATTGCGGCAGCGGCACGAAGGTCTTCGATGCGCGAGTTGGTGCACGAGCCCAAGAACACGGTGTTCACCGCGATGTCTTTCATCTTGGTGCCGGCCTCGAGTCCCATGTATTCCAAGGCACGCAGGGCCGCAGCCTTGTCGTTCGGGTCTTCGAAGTCATCAGGCGACGGAACGCTGCCGAGCAAGCTGACGCCCTGACCAGGGTTGGTTCCCCAGGTGACGAACGGGTCGAGAGTGTTTGCATCTAAGAAAACTTCTGCGTCGTACTTTGCGTCTGCATCGCTCGGCAGGGTCTTCCAATATGCGACGGCGTCATCCCAGTCTTTGCCAACCGGCGCATGCGGGCGACCTTCAAGATAGTCAAAAGTGATTTGGTCTGGTGCAACCATTCCGGCGCGAGCACCGGCTTCGATCGACATGTTGCAAATGGTCATGCGGGCTTCCATCGAAAGCGCACGAATTGCACTGCCGCGATATTCGAGAACGTATCCCTGACCGCCACCGGTTCCAATCTTTGCGATGACCGCAAGAATGATGTCTTTCGAGGTGACGCCTGGGCGAAGAGTGCCCTCGACGTTGATGGCCATGGTCTTGAAAGGCTTGAGCGGCAAAGTCTGAGTTGCGAGCACGTGCTCGACCTCGCTGGTGCCGATGCCCATCGCGAGTGCGCCGAATGCTCCGTGAGTCGAAGTGTGTGAGTCGCCGCAAACCACGGTGATGCCAGGCATGGTCAAACCGAGCTGTGGGCCAACCACGTGAACGATTCCCTGGTCGATGTCGCCGAGCGAGTGAATGCGAATGCCAAACTCTTCGGCGTTCTTGCGAAGCGCCATGATCTGGGTTCGGCTGGTCAGGTCGGCAATCGGCTGGTCGATATCCCAGGTTGGGGTGTTGTGGTCTTCGGTCGCGATGGTTAGGTCAGGTCGACGAACCGGGCGACCGGCCAAACGCAAACCATCGAAGGCTTGCGGGCTGGTTACCTCGTGCACGAGGTGAAGGTCAATGTAGAGCAGGTCAGGTGCGCCGTCTTCGCCCTTGGCAACCAAGTGGTCGTTCCAGACCTTTTCGGCGAGAGTCAGCGGCTTTTTGCTCATTCGTCAAGTTTACCCGAGCCTTTTTAGCCACGGATGGGCTGTTTTGGCTCTTTGAGCCAGCGGCAGGCCTAGGCTGAACCCGTGACCTCCCCAGATATTCAAGCGCTGCAGCGCAAAACCGTTCGCGTGCTTACCGCCGGCCAGGTGCTCAGCGGCTTCGGGCTGGGGTCGACCCTGTCGATTGGCTCGCTTTTGGCCCAAGACCTAACCGGGTCGACCGCCTGGGCAGGAGCCGCGGCCACCTTTTCTACCCTGGGTGCCGCAACCTGGGCTATTCCGCTAGCTCGACGCGCCTATGCAAAGGGGCGCCGCGTTGCGCTGGCTACCGGAGCCGCCATCGCCATCAGCGGAGCCATGCTGATCATCACGGCAACCGCGATTCGCTTCTTTCCGCTGTTGCTGGTTGCCCTGTTTTTGATGGGCGCTGGCTCGGCCGCCGGCCTTCAGGCCCGCTTCGCAGCAACCGACCTGCCATCGACCAAGTCGACCGGACGCGATCTCTCGATCGTGGTTTGGGCAACGACAGTTGGTGCCGTAATCGGCCCAAACCTCTTTGGCCCAGGTGAAGTTATCGGTGGGTGGCTCGGCTTGCCGCACATGACCGGCCCATTCTTCTTGACGATACTTTCGCAAATCGCAGCTAGCTCGGTTTTCTGGTTCGGTCTTCGCCCAGACCCGCTGCTCACCGCACAACAACTCGGCGATGTTCGCGCAGCCAAGCCCAAGCTCTCGATTGGCTCGGCAATTCAAACTCTTCGTGAATATCCGAAGGCGGCCTACGCGGTTGCCTCGATTGCGCTCAGCCACATGGTCATGGTTTCGGTTATGTCGATGACACCGGCTCACCTAAAAGAACACGGCGCAACTTTGGTTGTCGTCGGTTTCACCATCAGCATTCACATTGCTGGCATGTATGCCTTCAGCCCGATCTTCGGTTGGCTCTCTGACAAGCTCGGACAAATTCAAACCGTCGTTCTCGGCCAAGTCATTTTTGTGGCAGCACTTCTATTTGCCGGGCTCGGCAGCGAAGATCACAACAGCGTGCTCATCGGTCTTTTCTTGCTCGGCCTCGGCTGGAGCGCCGCAACTGTTTCGGCAGCTGCGCTGCTCACCTCGTCGTTGCCAGCCGACCAAAAGACCAACGTTCAGGGCATGAGCGATTCGCTGATGAACCTATCCGGGGCATTTGGTGGAGCCATCGCCGGCTCAATCATGGCGGCACTGATGTTTGTCGGTCTGAATATGTCGGCCCTTGTGCCGGTCAGCGTGATTCTGATTCTCACCGGCCTGACCATGCTTCGCGACCGCAGAGTGGTTGCCGGCAACTAATCCCGCTTAAAGAAAACTCGCCCCCGAGACAAAGCATCGAGAGCGAGATTCGTGACCCCAGCGGGATTCGAACCCGCGCTACTGCCGTGAGAGGGCAGCGTCCTAGGCCGCTAAACGATGGGGCCGTTGCGACAACCTTGTTAACTTACCACAGCCAAAACGGCTCTGCCATAGGCAATTGGGCTGGCTAGCCCGACCCGCTAGCGAGCGAGAGTTGCTGGCTTAGGGCCGAGAATTTCTAGGCCACCAGGCACAACCGAAATCTTGAGCGGTGAGTGACCGGCAGGCTCACCATCGGCAAACGCCGGAGTCTTGCCCGAGTCGAGCTCAACACTCTTCACCCGAACGATTTCGACCGCCGGGTGAGTAACGTGGCCACCGGTGTAGACACTCGGAAAAATCTTGATCAACTCTGGTCGCGAAATTTTGTGCACGATGAACAGGTCTAGTTCGCCATCGTCAGGCAGCGCCTCGGGCGTCACCATCATTCCCCCGCCATAACAATTCACGTTTGTGATGGCGCAGAGCATTGCGTCGATCTCGTGATATTCGCCATCGACGATCAGCTTGTAACGCAGCTTCTTGAAAGCGGCCAACTCGCGAAACATTGCGAGTTTGTAGCGCGATGGACCCTTCGGGTACTTCCAGCGATTTGCACGAGCGTTCACTAGCGCATCGAAGCCTGCCGAGATTGAACCGAAGAAGAAGAAACGGCCGCGGTCGTTCTCTGCCAAACCAACATCAACGGTTCGCGTCATGCCGATGTGATCTGCCGCAATCTGCGCTGCCCACTGAACGTCGTCAATTGGCAGTCCGAGTGCGCGAGCCGAGTCGTTACCGGTTCCGCAGGCGATGATGCCAAGAGGCAGCTTTGCATCGGTGACTAGGTTCACACCGAGGTGCACCATGCCATCGCCACCGGCAACAACCAACGCATCAATCTTTTGGTTTGCGATTGCAACGCGAGCTTTGGCCTCTGCCTCGTCTTTGCTGCGCGAAGTCAGATCGAGAGTCTCAACGTTTAGCTTCTTGAACGCCTCGAGAATCACCTGGTGATTGGCGCGGCCAGAACCGCGACCAGCGGTTGGGTTCACAATTAGTCCAACGACCATCGGTTACCTCTTCATTGAGCGTGCCTGCACGACCGCAATTGCAGTCGAAAGCGAGATTAGCACCGAGCCATAGACCAATGTTGTTGTCAGGTCTGGCTTGCTAAAGGCAAGTGCAATCAACGGGATAGCCGCTAAGCCCAATAACCCCGCAGCAACTCGGTTCTGCCACTGCTTCGCCAATAACTGCTTGCCCCTTCTGGCAATTGAATCGAGTTCGGCAAGGCTGCCGGCGACCTGAATTAGGTCGTCTGAATCGGGCGCGAACTCCTGGCCAATCACAGCAACTTTCTTGCCGTCTGCCTTTAGTCGCGTGAACAGCTCGGCTCGCTGATGCGGCAAGACCTCGGCAAACCATTCGACCAACTCAAATTCGCGAGCCACCCACTTCACGACTCCCTCGGCGTCAGAAGAAACAACGGCCACGAATTTGCCCATGCTTTGCAGAAGGCCGACCTGTGCGTCGGCCGCTTCAACAAGTGTGTCGCTCGTTGCTATGAAACCAAGCAGTCCATTGTCGCGAATCACATAACCAACCGTGTGTCCGAGCGAGTTCTCTTCGTTTACCTTGAGCAGCTGATCAACCGTCAACATCAGGTTGCGGCCGGTCAGCAACGAAGGGCCACCGATTGTGATTGCTTGCCCGTCGACCATTGCTGTGACACCAACACCTGGAATAGCGCGCAGGTCTCGAGCTGCCGGCAGGTCATCCAGTTGCTTTGCAGCAGCGGCCGAAACAATTGCCTTGGCAATCGGGTGGCTTGAATCACGCTCAACCGCGCAGGCAAGTTCGAGAATCTGGTCGGCCGAGACTCCAGAGGCAAAGGATTGAACATCCACGACCTTGTGTTCACCCGCGGTCAACGTTGCGGTCTTGGCCAACACAAAGGTGTCGACACTCTTTAGCAGCTCGAACTCATCGCGCAATTTGTTGAGCACTGCATAGTCGTCACCGACGGTTAGAAACCTTGTGCCGATTGGCAAAAGCACCACGGCGATGAAAACAAGCACCAAAAGACTGGCCGCGGCCATCCATGAGAGAAGCGAGAAACCCACGAACAGCACCGGCAAGCCGATAACGAGCGCCCACCAAGCCTGCTTAACGCGTGGCACGGCTGCGCTCGGCTGGTTGGTTTCTGGGGTCATGCATCTAGCCTACGAGGGTATTCTCAAAGGCATGAAGATCACCAAACTCGAGCACGCGACGCTGATTCTTGAGCAGGGCGGCGACCGCGCGGTTATTGATCCGGGTGTTTACACTCGCCCACTCACCGGCCTGAGCAATGTGCGCGCAATCGTGATGACTCACATGCACGACGACCACTGCTTCGAAGAGCAGCTCGATCGCATTGTTGCCGAAAACTCGGATGCGCTGCTGCTTGGCACCGACGATGTTAAGAAGCGCCTCGCCGAATCGCGCCCAGAGCTCAAAGTGACAAGCGTGCACCACGGAGATTTTCACAAGGTCGGCGAATTCACTTTCGAATTCTTCGGCGACATGCACAAAGAGATTCACCACAGCATTCCGCTGATTCAAAACTGCGGAGTCATGGTCAACGACCTCTTGTATTACCCAGGCGACAGCTTCACAAGACCAGACCGCAAGATTGCTCTGCTCGCCTGCCCATCAAGCGCACCTTGGGCAAAGATTTCAGAGATCATCGATTTCGTTGACGAAGTAAAACCATCTCGCTCGTTTGGCACCCACAACATTCACCTCAGCGAAGAGGGGCACAAAATGTATAACGGGCGCATCAAGCAGCTAACCGAAAAACACGGCGGCACTTTCGAGCACCTAGAACCGGGCGAATCAACCGAAGTCTAAAGAAGGTTTAGACCAAACGTGAGTCGTAGCCGAAGGCCACGATGATCGAGAGCACAACCGACAACAGCAACACTGGCACCCACATCTGACGCTCTTTCTTGCTGCGCGAAATCGAGTTCATCACGAGACCTACAACGTTGAAGCCAACCAAGCACCAGTTGGCAACGGTGTTGATTGCGCCCGGAAACAACGGGGTGAAAACGCCGGCCTGGGCCAAATAGTGACCACCAACGGCAAGCAAGAAGACAAACGAGAACGCGCTCGTGATTCGAAACTGTTTCGGCAGCTTGCCTGGGTGTTGGCCGCCGAAGGCATACTCGCCCATCGGGGCGCCCAAGACGAGAGCGAGCTGAAACATTGCGACCATGAACTGAACGGTGGCCATGACGATTGCGGCGGTTTGCATGTGCCCAGACTAAAGCCGTTAAAGCAAAAACCCCCGAAATTCGGGGGTTTGCCGGTTCTTAAGAACCACTAATTGCTGGGATACCAGGACTCGAACCTAGAACAAAGGAACCAGAAACCTTCGTGTTGCCAATTACACCATATCCCACTGGTTTGGCGGCCCCGAGGGGCTGCCGCGGTGACTAGCACCAAGGGTCAATCTTACAAGCGCACAGCGGCCCTCGCAACGATTAGA
>JAGOAI010000032.1 GCA_017983965.1 Rhodoluna sp. | reverse complement strand
CTCTAAGCCACACCTTGAACCGTCGGCTGACTCTCGCGATTGGTGCCGTTCAGGCCCTCATCACTGTTGTGATTGGGCTTGGCGCGCTCGCGGTGTCGCTGTCGGTTCTTTGGCTTTTTGAGAATGATGCGCAGACTCACTATGTCGTTGCCTTTCGCACGGCTAGTGACATCTGGCTGCTTGCACAGGGCGTCAGCCTCAACGTTGCAGCCGGCAACTTTCTAGGCATCAAGGTCTCGGCCTTTGCAATCTCTTTGATTCCGCTCGGATACAGCATCTTTCTTGCGTGGCTTGCTTGGCGAGTTGGCCGCCGAATCTCTGGTGCACCCGAGATGTGGCCAGCTTGGCTTGGGTCGATTGCGACCTATGCAACGCTCACCTTCTTTGTGGTTCGCGGTGCTGACTTCAAAACCATTTCGCCGAACCAAACCATGGGCATGATGTTTCCGGTTTTGTTCTTCGCGATCATCATGATTGCCGGCTCGGTTCTCGGTGAACCGCGACCGGTTTATGGAGTCGCAAGGGGAGTGCAGTCGGCAGAGCGCGCCGCCATTCGCTCATTCTTCGAAAAGGCTTTTGCTGCTTTGCCTTGGGTTCTTCGCGTGGTTTGGTCGCCGGCGCTTCGCGCGGGCACGGCAGTTGCGGTTGGTTTGCTCGCCATCTCGGCAGCCGGCATTGCGTTGCTATTGGCATTCAACTGGATAGGCATCATCACCTTCTATGAGAGCGTGCACGCAACGGTGCTCGGTGGTTTTGCAATTACTTCTGCGCAGATTTCGCTGCTGCCAAACTTTGTGGTTTATGCAGCTAGTTGGCTAACCGGCGTTGGCTTCTCGATTGGTGAAGGTTCGCTCATCTCACCGCTTGGTTCTGCAGCAGGGCCGCTGCCGGCGATTCCGGTTTTGGCAATCTTGCCGCAGGGCACGCTCGGTTTCGGCATGATCGCAATTGTGGTTCCGCTGGTGCTTGCGTTCTTTGCAACGCTTGCCATCAAGAAGCACGCCGAAGATGTGCGCTTCGAGTTTGCAACCCCAATTGCTTCAGCTCTCGCACTTGGTTTATCGATTGCATTCGTGGCAGCCTCAGAAATGGCATTGCTCGGCTGGTTGGCATCTGGAGCATTTGGGCCTGGGCGCTTTCAGACCAACGGCATAAACGGCCTTGTTCTCTTTGCCGTGGTCTTCGTTGAGGTGGCGGCCGTCTCGGTTCTCGCCTCTTTCTTCTCTGCTCGACCAGATCGACCTGACCACCCGTTGCTCGCCAGCAAGCGCGATTAATCGCCGGTCACGCGAAAGTAAAATAGAACCGTGTTGTCAGTCGTAGTGCTCATCTCTGGATCAGGTTCTAACCTGAGAGCGCTGCTAGACGCCGCAGATAACCCGCTATTCGGAGCCCGAATCTTGGCGGTTGGCGCAGACAACCCAGCCGATGGCCTCGCCCACGCTGACCTGTATGGCATTCCAACTTTCGTGGTTTCACCAACTAACTTCGCCAGCCGCGAGGCCTGGGCAGAGACCCTGCTCGACAACATCAACTTCTTCAAGCCAGACCTAGTTGTGCTTGCCGGCTTCATGCGCATCTTGCCTGCCAACTTTGTGCGGGCACTGTCGCCGAACCTGATCAACACCCACCCATCTTTGCTGCCAGCTTTTCCGGGAGCACACGCCGTTCGCGATGCACTGAGCGCGGGCGCAACCACCACCGGAGTAACCATTCACGTTGTTGACGAAGGCGTTGACACTGGGCCGCACATTGCCCAGCGCGAAGTTGCAATTCAGCCAGGCGATTCTGAGGCCGAGCTGCACGAGCGCATCAAAGTCGTCGAGCGCGAAATGCTTGTCGAAACCGTCAAGGCATTCGCCGACAAGAAACGAGAAAACAATGGCAGCCGTTAACCCGCATTCACCAGCTGACTACCGTCACTTCGATCGCGTGCAAATTCGCCGAGCTTTGATTTCAGTTTCAGACAAAACCGGCTTGCTCGAACTCGCAGCTGCGTTAGCCGCAAATGGTGTCGAGATGGTGTCAACAGGTTCGACGGCAAAGACAATCGCAGAAGCAGGTTTTGCCGTAACCGAAGTTGCAGAGGTAACCGGGTTTCCCGAGTCACTCGATGGCCGCGTAAAAACTTTGCACCCGAGCATCCATGCAGGTTTGCTCGCAGACATGCGTTTGATTGCACACGAAGGTCAGCTCGACGCTCTAAAGGTTCAGCCGTTTCAGTTGGTTGTCGTAAATCTCTATCCGTTCGTGCAGACCGTGCAGTCTGGTGCAAAGGGTGACGCAGTTGTCGATCAGATTGACATCGGCGGCCCGGCGATGGTGCGCGCATCGGCGAAGAACCACGCAAACGTTGCGATTGTTACAGACCCTGCCCGTTACGGCGAAATCATCATCGCTCTTGAACATGGCGGCACCACGCTTGCTCAGCGTCGCGCCTTTGCGCTTGCCGCTTTCTCGCACACCGCGAAATATGACACCGCCGTTGCCAACTGGTTCGCTGCAGAGCTCGAGGCTGAATGGCGCAAGAACGCTGACCAGACCATCGACGCAGCCAGCAAGAACCCTGGCTTCGGCAGCAACCTAGACATCAGGGGCGAGCTGACCTCTGTGCTTCGCTATGGCGAAAACTCGCACCAGTCGGCAGCGCTCTACCGAGCCAGCAATGAGTCGATGGGCATCGCTCAGGCTCGTCAGCACGGCGGCAAAGACATGTCTTATAACAACTACGTTGACGCCGATGCAGCACTTCGCGCAGCCTATGACTTCAGTGAACCGGCGGTTGCCATCATCAAGCACGCAAACCCTTGCGGCATTGCAGTCGGCGACCCAAACTCTGCAGACCCGATTGCAGATGCTCACGCCAAGGCGCACATGTGCGACTCGATGTCGGCATTCGGTGGTGTGATTGCATCGAACCGAATCGTCACGGTTGAAATGGCGAAGCAGATTTCGCCAATCTTCACCGAGGTGATTGTTGCACCTGGCTACGAAATCGAAGCGCTTCAGATTCTTCTAAAGAAGTCAGATCTTCGCATTCTCGAATTGCCTGCATCTTATGCTCGCGACAAATATGAGTTCCGTCAGATCTCTGGCGGCATTCTTGTGCAAGAGGCCGACGAGTTCAGCAACTTCAACACACTCGGCTGGACTCTCGTCTCGGGCAAAAAGGCAGACCCAGAAACCATGCGCGATCTCGAGTTCGCTTGGCGTGCCTGCCGTTCGGTTAAGTCGAATGGAATCTTGCTTGCCAAAGATGGAGCATCTGTCGGTGTTGGCATGGGTCAGGTAAACCGAGTCGACTCTTGCAAGCTCGCAGTCACCCGCGCCGAGTCTCGCTCACGCGAATCGGTCGCCGCTTCAGACGCATTCTTTCCGTTTGCCGATGGCCTTCAGGTCTTGATCGACGGCGGAGTAAAGGCAGTGGTTCAGCCTGGTGGTTCAAAGCGTGACCCAGAGGTTATCGCAGCTGCCGAGGCCGCTGGGGTCACCATGTATTTCACCGGAGAACGCCACTTCTTTCACTAGGCCGAAAGGTCTTAGTCAGCCCTGAAGTGATTGGAGCAGAAAGCCCGTGTTGCAGTTTCTAGAGGCTGGCATTTTTGACATAGACTGCAAGGCTGGCCCGATTTCGGAATAACACTCGGGCTCTGCAGTTAGGTAATTAAGTGAAATCCCGCGGAACCGCAGCTACGTTGCTGCGCATCTTTCCTTATGCCAAGAGCGCTCTGCCAAGAGTCGTGCTTGGCATCGTTGCCGCGCTTGCCTCACAGATCTTTGCTCTAACCATCCCTGGCTACCTGAGCGGCCTGGTTAATGGCCTAAAGACCTCACCTTCGGTGGCCGCCCTGATTCCGGCGGTTGCAATCGTTCTAGCCCTAGGCATCGCCGAGGCTTTCATGGTCTTGCTTCGCCGCTGGTTGGTGCTGACCCCCGGAACTCACGTTGAGGCTGGTTTGCGCCGCACCCTCTATGCCAAACTTCAAGACCTGCCAGTCGGTTTTCACGACAAGTGGCCGAGCGGGCAGTTGCTCAGCCGTGTTACCGGTGACCTTTCGCTAATTCGGCGCTGGCTCTCGTTCGGTTTGGTGCTGATGGTTTCAAACGTCATCACAATCGTCATCGGCTTGATCATCTTGGTGAACTACCACTGGATTCTCGGAGCGATTTTCATCGTCACCTCGATTCCAATCTGGCTAAAGGGTTTCAAGTTCGAAAAGGAATATCACCGAGTCGCCCGCATGTCTCAAGACCAGGCCGGTGACCTCGCAACTTCGGTTGAAGAGTCTGTGCATGGCATTCGTGTTTTGAAGGCATTTGGTCGCGGCGACTTCTTTGCCGAGAAGTTCAAGCGTGACGCAGCAAACCTAAAGAGCACCGAGCTGAAGAAGGCCGGGCTGATCGCAAACATCTGGATCTACCTAATTCTGGTTCCCGAGTTTGCCGTTGGCCTTTCGATGCTGGTTGGCATCTTCTTGGTTTCTGACAATCAACTGACCATCGGTGGTCTGGTTGCATTCTTCGCAACCGCTCGCGTGCTTGCGTGGCCAACCGAGTCAATCGGTTTCTTCTTGTCGATGACGCTCGACGCCAAGACTGCTGTTGAACGTTTCTTTGAGGTAATCGACACCGATGTTGAAATTACTGACCCGGCAAACCCGAAGTCCATCAAGAAGCCAAAGGGTCGTTTGGTTTTCAAGAACGTGCACTTTAGATATAGCGATGCGCCAGAGTCGCAGCCTGATTTGCTGAACGGTGTCGACCTCGAAATCGAGCCTGGTGAATCGGTAGCCCTGATCGGCGTTACCGGTTGCGGAAAAACCAGCCTCACGGCACTCGCCACACGTCTCTATGAAGTAACCGACGGCTCGATCGAGCTAGACGGCGTTGACATTCGCGATCTGACTCGCGAAGAGTTGCGCAGCCACGTTGCCATGGCCTTCGAAGACGCAACCCTGTTTTCTTCGAGCGTGAAAGACAACGTTCTGCTCGGCCGCCCGAACTCAACCAAGAAAGACCTCACCCAGGCTCTCGAGATTGCCCAGGCGCACTTTGCCTATGACCTGCCAGAAGGCCTAGACACCAAGATTGGCGAAGAGGGTTTGAGCTTGTCTGGTGGCCAGCGTCAGCGCTTGGCCCTAGCCCGTGCGGTTGCTGCCAAGCCGGCGGTTTTGGTGCTCGACGACCCGCTGTCAGCGCTCGACGTCGACACCGAGGCAATGGTCGAAGACGCTCTGCGCACGGTCTTGAAGAGTACCACAGCGTTGATCGTGGCTCACCGCCCATCAACAGTGATGCTTGCAGACCGCGTTGCCCTTCTCGAAGATGGCCGCATCACCGCGGTTGGAAAGCACAGCGAACTATTGGCAACCAACGAGCACTACCGTCACGTAATTTCTAGCCTCGACAGCGAGGTGAACAAGAAATGAGCATGCACGGCGTAAACAACGAAGACAACACCGAACTCAGCAAGGCCGAATCAAAGGCCGTTCGCGAGCGTTCGCTAAAACTTCTTTTCACCTTGGTCAAACCGATTCGCGCGAGACTTGCAGTTTCGTTTGCAATGATTTTGGTTTCACGTTTGCTCGGCGTCGTTGGCCCAGGCTTGATCGCACTTGCAATCGACTCGGCGATTCCGATGGCGCTCAAGGGTGACATGCAGCTCGCTTGGCTAACCGCAGGTGCATACCTTGTTGCAGCAATCGGTTCGGCATCGCTCATGGCTTACTTCTTGGTTTACGCTCAGCGCACCAACCAGGGCGTGCTCTTCGAAATTCGCGATCGCCTTTTTAGACACACTCAGCGTCTGTCACTCGAGTTTCACGAGAAGTACACTTCGGGTCGCGTGATTTCACGTCAGACCAACGACATCGATGCCATCAAAGAATTGCTCGACGTTGGTGGCAACGAAATGATTGCCGGCATCTTGATGATGATCTTCACGGCGATTGCACTAGCCACCATCGACATGACGTCGTTCTTGATTCTGACCTGCTCGTTCGTGCCGCTGTTCTTCTTGACCTACTGGTTTCAGAAGCAGACCAAATATTGGTATCGCAAGAGCCGCGTTGCCTCGGCGAAGTTGATTGTTCACTTCGTAGAGACCATGACCGGCATTCGTGCAGTTAAGGCCTTCAGAAAAGAGAAGCGCAACCAAGACAGCTACAACGTGCTCGTCGAGGACTACCGCTCAATCAACGCCAAGGTCATCAGCATCTTCGGCATCTATGACCCGGGGCTGGTTGTTATCGGCAACATCGCTGTGGCTGGAGTGCTTTTGTTTGGCGGCATCCGTGTGATTGAAGGCGACCTCGGCATTGGCGTGCTGACCGCCGCAATCTTGTATGGCAAGCGCTTTTTCGACCCGATGGAGCAGCTAGCCCAGTTCTATAACGCCTATCAGTCGGCAAACTCGAGCCTCGAGAAGATCTCGGGCGTGCTCGAAGAAGACCCTTCTGTGCCAGACCCTGAGCACCCCGTTGAACTCGGCGAGCCTAAGGGCCACCTTGCTTTCGAAGACGTTGAGTTTCACTATTCAAACGGCAAGACAATTTTGCCGAACTTCAACCTCGACATTCCGGCGGGGCAGACCATTGCCCTTGTCGGAACCACCGGAGCCGGCAAGTCGACTCTTGCCAAGTTGGTTTCGCGTTTCTATGACCCAAGCGTTGGTGCTGTGAAGCTCGATGACATCAGCTTGCGAGACATTTCGAACCATGACTTGCGTCGCGCAATCGTGATGGTTACCCAAGAGGCATACCTGTTCTCTGGAACCGTTGGCGAAAACATTGCACTCGGCAAACCAGGCGCAACCATCGAAGAGATCATCGAATCGGCAAAGGCCGTTGGCGTGCACGAGTTCATCGAGTCACTTCCAGATGGTTACAACACCGACGTGAACAAGCGCGGTGGTCGCGTGAGTGCCGGTCAACGCCAGTTAATTTCATTCGCGCGTGCATTCATTGCAGACCCTGCCGTTTTGATTCTCGATGAGGCAACCGCTTCGCTAGATATTCCGAGCGAACGTTTGGTTCAACACGGATTACAAACCCTGCTCAAGGGGCGAACCGCAATCATCATTGCTCACCGCTTGAGCACCATCTCGATCGCTGACCGCGTTCTAGTAATGGAGCACGGCAAGATCATCGAAGACGACAAGCCGGCCACGCTAATTGCGGGCACCGGCAAGTTCGCCAAGATGCACAAAGCCTGGCGCGACTCGCTGGTTTAGAAGATCAGCCGAAGAATTACTTCTTCGACTTCACGTCGATTGCGACTGCGTTCCAGCTCTCGATTGCAACCTGAATGGTTCCGTCGGCTGCCACGGTCACATCGCCACCTGAGATGCGGTCGGTGTAAACACCGGCAGGCATTGAGGTCTTGATGGTTGCGTTCACAGCGGCGTCGCCGGTGTTGAAGGCAACGTATCCGAGCTTGCCGCGGCCGAAGCCATAGGCATCACCCTCTTGCCAGATGTTGGTGAACTTGCTGTCGCCAACCGCCTTGTGAAAGGCAATCATGCCCACAATGGCCGGCCAGCGGTGCTGGCAAACCCACTCTCCGTCTTCATAAGCCCCGTGATCTGGGCCAACGTTGTCGACACACTGGCCGAGCGGTTGGTAGCCGGTGAAGTCTGCGAACGGGCCGAGGTCGGTGTCGCTAAACGCATAAGACGAATACATCATCGGCTTGCCATAAGGCACGGCCAGGGTGAAGACCGAGGCTAGGTTGAATGACTTGCCAAATTGATAAGTGATTGCTCCGCCGTTGCGCTCGGTGTCGTGGTTCGAAACCAAGGTCACAGTCTTGTCGCTCGGGCTGAGCATATCGAAATAGTTCTGGTCTGCAGAGCCACCAAGCAAACCGTTGCTCGAGAAGATGCTGCGCATCTGGTTGATCCAGTCAAAAGAGAACACGTGCCCAAAGGCGTAATACTCAGACTGCGGTGGCTGCTCGCCGATTACCTCAGAGATGAAAGTTGTGTTGCCGTCGAGTTGATCAACGATTTGCTTCAACTCGTTCGAAGCGATGTGCTTGGCTGCGTCAACTCGAAAACCGGCAACACCCATGTTGCGCAAGTCGCGCAAGAACTTCACCAGCTGATCGCGCACATTTGACTTGCTGGTGTTTAGGTCGGCGAGCCCTAGCAACTCACACTGCTGAATTTCTTCGACGTTGCCCCAGTCTTCAATCTGGCTAACGCCGGTTGGGCACATGTTGAAATCGTCGGTTGCATATAATCCCGGAAATTCATACTTGGTGAATTCGGTGCCAGCGAAACCCGTGCCATTTTGCAAACCGGTCATGTGGTTCAACACCACGTCGACCATGATCTGAA
>JAGOAI010000008.1:5015-33509 GCA_017983965.1 Rhodoluna sp. | reverse complement strand
CTTTCGCGCCAGGTTCGAAATTTGTCACCGATGGCCGCGATAGCGAATTGACACTGACCGCGCGCACGCGCTCTATTGCCGTTTCAATAGCCACGCGAAGATCTGCATCAAGGCCCGCGACAGCGGCGTCAATCTCTTCTTGCGAAACCACCAAAGAAGAAGGCGTAAATCCGTCAAACTTCTCGGTAGCCCGAACAACGGCCTCAGCGCCAAACTGCTCAACATCGTCAATCAGAGGCTGAATCTGGCGACACGCTTCACTTATGTCGAGAGCGGCTCTCGGAGCCAGCTCTCTAACATTTCTCGAAGAAAGTCGGGCTCCTCGCAAGTCAAGAATGCGCATTTCGAACCCACCATTTCTAAAGTCAAAGCAATTCTAGATTGAAGCTCAATCTCTCGGGCAGAGTAACCTTGGCTGAGAAAGTCAGGAAGAACAATGAACTTTAGTCACGAGGCAAACCCAGCAGAAGCGCTTCGCGCAATTTTTCGCAAACATGCTTCGGGAGTATCGGTTATCACAATGGTTGATGCCGACCAGAACCCGGTTGGCTTCACTGCAACTTCTATGACGTCACTTGGCGCTAACCCACCTCTGGCCAGTTTCAATGTCGCCAGCGGTTCCAGCTCTTGGCCTGCTCTCTGCTCAGCAAAGTATGTTGCCATTCACTCGCTGACCATCGAGAACGTTGATCTCGCCATGAAAATGGCTGCTGCCCATGAACTTAGATTTGTCGACAGCGACTGGATGCGCGGGCCACACAATCTTCCGATTTTTCAAACCGCTTCTGGCGCTCTAATCGCGAAGATTAGAGAAATTCACTCAGTCGAAGCGAATGCCGTCGTTATCGTCGAAATTGAAGAAGGCTTGATCGGAGCTGAGGGCAATCCCCTCATCTATCACCAGCGGGCCTACAAGACTGCTGTTGAGGTCGGCTAGGTCGTCTCCACCGATAAATACCTTCGAACCGAATATTGCTTTAATCTCAGAAATAAGCGCGACAGAGAATCTCACCGTCGGCTGAAGCTTGAATCTTGTCGCCACCTTTTGCGAATTGATCATGTTCACAAACACTTCGCTCTCGCCCGAGTAAGCACGCAGAGTTCGATCTAGGTCTTCGAGGTTTGGCTTTGTCGCCTGGGCGTCACGAATGTGCAACAGCACGGGTTCAGTTGATCCATCGGCAACCGCTTCAATCACCTCGATGCGTTGAGCGTTAATGTTCTTTGCGTCATCACGTTGGCTAACTCGACCGCGAACCATCACGAACTGATCTGCATTTAGCATTCGACCAAATTCGCCATAGGTCTTGCCCATCAACATCACTGTGACTTCGCTATCAAGGTCTTCTATGCTCACGATTGCATAAGGGTTGCCGCTGTTTCTGGCCACCTTGTGCTCGATGCTGGTTACCAATCCGGCAATGGTCAAAACCTGGCCATCTTGAATTCGCTCGTTCTCTTGCAATTCGGCAAGAGAAATCTCGCTGAACCTTGCGATTTGGGCCTCTCTGCCGGCAAGTGGGTGGTCGCTCACATAGAGCCCGAGCATTTCGCGCTCAAATGCCAACTTCTCACGTTTCGGCCATTCGCTGCGATCAGGAATGGTCACCGCCAGGCCCTCGACTTCGTCGAACATGCCGGCGAAAAGATCCATTTGCCCCTGCGCTTCTTTGCGCTTGGTCAGTGTTTCTGACTCAACGGCGATTTCGTGAATCTCAGAGAGTGCACGGCGAGCGTGATTCAACGAATCAAACGCACCAGCTTTAATGAGCGAGTCAATGGTTTTTTTGTTGCAAACAACTTGAGGAACCTTCTTCAAAAAGTCGTTGAAGTTTTTGTAAGCGCCCTTGGATGCGCGAGTTGCAACGACCGCTTCGACAACGTTGTGGCCAACGTTTCTAATAGCGCCGAGACCAAACCTGATGTCTTGCCCAACTGCAGCGAACGCCTCAACCGATTCATTCACATCGGGCGCAAGAACCTGAATGCCGAGCTTGCGGCATTCAGACAGGTAAATGCTCAACTTGTCTTTTGAACCACCCACGCTGGTTAGCAGAGCAGCCATAAATTCGGCAGTGTAATTTGCCTTCAGATAGGCGGTCCAATAAGAAATAACGCCATAGGCGGCGCTGTGAGCACGGTTGAAGGCATAATCTGCGAAAGGCAAGAGAGTATCCCAGAGCGCTTTGACTGCCTCGTCTGAATAGCCATTGGTTTTCATGCCAGCTTGAAACTCGTCATACATTTTGTCGAGTTCTTCTTTTTTCTTCTTTCCCATGGCTCGGCGCAGGTTGTCTGCTTTTCCGAGAGAGAAACCGGCTGCCTTTTGAGCCGCAGACATAACCTGCTCTTGATAAACGATCAGCCCGTAGGTTGGGTCGAGAATTTCAGATAGCGGGCCTTCGAGTTCAGGGTGAATTGATTCAACAACCTGAAGGTCGTTCTTTCGCAGCGCATATTTCGTGTGCGACTCCATGCCCATCGGACCCGGACGATAGAGCGCAATAGCTGCCGAAATGTGCTCAAACTTCGACGGCTTCATCAGCCTCAACAGACTGCGCATTGGGCCGCCATCGAGCTGGAACACGCCCTGGGTGTCACCGCGAGACAGCAGATCATATGTGGCTGCATCGCCATTCAGATCTAACTCTTCTAGAACAACTGTCTCGCCTCGGTTTTGCTTAATGTTGGCAAGAGTGTCTTCGAGCACAGTTAGGTTTCGAAGCCCCAAGAAGTCCATTTTCAGAAGACCAAGCGCTTCGCTAGATGGTTGGTCAAACTGGGTGATGATGGCGCCATCGTCTTCGCGCTTCATCATTGGCATGACTTCAATCAAAGGAACCGAAGACATGATGACGCCGGCCGCGTGAACCGACCAGCCGCGCTTCAACCCCTCGAGACCCCTGGCCAAATTGAAAACCTTCGCCGAGTCTTCATCAGTGTCTAGCAACTCACGAAACTCTGCTGCCTCTTTGAAGCGTTCATTCTCTTTGCCGTCAATCTTTTTCTCGACAACTTCGGTTAGCGAAACATCGCGACCGAGAACCATTTTCGGCAGTGCCTTTGTCAATTTTTCGCCAACCGAGTAAGGCATGGCTAGAACTCTCGCGGCATCCTTGAGAGCTTGCTTTGCCTTGATGGTGTTGAACGTGACAATTTGTGCCACTCGATCTGCACCGTATTTTGCAGATACGTACTTGATTACCTCACCGCGACCACGATCGTCGAAGTCGATATCGATATCGGGCATCGAAACGCGATCTGGGTTCAAGAAGCGCTCAAAGATTAGTCCGTGTTCGATTGGGTCTAGGTCGGTGATGCCGAGCGCCCAGGCCACGATTGACCCAGCTGCAGAACCACGACCGGGGCCAACACGAACACCGTTGTTTCGCGCCCAGGCAATGAAGTCGGCAACCACCAAGAAGTAGCTCGGAAACTTCATGTGCACAATAACGCCGATTTCATATTCAGCCTGATCGGTGTGTGTCTTTGGCACATTTCCGTTGAATCGCTCGGCTAGGCCGCGGTGCACCTCTTTGGCGAACCAGCTGTCTTCAGTCTCACCCTTTGGCACCGGAAACTCTGGCATGAGCTTTCGCTCTTCAAACTTGACGTTCGAACGCTCTGCAATCAATAGGGTGTTGTCGCAGGCCTCAGGATAGTCGGCGAATAACGCACGCATTTCTGCCGCTGACTTTACATAAAACTCATTCGAATCGAGCTTGAAGCGCTTGGCTTCGTTGAGGTTAGAACCTGTTTGCACGCAAAGCAGGGCCTCGTGTGCCTCGGCGTCTGTCGCATGCGTGTAGTGCAGGTCGTTGCTTGCAAGCAGCGGAATGTCGAGCTCTCTAGCGAGTTTGATCAGCTCTTGAAAAGTTCGTTTCTCGATGCCAATTCCGTGCTCCATGATTTCGATGAAGTAGTTCTCTTTGCCAAAGATTTCACGCATTTCACCAGCGACGTTCTTCGCCTCGGCATATTGGCCCGCTCGCAATCGGGTTTGCACCTCGCCACCCACGCAGCCCGATGTGGCGATTAGGCCTTTGCCATAAGTGTGCATTAGCTCTCGGTCGATGCGAGGCTTGTAATAGATTCCATCTAGCCAAGAAAACGAAGACATCTTGAAAAGGTTGTGCATGCCCTCAGTCGTCTCACTCAAGAGAGTCATGTGCGTATAGGCACCGTTGCCAGAAATATCGTCTTCACCGCCGTCATTCCAGCGCACAGGGCTCTTGTCAGTTCGGCTTGCTCCGGGTGCAACATAGGCCTCGAGGCCGATAATCGGCTTAACACCGGCGGCGTTTGCCGCCTTGTAAAACTCAAATGCGCCGTGCATGTTGCCGTGGTCGGTGATTGCAACCGCAGGCATGCCCTGGTCTGCGACTTCTTTGATTAGCTGCTTGATCTTCGCTGCTCCGTCAAGCATTGAGTAGTCGGTGTGAACGTGAAGGTGCACGAATGAATCGTTATCTGTCACGAACCCCTCCTCTGCACTGCTGCGAGACCAAAACGCAAGAATAAACCTAGTTGGTTCTTAATCGCTCCAAGACATCGGACAAGTCTGGGCTGTAGCTGCTTTCGAATTCGACCTGCTCGCCCGAAGTTGGGTGAACGAAACTCAGGCGAACGGCATGCAACCACTGGCGCTCAATGTGCAACTTGGCGGCCAAAGTCGGATCAGCCCCATACATGGTGTCGCCAAGCAACGGGTGCTTAAATGCGCTGAAGTGCACTCGAATTTGATGAGTGCGACCGGTCTCGAGAATTACCTCTACCAACGAAGCGGCCGCAAAAGCTTCGAGCAATTTGTAGTGCGTGATCGACGGCTTGCCGTCATTCATAACAGCGAACTTGAACTCAGCGCGCGGATGCCTGCCAATTGGCGCGTCGATGGTTCCTTCAAATGGGTCTGGGTGACCCTGAATTACAGCGTGATAAACCTTGTGCACAGCTCGGTCGCGAAATGCTTGCTTGAGTCGCGAATAGGCGACTTCGGTCTTAGCGACCATCATCAGACCGCTCGTGCCGACATCTAGTCGCTGCACGATTCCCTGCCGTTCGTGCGCTCCAGAGGTCGTAACCTGCACTCCCCTGGCTAGCAATGCACCGACGACTGTTGGGCCATCCCAGCCCACGGATGGGTGCGCAGCAACGCCAGCCGGCTTGTCAACCACAACTAAGTCTTTGTCTTCATAAACGATTCGAAGATTCTCGACTTCAGTTGGCCTGACCGAGAGCAGATCTCTAACTTCGGGCATAACAATTTCGAGCAAGTCGTCTTCTTTTAGTCGATCGGACTTGCCGACCAAGACTCCGGAGCGATGCACACCATTGCCCTCGAGAATCGCCGAGGCGGCCGACCTTGAAAGTCCGAGCATTTTGGCAAGTGCTGCATCGGCTCGTTCGCCGTCAAGCGCTGGTGGAACCGGAATTAACCGCGAGTCAGTCATTGTTCGCTTTGCCGACCTTGCCAATTGTGTGGCCGAGCAGCACGCGAATTACCGTTAGCGAAGCAATTGTGACAATGCAGATGTCGGCGAGATTAAACACCGGAAAGTTAAATGGAATTTGAATGTAGTCAACAACGCGGCCGAGCCCCGCTCCCGGAAAACGAACGAATCGATCGATTAGGTTGCCGACAACGCCACCGAGCAAGACAGCGGCCATGATCGCCCAACCGGTTGTCTCTGCTTTTTTGAAAATGAACCAAATCAAACCGAGTGTGGCAACACTCGAAATTATGGTGAAGATTCCGGTGGCACCGAAGCCAAGCGAAAAAGCCGCCGAGTCGTTTAGCACGTAGGTCAGTTTCACCAGATCGCCGATAAACGGCCGAACTTCGAATGTGTGAAAGTTTGCGACAATCAGGTTCTTGAGCAACTGGTCTGCGAGTGCCAAAGACGCAGCAATCAGAAGAGCAATTGCTGCTCTAACCAGGTTGTTGCGCGTGGCTTTAGACATTAGTTAGAGAAATAGTCGCTTGAATTTTGACCGAGCTGGTATGTCTGCTGCGCAGGCTGACCAAATGGTGCCTGTTGGTTTTGCTCCTGGCTGTTTGGCATGTCCGAAGCTGACTGGTGCTCGAGCTCTGACAATTGAGCTTCGATGTAGGCCTTGATCTTGATTCGATATTCGCGTTCAAAACTTTTTAGTTCAAGGATGGTGTGCTCAAGCACTGCCTTCTCTTGTTCAAACTTGCTTAGTTCGACACGCTGCTGCGCCTCTGCCTCGCGAATAACACGAGCTGCAGTTGCGTGGCCTTCTGCGATTAGTGCGTCGCGCTTGCTGATGCCTTCTCGAACGTGGTCGTCGTGCAGTTTGCGGGCCATCTGCAAGAGATTGTTCGTGCTGTTGCCGTCGATCTGAGACGGATCGGTTGCCACCGGAAAATTACTAGGAGCTGGTTCGCTCAATTGAGTCAGTGAACCGAAACTTGGTGTTACCGGTGCGGCACTGGTTAGTTGATCTGCCAGCCCGGCGCCGCTGCGCTGCAACTCGGCAATTCGCGCCTCAGAGGCTAGAAGACGCTGACGCAGATCTTCGTTCTCTTGATTTAGACGTCGAAGCTCAACGACGATTTCGTCGAGAAAGTCATCGACCTCGTCTTGGTCGTAACCCTCGCGAAATTTAGTCGGCTGAAAACGCTTGTTGACTACGTCTTCTGGAGTCAGCGGCATGTTGACCTCTCTTGTTTGGGCTTTCTCAAGATTACCCTAGGCAAACTCGTGCCCTGTGTTCAGGCGAACGCTGTTAGTAATTGACTAAACGATGCGGGCAAGCGCATTTTGCAAGAGTGAAACTAAAAGCAGCAGCAGCGTCCAGCCGAAATCTAGCGAGATAGACCCAACCCGAACCGGCTTGATGAATTTGCGCACCAAACGAAGCGGTGGGTCAGTGAGAGTCATGACAACCTCGGTTGCAACCAAGACAAGGCCTCTAGGTCGCCAAGTCGGGTTAATCGATAGAACCAGGTCAATTACGAATCTTGCGATTAATAGGTAGAAGTAGAGCTGCAGCGCCCACCAGAGCGCGACAACCAAAACCGACATCGGTTACGGCTGAATTAGCAGGCCGTCGACAACCTCTTCGGCTGGCTCAGGGTCGTTGATGCCCACGTTCATTGGAGTTAGCAGGTAGACGTGCTTGGTGATGCGCTTGATGTTTCCGAGCAGTGCAAGCTTCAAGCCTGACAAAAAGTCGACCATGCGTAGAGCTTCAGACTCGCTCAATTTAGCCATGTTGACAATGACAGTCACGCCATCACGGTAGTGGCTGGCAATCTCTTCACCAGAAGAAAGGTATGAGTCTGGCTCGATTGAGAAAATCTCGCTCTGCTCGCCACCGCGACGTGAACGAAGCTGGGTGATCTTTGGCGCAGACATGCGTGATTCGGTGGCAGTAGCCTGCGGGCGCTGAGGTGCTTCAACCTCGTCGCCCAAACCGAGCCAGCTAGAAACAGTTGAAATTAGAGCCATGGTGGACCTCCTAGATAAACCTTGACCTTCAGGATATGGCTAAAGGTTACGTTTACCCGTGATTGCTGTGCCAATTCGAAGGTGTGTCGCGCCAAATTCAATTGCTGGCCTGAAGTCATGAGACATGCCCGCAGAGATGAACCGAGCCTTCGGCTCCAGCAACCTCAACTGAGCGCTGGCCTCGGCGATGGTTTCAAAGTCGATTCGAGGGTCTCTGTCGAGGGCCGCGACCCCCATTACCCCGAGCAGGTCGAAGGACTCAAGTTCCAACAACGATGTCGCGAAGTCGGTCAGGTGTTTAGGCTCGATGCCGCCTCGGCCCGGATCATCGGTGAGATTCAACTGAATGAACCCAGATAAACGCTCTGGCCGGCCCTGCAACTCGCGCTTTAGGCTGCTCACCAGCGACGCTCGGTCAATCGAGTGCAAGACGTTGGTGTAGCTGAGAGCCGACTTGGTTTTGTTGCTCTGCAACTGACCAACGAAGTGCCATGTGATTCCCGCCAGGTCTGAAGTCTCAGCGGCCTTGGGCTTTGCTTCTTGATCGCGATTTTCACCGAAATGCCGTTGACCGAGAGCATAGAGCTCGCGCACCAACTCTGCACCATGATTCTTGCTGATGACGATGAGTTCGACATCGGTTGCATCGCGGCCAGCTGCCGAGATTGCGTCGGCTACTTCGGTCGAAACCGCCTGGTAGCGTTCGGCGAGACTCGGCACCTAAATCGATTACTTCAAAAAGTCAGGGATGTCTAGGTCGTCGCCGAAACCATCGTCGGTCTTCTTCGGAAAAACGATGACTTCGTCTTCAACAGTGTCAATGACGCCAGTTGCGTCAGAAACAGCCTCGTCGGTTTGAATTCCGAAACCATAACCGGCGGCAGTTGCGGCGACGGCAGGTGCTGCCGAGGTGGCCGCAGCTGTTGGAAAGTCAAACACGGTCGCTTGCTTCGGCGTCTCTTCGACAGCGACTCGTGGCTGGCTGACTCGAGGTCGTTGAGTTGCAGCATCGAAACCGGCGGCAACAACGGTGATTCGAATTTCATCACCAAGGGTGTCGTCGATAGTTGCACCGAAAATGATGTTGGCTTCTGGGCTAACTGCCTCATTCACCATGCGAACTGCTTCGTTGACCTCGTGCAGACGCATGTCTTGCGCACCCTGAACAAGCATGAGCACACCGTGCGCGCCGTCGATTGTGGTTTCGAGCAGTGGGCTCGAAATGGCAGCTTCAGCAGCACGAATTGCGCGGTCTTCGCCCTTTGCTGTTCCGATGCCCATGAGCGCTGAACCTGCGCTTTGCATGACTGAGCGCACATCGGCAAAGTCAACGTTGATTAGGCCAGGGGTAACGATTAGATCGGTGATTCCCTGAACACCGGCACGAAGAACATCATCGGCGATGTTGAACGCCTCAACCAAGCTAAGCGACTGGTTGGTGTGCTCGAGCAAGCGCTCGTTTGGCACAACGATGAGGGTGTCGACCTCGGCGCGAAGGGCTTCGATTCCGGCGTTAGCGTTTTCTGCGCGACGGCGACCTTCAACTGCGAACGGGCGGGTTACTACACCGACGGTTAGAGCGCCCAAGCGCTTAGCAATCTTGGCGACTACCGGAGCAGCTCCGGTTCCGGTGCCACCACCAGCGCCTGCTGTGACAAAAACCATGTCTGAACCGCGAAGTGCGAGTTCGATCTCTTCTTCGTGGTCTTCAGCGGCTCGCTTGCCAACGGTAGGGTCTGCACCAGCGCCGAGCCCACCGGTCAGTTCTCGACCTATGTCTAGCTTGACATCGGCCTCGCACATGATGAGGTCTTGAGCATCGGTATTGATTGCGACGAATTCAACGCCACGCTGACCCTTTTCGATCATGCGGTTGACGGCGTTACCACCGGCTCCACCAACACCAACAACCTTGATTACCGCTAGGTAGTTCTGGTTCAAACCCACGAGATTCCTCCGACTAAGCCACGACGCTTTCACGTCCGGTTGAAGAGAAAACCTTAAACCTCCGGATGAGGCTTAAACACGGCATAACTCTTACAACTGCGCCTAGAAACTACGGCCAGTTAGGTTGCAAACAGCGCATATCCGTGGGCGTGTCTTAGCGGTAGCGAACAACCGGCGCAGTAGGCGAAGAAACGTCGAAAGTAACCCGATCTGTTTGCTTCTGGTTCGCAATTAGCGCAGCCAACACCTTTGACTTGAGCGCTGACTGAGATGCGTCGCCCCAAATGATTTTCTGTCCCGCATAACCACGAAGCTGCATCGTGACGTCATCTTTTGACTTCGCGTCAATCAACGAGATTCGAGGCAAAAGTTTTGCAGGCAAAGCGAGTAACACGTCGATGGCCTGGTTATAACTAGCGTTGCTCTTTGGCTCGCCCTTAATCAAAACTCTCGGATAGGTGTCTTTATAGCCGGCCTGGCCCAGACGAACGCCGGCAGGGTCATATAGATAACTGACTCCCCCAACATCTACGATGCAAATTGGTTGGCGTTCTGAAATGGCAATGTGCAAAGTGTGCGGCAATTCACTAACTAGAGAGAAACTTTCTATCAATGTGAACCGAGACAGCTGATCTGCAACTGATTGCTGGGTTACTAGAGCAAGCGGAATGCCGATTTGCGACTTGACCGCAGCAGCAACTTTTTTCTCGTCAATCTTTTGCAAGCCAGTGATTTTAATGTTCTCGACTGCAAGCAGTGGCGTGAAAATGGTTGCCAGCACGAGCAAAATCAGTGCAACGAGTGACCCAAGCGCCGTCAGCACGATTGCCTTGGCTTGACGAGACTTGCCCCTGAAACGAACGACCGTCTCTCGATCGATTTTTATGCGATTGGCCGCGACTTTCGACTTGCCCAAAAATCGGGCAAACAAAGGCTGAGCAATACCCTGCTTGCGGCTCGCTCGGCCGGTTGGTTTGATCGAGCGCTTGGTGACCTTGACGGTTCTAGAAGGCTGCTGACGGGCAGCTGGTTTTCGCGACTGAGGGCCGCGACTAGTCGGGCGCTTCAACTTATTTCTCTAGCGCTTCGATGAGTTGCGGAACCATTCGATAGACATCTCCACAACCCATGGTCACAATGAAGTCGCCTGGCCCGGCGAGTGAGGCGGCCACCGCAGGAGCGTCATCCCAGTTAGGCACGTAATGCACCTGAGCTTGATTCTCGAATGAATCAGCGACCAAAATTCCGGTAACGCCTGGCTCTGGGTCTTCTCGGGCCGCGTAGATGTCTAGAACCACAACCTGATCGCTGGCCGCCAGAGCCTGCGCAAACTGATCGTGCATCATGCGCGTGCGGCTATAAAGATGTGGCTGAAAAACGGTGATCAACTTTCCAGACCCGACCACGGCCCGCGCAGCCTTTAGCGCTGCCGAGACCTCGGTTGGGTGATGCGCGAAGTCATCGTAGACCCGAACGCCTCGACGTTCGCCGTGAAGCTGAAAACGTCGATCTGTGCCGCGAAAGTGGCCAATCGCCCGCAGCGCTTCTGCAGGGTCAAAGCCAAGGCCATAGAGAACGGCGAGAGCTCCGGCAGCGTTGATGGCATTGTGCTCACCAGGAATAGTTAGTTCGCCGCGCAAAACTTGCGAATCGATTTCGACGCTGAAGGTTACCTCTGCGCCAGAGGCATCGACGTCAAAGAGCCTCACGGTCGAATGCCTGTCGTAGCCAAAGGTTAAGACTCGCTTGTCAGCTATGAGGCGAGTTACTCGTTTCGCACCAGGGTCATCAGAGTTAATGGCAATGAACTCTTTAGCACCCTCAGCGAAACGAGCGAACTCTCGCTCGAATGCGTCTTCGCTGCCGTAGTGGTCGAGATGGTCTGCATCGACATTAGTAATCAATGCCACGGCGGTGTCGTAGTGCAAAAAAGAACCATCAGATTCATCGGCTTCGATTATGAAGAGTTCTGACTCCCCCTTGGCCGAAGATGAGTTTAGAGCGGCAATCACTCCGCCATTGACGAAGCTCGGGTCAACACCGAGTTTGAGCAGCCCGGTGATGATCATTCCGGTGCTTGTTGTTTTTCCGTGTGCCCCAGCCACTGCAACGACGCGGTTCTTTGAAGTTAAATAGGCAAGCGCTTGCGAGCGGTGAATTACCGGAATTCCACGTTGCTGAGCTAAGAGATATTCAGGATTAGTTGGCCACAGGGCTGAGGTAACAACAACCGTGTCTGGGTTGCCCAGGTGCGACTCGTCGTGTCCGATGAAAATTTCTGCACCAAGTTCACGAAGCGCGGCAACGTTATCGGTGTCTCTTAGGTCGCTTCCGGTTACCCGGTGACCCATGCCGATCAGAATTCGAGCTATGCCGCTCATTCCCGAACCACCGATGCCAATGAAGTGCACGACGCCCAAGTCATCGGGCACTGGCTGATTGAAGTCTGGTTTTATCATGATGTTCCTAGCAAGGTTAGGCGCAGACTAATGCTTTTCTGCAGACAACACGCCTTGCACGAGGGCAAGAAGCTGGGCCGTGCCATCGGAGACGCCGCACGCTTTGGAAGCCTCGGCCATGGCTGCAACTCGCTTAGAACTGCTCAGCAAAGGCACCAACTCGGTAGAAACGTATTGCTTAGAAAAGGCCGAGTCTGCAAGCGAAATAGCCGCCTCGGCAGTCAAGACTTCTTTTATGTTTAGCGCCTGTTCCCCGTTTCCGACTGCATACGGAATGTATAGCGCAGGCAAACCGACCGCCGAGAACTCAGAGACCGTTGACGCTCCCGCGCGAGACACGGCAAAATCGGCTGCAGAAATTGCCAGATCCATTCGATCGCAGTAGGCAACGCGAACATAACCTCGCTGTTTCACCGGTTCAAGTTCTGATGCGCTACCGACGATGTGCAAGATTTGAATTCCAGCCGCGATCAGAACATCCTTGCTTTGATCTATCACGTCGTTGATTCTCTTCGCACCTAGCGATCCGCCGGTTACCAGCAAGGTGAATGAATCGGCATCTAAACCGAAGAACTTGCGTGCCGCGGTCTTATCCTGCTTCATGGCAATGACTTCGATCTCTTTGCGAAGCGGCATGCCGACATATTTGGCATTTCGAAGTGGCGTCGATTTGAACGCAACCCCGATTGCCTTGGCAACGCCGGCTCCTAGTTTGTTAGCCATGCCCGGCAGTGCGTTAGCTTCGTGAATGACCACCGGAATCTTTTCGAGAGCAGCTGCAAGATAGGCCGGCGCACTCGCGTAACCACCAAAACCGACAACCACATCGATGTGACGCTGCCTGATTAGTTTTCGACACTGCGAAACTGCCGCGGCAAACCTGGACGGAAATCTAAGCGCGTAGGCATTGATTTTTCGAGGAAACGGAAGCTTTGAGATGGTGACTAACTCGTAACCACGCTCTGCAACAAGTCGGGTCTCAAGACCTTCTGACGTTCCGAGTGCAATCACAGAATCGCTCGCGTCGCTGGCGATTATGGCGTCGGCTAGAGCAAGCAGCGGATTTACGTGACCCGCGGTTCCACCACCGGCTAGCAAGAAAACGGTCATCGACTTGAACTCACGCGCGCTCGACTGCGACTCTTCGACGCGATTGAAGGGTTTGAGTTTCTCGACTCAATTCCAAGCGCAATGCCGAGGGTCATCAAGGTCGCCAAGAGCGATGTTCCTCCAGATGAAATCAACGGCAGCGGAACACCGAGAACTGGCAAGAAATTCAGCACAACACCGATATTGATCAGTGACTGAATCGCTATCCAAGAGAGAATTCCATACATCACATACCGCTCATAGAGGCGGTTGGTTCGGTTCAGAATGCGAACCAAGGCGAAAGTGAGCAGAACATAAAGCAGTATGAGTGTCGCTGCGCCGGCCAAACCAAGCTCTTCGCCGACTACCGAGAATATGTAGTCGTTGTCGATCATCGGAATCCAGCTCCACTTCATTTTTGAATCGCCAAGCCCGGTGCCGCCGAAACCGCCCGCGGCCAACGCCCAAATTCCATGTTTTGCCTGCCAGCCAACGTCGGTTGGGTCTGGTGCATCAGGAAACAGCCATGCGTTGATGCGTGCCTTTCGTGATCCGGTGTTTGCCAGAAGTGCACCCACCAAAATCACGGGAATGATTACACCCCAAATCACCTTTCTTGGCATGCCAGCGAGAATCATCATGACAAAGGCAAGACCGAACATCACCATTGCTGTTCCTAGGTCAGAACCAGCCAATACCAAACCAGTGGCCAAGACCATCGCACCTAGTCCCCAAGCCCACGAGTTCAAGAAGTCATCAAAGTACTCACGCCTCTGCACCAGCATTCCTGCAATGACCAGAACTAGGGCTAGCTTTAGAAACTCACTCGGCTGAACCGAGATGCCGAAGATTTTGATCCAGTTCTTGTTTCCGTAAATTGATGAACCAAAGAGCAAAACAAGCACCTGCACGCCGAGGAACACCATGTAGAAAAGCGGAGCTAGCCTTTGCAACGCACTGATGGGTAGGCGAACCATGACCGTCATCACCAAGAGGCCAATTACCGCAGAGATCGCCTGCTTGTAAAAAACCGAATATGCATCTGAGCCACTTCGAAGCGCGACTACATATGATGCGCTGAGAACCATAACCAAGCCAAAAATGACAAGGATGATAATTAGCCCGAGCAAGAAGTTGAATGCCTTCGATTGCCCTCTGAACGTGCTGTTCAACCAACCACCGAAGCGATTCAGTGCTTTAGCCGTCACATCAGTTAGCTGAATGGCCGACTTGTTGACATTCTTTGACGAAGTTGAGCGTTTTGGTTTAGTTCGCATTGGCAATCTCCTCTACGGCAATTGCAAATTGATTGCCTCTGTCTGCGTAATCCTTGAATTGGTCCATCGATGCGGCGGCTGGTGCTAACAAGACGACGTCGCCTGAAACCGCAGCTGTCGACGCAGCCTTGACTGCACGAGTCATCACTGTGCTCTCTTCTTGGTCTGAAATTTCGAAGACAACGCAGTTAGGTGCGAAATTTTCCAAAGCTTCAAGAACTTCGCCGCGTTCTTTTCCGATGACCACTGCGGCCTTGAGTCTTGATGCATTTTGCTTGATAAGCGGCGCTATCTCGACGCCTTTGAGCAAGCCACCCACCAGCCAGACGACATTTTCGAATGACTTCAAGGATGCATCGGCAGCGTGTGCGTTTGTCGCCTTTGAATCATCGAACCATTGCACGCCTTTGAATTCTGCGACGAACTCAATTCGATGCTTGTCTAGCTTGAAACTTTGAATGGCGGTCTTGATCGAAGCGGCATCTACATCGCAGGCTCTAGCAATAGCGGCTGCGGCGGCAACGTTTGACAACAGGTGTGGCGTCACTACCCCGATTTGTTGTATGTCTTCTAGGCTCGCCAACTCGGGCAACTCTGCCGCACGATAGCCATAAAAAGCTCTGTCAATCAGAAAGTCCTCAACGAAGCCAACCTCAAGATCTGCTGGCATGCGCCGTGTGAATGCAACGGCTAGAACATCTTCGCTCGCGACATCGGCATTTCTAGCCAAATCTGCCGTTCTCTTGTCTTCGCCGTTAAAAATGATCGCGCCGGTTGTTCCTTCGAAAACTTTGCCTTTGGAATTGACATATTCTTCGAAGCTGCCATGCCAATCGATGTGATCTTCAGCGATGTTCAAGATTGCCGAAACTTTTGGTGCTAACCGATTCAGGTAGTGCAGCTGAAAACTTGAGAGCTCGATAACTAGGTAATCCCAACCTTGTGGGTCACGAACCGCGTCAAGAACGGGAGTTCCGATATTTCCGCAAGCCAATGCCTTCTTGCCCGATGTGAACAACATGGCTTCTGTTAGTTGGGTGGTCGTCGTCTTGCCGTTAGTGCCTGTAATGAAAATCCATTCTGCGGTCTTCACTTTGTCTCGAACGCGCCAAGCAAGCTCAATGTCACCCATCACCGAAATCGAGTTCTCTTTGAACCAGTGCACCAGATAGTTGCTCGGTTTGATTCCAGGCGAGATAACAGAAAAATCAGGGGCGAACTCTTTAATGGCCGAGATAACTTCGACCTCAGTCTTGCCTTCAAGAAAATCAATGCCAAGCACTTCGAGCAAATCTCTGTGCTGAGCGTCGATGCGGTCGGCAATTACGAGCAATTGGCAGTCAAGTTCATTCAGGGTGTCTGCCACTGAGAAGCCCGAGATGCCAACACCGTAGACGACAACTTTTTGGCTCTTCCAATCGGAGTGCCAACTAGAGAGTTTTTCGAGGCCAGTCATGGTGCTAGCCGTAAATCCATTCGATGTAGAACAGGCCAATGCCAGTTAGCACGCAGAGGCCGGCAATAATCCAGAAGCGAACCACAATTGTGATTTCGGCCCAGCCCTTCATTTCGAAGTGGTGGTGCAGCGGACTGTTCAAAAAGACCCTGCGCCCCGTGCCGGTCTTCCACTTGGTGAGTTTGAAGAAGACGCGTTGAATAATTACCGAGCCGGTAACAATGACGAAAATTCCGCCGATCAGAATGAGCAACAATTCGGTGCGAGAGAGAATTGCCAGTGCCGCTAGCGCCCCACCGAGACCGAGAGAACCGGTGTCGCCCATGAAGATTTGAGCTGGCGCGGTGTTCCACCACAAGAAACCAGCAAGAGCACCTACTAGAGCCGATGCGACAACAGCGAGGTCAAGCGGGTCGCGCGTGGTGTAGCACGAAGCGACATTTTCAACGATGGTCAGGCAACTCTGGTTGAACTGCCAAAAGCCAATGATGGCAAACGCACCAATAGACATAATGCTCGCGCCGGTAGCCAGCCCATCCAGCCCGTCTGCGATGTTCACACCGTTTGAAGTTCCAGCTACTAAAAAGTAAATCCAGACCACAAAGAGAATCACTCCGACAACGGCACCGAATGCCATGAGGTCGAAGTTGGTGTCTCGAAAAATCGAGATCTTTGTAGATGCGGGAGTTAGCCCTGCCTCATTCTTGAATTGAAGCGAGAGAACAGCAAAGGCGACAGCCACGATTCCCTGGCCGAGAATCTTTTGCCAGCCGGTTAGACCGAGGCTTCGCTGTTTATGAACCTTAATGTAGTCATCGATGAAACCAACTAGACCAAGACCTACCATCATGAGCAAAACTAAGAGCGCAGAAATAGTTGGTGTTTCAAAGTTGGCAAGTTTGCTAAAGAAATAACCTGCGAGCGTCGCGAGAAAAATCACGACTCCGCCCATTGTGGGTGTTCCGTGTTTTGTGAAATGGGTTTGCGGTCCATCGGCCCTAATGAACTGTCCCCAGTTGAGCTTTTTGAACAACCAAATAAATGCAGGGGTTGCGAAGAGAGTTATGGCCATCGCGATTCCGCCGGCCAGAAGTACCGCTCTCATGCATTCACCTCCGCAAGGGCATCGCCCAGATGTCTAAGTTCGGCTGATTTCGATGATTTCACCAGAACGATATCGCCAAAACCAAGCAAACCACGAACAGCCTCTAATGCCTCGTCAATCGACTCGAAGAATTTTGACTCGCCGTCCCAGGAGCCCTCCTGACTTGCCCCCATGTGAATCAACTTGGCCCGCTCGCCGACTACAACAACCTGATCGATGTTTAGACGAACCGCGATGCGCCCGATAGCGTCGTGCTGCTCTGCCGCTGCGGAACCCAGCTCTGCCATCTCGCCAAGAACGGCAATAGTGCGATGGCCTTGTCTGCCGAGCGTGGCAAGGGTTTGCAACGCCGCCTTGGTCGAATCTGGGCTCGCGTTATAGGCATCGTTAATTACATGCGAGCCGTTCGGCCCTTTCAAGAGTTGCATGCGCCAGCGTTCGGCCAATGGCATGAGCTCGAGGGCGGCAATCGTTTCTTCGATAGGCAAACCAAGCAACAGAGAAACCTCAATTGCTGCCAAGGCATTCATGACCTGATGTTCACCCAGGATGTTTAACTGAACATCAAAATTGTTAGCTCCGATATGCAAAACGAACTTGGTGCCTGAGAGCGTGACCGCGATGTCGCTTGCCCAGACGCCTGAATTCTCTGATGTGCCAAACCAATGCACTTCGGCAGCGCTCAGGTCTTGCATGCTGGCCACTAGTCCGTCATCGGCGTTTAAAACTAGGCGATCTTCTTTAGTGAGGCCTATCGCCAACTCGCTCTTTATTTGAAGAGTAGTTTCTATGCCACCAAATTCGCCAACGTGGGCTAGCCCGACCTTGAGCACGACGCCGATGTCTGGCTGGCAAATTTTAGTGAGGTAGTCGATGCTGCCGACTCCACCAGCGCCAAGTTCGACAACTAAGTACTTTGTTGTTTCACTCGCTTTGAGCATAGAGATTGGAGCGCCGACTTCGTTGTTATATGACTCGATTGGCGCAATGGTTTCACCGGCGCGAGAAAGAATCTCGCGAAGCATGTTCTTTGTCGAAGTTTTTCCATTCGAACCGGTGATTCCAATTACGGTTAGCGGGTGCGAAGCGCGAATTGTGCTCAGAACAAATTTGGCGAGCAACCCAAGCGCGGCGACCGAATCGGTTACGACAATTTGGGCAATTGTCGAATCGGCAACTTGACGTTCGACGATTGCTGCTACTGCACCGTTCTCGGCAGCCTTGGTTACGAAAAGATGTCCATCGGTTATTTCGCCTGGCTTAGCAATGAAGAGAGAACCTGCTTTGACCAGCCGAGAGTCGGTCTCGACAGAGCCAGTCACAAGTTGATCTTGACCAACCAGCGTTCCATTAACGGCCGAAGCAATCTGCTTGAGGCTTAGCGAGATCATTTCCAGCCCGCCTCAGCGAGAGCTGCCCTTGCCTCTTGCCTAGCCGAATAAGGGGTTCGCACTCCCCTGATGTCGCGGTAATCCTGGTGCCCAGGCCCAGCCCAGAGAATTGAATCGCCAGGTTGCGCGAGCGAAACTGCCTTTCTGATGGCCGCCTCAGGCGGGCTCACCTCAAAAATTTGCAGGTCAGGTCTTGCCTGCTTTGCCGATTCGACAAGCGCCGCCCTGATTGAGGCCGGATCTTCAAATCTCGGATGGTGATCGGTAATCACTAACAAATCGCAACCTTCAGCCGACACCCTTGCCATGTCTGGTCGTTTCGTCGCGTCTCGGTCACCGTCTGCACCAAAAACCATGATTACTTTGCCCTTGGTGACTTTGCGAACGGCGGCGAGTGTATTCAAGAAAGCATCTGGGCTGTGACCAAAGTCGACAAAGACATCTGGCCCAGATTCTTCGGTAACTCGCTCGGTTCGACCTGGCAAATATGCGTTTATACCGCTTTCAATAGCTCGAGCAATTTCGGTGAAAGAAATTCCCGATTCAACGAGCATCGCAATTGCAAGAGCAGCGTTGTGTGCCATGTGCGCGCCAATAATCGGAATGTGCGATTCAAGCACATCTCCAGACGGCGCTTGAACTTTGAATTCAGTTTTTGACGGCAATTCGCTTGTAACCGAAACTTTCCAATCACTCTGAACTGAGTCAATAGAAGATATGGTTGAGACAGGAATCTGAGCTGCTTCGAGCATCTGCTGCCCAAATTGCGAGTCGAGGCAAATTACTCCACGTTTTGCGTGTGCGCTCGTGAATAACCTTGCCTTAGCCTCGAAATAGGTTTGCATGTTGCCATAGTCATCGAGGTGATCGTGGCTCAGGTTGGTGAAACCGGCAACATCAAAAATCAAACCATCGACTCGAAGCTGCGTTAAGGCCTGAGCTGAAACCTCGATGGCGATCGAATCAACTTTCTTCTCGCGCATTCTCGCAATCAGCGCGTGCATTTCTGTTGACTCAGGAGTAGTCAACCGAGAAACAATCACTTCGCCGGCAATGTGACGTTCAGCGGTCGAGGTGAGGCCGGTAACTTGACCGAGCTGACGCAGAATGCCTTCGAGAAGATAGCTTGTCGAAGTCTTGCCATTGGTGCCGGTGGTGGCAAATGTTGTTGGCATTACTTCGGCGCTGTTTCCATAAACCGCCGCCGCTAATTGTCCTAGGTGCTTTCTCGGCTCTTCAAGCAAGGCAATTGGAACTTCGCGCGATTCGACCAGTTCGAAGCCTGATGCGTCGGTGACAATCGCTAGCGCGCCAGCCTCGATTGCCCTTTGAGCAAAGGCGGCGCCATGGGTCTTCAAGCCTGGCATCGCAACGAATAGGTCGCCCGGGCGCAAATCTGCCGTGTTCATGCTGATTCCAAAGAGTTCAGCCTCACCAGCGTGAGCAAATTCGAGTTGAAAATTAGCCACCAAGGCCGCAAAAGAGACTGGTGCCACATGCTCGGGGCGCAATATCGGCGGAATTGACTCTTTCATTACTTCCACTCTGTCGGAATGTTCACTGACTTTGTGGTTGATGGCGCGACACGATATGTGCGCAGTACCTGCTGCATAATGGCCTTGAAAATCGGAGTGGCACCGATTGAGTTGGTAATTGTTCTCGACTTATAAGCGGTGACCGCCACGACGTATTCTGGGTTCTCTGCTGGAGCCATGCCTATGAAAGAAATTGCGTGCAGATTGCCATATTTGCCCGTGTTTGGATCTGTGATCTGCGCGGTGCCAGTTTTGCCGCCCACGCGATAGCCCGCCACGGCAGCGTGTCGACCAATGCCACCCTGCTCAACGACTTTCTCAAGCATGTCGATGGTCGTGCGCGCAGTCGATTCAGAGACAGCGCGTTTGCCCGGTTGCATCTCAAGAGTTTGAATGTTGCCACTTCGGTCATCGCAGCCTTCAACGAGTCGAGGCTGAAGCAAGACTCCTTGGTTTCCGATTGCTTGATACATCATCGCCGACTGAAGCGGCGTGACCGAGAATCCTTGCCCAAACATCGAAACATACTTCTTCACACCGTCCCATTCATCGAATGGAAGAACGAATCCCGAAGCTTCGCCCGGAAATTTCAGCGAAGTCTTTTTGCCCATGCCGAACTTGGTTAGATAGCTAAAGCGAGTTGATGCGTCGACGGCAGAACCCAATTTCATGATTCCGGTGTTTGATGAGTCTCGAAGCACGCCGGTCAGAGTCAACTTGTCATCACCGTGAGCGTGACTGTCGGTAACCCGGTAACTGGTGCCAGGAACCTTCCAGGCATATGGTGCGACCACCTGAGTCGATGGTGTCGCTTTGCCCGTATCGACGAGGGTGGCGGCCGTGATGGCCTTAATAACCGAGCCTGGTTCAAAAGAAGACTCAAACACGCGTGCGTGACGCGATGCCTCACTAGACGCACCAGGGTCATTTGGATCCATGGTTGGCGCTTCAGCTGCCACCAAAATTCGCCCGGTCTTCACTTCGATGACCACAGCCGTAGCCCAGTCAGCCTTGAGCGAAGCCCACTTTTGGGTCAAGACCTGCTGAGCAAAGTATTGAAGGTCAGCGTTGATGGTTAGGTGCACATCGCGACCATTGACAGCCTTGGTCGTCGTGATGACGCTGTCAGGAATCTTGATGCCGTCTTCACCCTTTTCATAGGTTTCTTTGCCATCGACGCCGGCAAGACACTTGTCATAGAGGCTCTCGATGCCGCCCATCGGTTTTCCGTCTGACAAAAAGCCAATTAGGCTTCCGGCGAGCGCTCCACTCGGATAGGTGCGCGAAGGAATTGCATCGAAATACACCCAATCAATTTCAAGTTTTTTCAACTGGTCATAAACGCTCGCGTCTACTCCCCTTGCAACATTCGCATACTGGCCAGTGCCAGTTATCTTCGCCGAAACCTCTTGCGGCGTTAGTCCCAAAATTCCAGCCATTTGAGCTACGAGCTGCTCGACCGGAACTTCAACGACAACTCCGTTGACCTTCTTCGACTGCGGTTTCACGTTGATCGGTGCAACGTTGACGTCGTACTTCAAAACGGTTCGCGCCAAAACACGGCCGGTTGAATCAAGAATTTGTCCACGGATTGCAGGAATCGTGTGTGTCACCGATCGACTCGATAGCGACTGTTTGTTAATGTCTTCGGCTTGGATTATTTGAACTTGAACAAGTCGACCAATAAACAGAATGGCAATGACAACAATTGCCAATGTGAAAAGACGCAAACGCTTCGCCGGGTCTCCCGGTTGCAAGTAGCTCATGATGCTCGCCTACTTTGCTGAGGTTAGTGGGTTGGTGAGGCTGGAATTACGCCACTTGAAAACGCTACTGGCTGGTTTACCTGACTGGTTAGAGCGACATCCGAGTTAATGTTTTTTTGATCAACGACAGGGTTGCCGGTGAGAACCGAACGCTGAACTAGAGCGGCGCTCGCAATGTTGTTTTTGGCAACACGGCCGTCAGAATTCAAGGCTTCTTTTGGCTTGCCGAAAACCTTCTGATCTTCGAGGCGCAAGAAAACCGGGTTTGCATTTGCAATCATGCCGAGCGACGCGGCCGAGTTTGCAAGATTTTGCTGTGAGCTTAGCGAGTCAACCTGCTGCCCGATGATTTCGCTCTGAGTGGTCAGCGCAATCTTTTCAAGTTTCAAGTTCTTGAGTTCATAAGCACTCTGAGACACGGTGATGTCGAGAACAAGTTTCACGATCTGAATTGCCACAAACCCAATCAAGACAACCTTGGCGACCTTTAGCCCCTTGGCCTTGCCGGTCGCAGGTGCAACGGTGCGCAGATTAGCCACACGTCGTGCCACTGGACGTGATGGTGAAGTCAAACGTAATGCGCTCATGCTGCTCTCCGGATTTTCTCTGCCGCGCGCAGTCTCACTGACGCAGCTCTTGGGTTTGATTCGATTTCAAGTTCGCTTGCCAATTCGGCACCCTTGACAACCAGGCGAAGAGTCGGTGCGTGTTCTGGCAATTCGATTGGCAGGTCGATTGGTGCAGAAGACTGGCTCGCAGCAACCAGTGCCTGCTTTACGATTCGATCTTCTAGCGACTGGTATGCCAAGACGAGAATGCGTCCGCCAACTTCGAGAGCTTCGATTGCGGCTGGCATGGTGTCGCGCAAGACGTCGAGTTCGCGGTTGACTTCAATTCGCAATGCTTGAAAAACTCGCTTTGCTGGGTGCCCCTTGCTCTTGCCAGGAATGAACGGCACGATGTCAACGATTAGTTTCGCGAGAGCCGCACTTGACACAAATTTTGCTTCGGTTCGCTGAGCGACGATCGCTGCAGCAATTGGCTTTGCGTAGCGCTCTTCGCCGTATTCCTTGAAAATTCTTGCCAAATCTTTCTCGGCGTAATCGTTGACGATGTCTGCTGCGGTGAGGTCTTCAGTGGCATCCATGCGCATGTCGAGCGGTGCGTCATAGCTGTATGCGAAGCCACGATCTGCTTCATCAAGTTGCATCGAAGACACGCCTAGGTCGAGAAGCACTGCCTGAACCGACTCGAAACCGTGCTCGGCAATCACATCGAGAATTTCGTCATAGGTTGCGTGCGAAAAGAGAGCGCGTTGACCGAATCGGGCAAGACGTTCGCCAGCGAGTCGAAGCGCGGTCTTGTCGCGATCGATTCCGATAACGGTCAGCTCAGGAAAGCGCTCGAGAAATGCTTCAGCGTGGCCGCCGAGACCGAGCGTGCAGTCAACCAGCACTGCGTTCTTTTTGGTTAGCGATTCGCCAAGAATCTCGATTGTGCGTGCCAGCAGCACTGGAACGTGAATTTCATCAACTTGCTTAAGTGAGTTCATAAACTTCGGGATTCCTGAAGTTAGAACCCCATCCATTCCTGCGAGCTTGGTTTTCGCGTTTTCTGGCATCGGGGAAGAGTGCCAGCGATGAACGGGTGGAGATCTAACCTCAGGGCTAGATGATTCCCGGAATCACCTCCTCAGCCAATGACGAGTAGCTAAATTCCTGACTTGATTCGAAGTTTTGCCAAGCTGTGGCATCCCAGATTTCTGCGTGGTTGCCAGAGCCGATGACGGTGAGTTCGCGCTGCAACGATGCGTACTGGCGCAGCGCAGCAGGTATCGTGACTCGACCCTGCTTGTCAGGAGTCTCTGAGTGAGCACCAGACATGAACATTCGCACGTAGTTGCGCGCCTCGCGGTTGGTTATTGGAGCTTGGGCAAGAACCTCTGCCTTAGCTTCGAAGGCCGCTGCGGTGAACAACAAAAGGCAACCGTCTTGCCCCCTGGTCATCACGAGCCCATTTACAAAGTATTCGCGCAGCTTGGCCGGCAAGATGATGCGGCCTTTTTCGTCGAGCTTTGGGTAGTAAGCGCCGCTGAGTGTGTTCACGATCGCTTCCCCTTTCGCCTCGATGCTCCCGATTCCTCCACTTTACACCACATTCATCCACACACGGCACATTTTGGGGAATATTTATAACGTTTTGATATGGAATTCTCAATAATCACGCCGTTTCTGGCGGTGGAGCAAATTCCCACGATTTTGGCGAAATTGGCCACTCAATCCCAGAATTGGGCCGATTAAATGAAAAAAGCACCCGAAATTCGGGTGCTTTGAAAAAAGTGCTGATTACTCTTCGGTTCGACGGTTCCATCGATCTTCGAAGAAGCTGCCCTGTTGCTTTCGTGGATTCTTCGTCGAACTCGCTGTTGCTGGGCGGGTCTTGGCGCTCGCGCTAGCCATAAGCAGACCGAAAAGCATGATCAAGAAGCCGACAACACCAACTGGCGGCAATTGGGTGATGGCGGCGAACACGAGAATCGAGATTCCGATGACCGCCAATAGGGCTCCAGCGACCACCTTTGCTGGTGAATTTGCCCCGCGCGACGAGACCTGGTCGATCTTTGCTTTGGTTTTGCGAGCGAAGTCGGCGTCGTTCTCATACAAATTGCGTTCGAGTTCCTCAAGAACTCGCTTTTCGCTCTCTGACAATCCCATTTGGGCCTCCTTGTTTGAGCATAGGCAAGAGCAGCCTCTTTGTAAATGGCTCGGGTTAGGCTTATCGAGTGTCCGAGTCAACGATTTTGCTAAACGCCATTCAGAAGCAACTGGATGATTTCTGCGCGAGCCGCAGAAGAGATTTTGGTCTCATTTCTGAAGACCTCTACCCTCTAGTTGACTTCGCCGAAGATCTTCTTCAAGGTGGCAAGCGTTTCAGAGCGCAATTTTGCTATTGGTCTTGGGCCGGCAACCTCGCCAGCAATCTTCAACTCACGCAGAAGCAACGCGACCAATCACTCGAGGCCGTGGTTGGCATTTGCGCAGCGCTTGAAATGTTCCATGCGGCTGCTCTTGTTCACGATGACCTTCTCGACCAATCAGACACTCGCCGCGGAAAGCCTGCAGTACACAAGAATTTCGAGTCACTTCACGCTAAAGAAGACTGGGCTGGCAGCAAAGAGCGATTCGGGCAAGCCGGTTCGGTTCTAGTCGGCGACCTAATGCTCAGCTGGAGCAGCGAAATTTTCGGCAACGCGTTGTTGCACGCACCTACGCCAGAGATCGAACAGGCCTGCCGCGAAGAATTCAGCCGCATGCGCGTAGAGATCATGGCCGGGCAATACCTTGATGTTCTCGAAGAGAACGCCGCACCAAGTCGCAACCCGAGCGAAGCAGTAGCCCGCGCTAATCGCGTAATGCTCTACAAGACTGCGAAATACTCAATTGAAGCGCCGCTACTTATCGGTGCCGCCTTTGCCGGAGCCAGCCAGGCCGAACGCAACGCACTTGGCGCATTTGCAATTCCTCTTGGTTTGGCTTTTCAACTTCGCGATGATGTTCTGGGGGTCTTCGGAGACCCGCAAGTTACCGGCAAACCGGCTGGCGATGACCTGCGCGAAGGCAAACGAACTGTGCTTGTCGGTTTGACCAGAGAAACTCTAGATGGTGCGGTAGGTCGCGTCTTCGATGAGATGTTGACCTCTAGAGAGCTCTCTGACGATCAGATTCGCTTCTTACAACAAACCATTGTTGGTTGCGGCGCGTTGAAGAAGACCGAAGAACTCATTGAAACGCTAGGCACCGAGTCGATGCAACTGCTTGAAAAGATTGAGCTCGAATCAGAAGCCAAGGATGCTCTGCGGCAACTAGCGCTTTTGGTTATAAACCGCTCGCACTAGCTAGAGCGCTAAGGC
The DNA here is from genome assembly GCA_017983965.1 of Rhodoluna sp. GTDB lineage: Bacteria > Actinomycetota > Actinomycetes > Actinomycetales > Microbacteriaceae > Rhodoluna. The sequence continues at coordinate 8,099 of JAGOAI010000008.1, read as the reverse complement.
TTGAGCGAGCCTTCTGATTTCTGCCTTTTTTCCAGATACCAGGGCTGCCATAGGTGTTTGCCCCAAAACGTCGTTCGGTGTGTAGAGCCACTGCGCCGCACCACTAATGTCAAAGCCCGAATCAAGAAGAACGACGATGGTTCCGTGCAGGCTAGGCAATGGCTCGTTGTCTACAATCAACTCGGCTGGAACGTATTGCACACCGTCACGCTTGATTGAAATTAGGTGGTGGTCTTCGATTAGCCGACGCACCCGACCAAGGGGAACCTCGAGCAACTCGGCAACTTCGGGAACGGTCAGCCAAGCTGACACATTAGAAAATACATCTGACACAGGTAAAGATTGCCACACCGCAGCGCTTGACGGGTAAAAATGGCCATAGATGGCACGATATTCCCTGAAGCAATAGGAAAAATGAGCGAATCAGGCGAAGACAAGACACGTGGCCAAGACCCTAAAAAGGTTGCATTGGCTCTCGCTACTTTGCCAATTTCAATAATTGGGTCGATCTCCCCGGTGTCCGACGCCGCGGCCGCAACCCAGCAGCATGATTCTTCACTTGATCTCGAAGAAAAAGAACAGCCGTCGCTTGAGGCCGCCGAACTCTCGCAGCCTGAAAACACCCTTTCGAAACAAAGCACCTATGCGGTCGAAAGCGGAGACACGATTTCGGGTGTGGCAAAACGCTTTGGCACGACAACCCGTGAATTGCTTAAAATCAATAACTTGACCGAGGCCGCATTGTTAATGCCCGGCCAAGTGTTGCGAATTTTCAGCGACGCAATTCAGCCTTCTGTTGTCGAGAAAACTATTGGCCCTGCATTGCACCAGGTGAAAACTGGTGAGACGCTTTCGCAGATCGCGACGAGATATTCGCTGAAGTTGAACACTCTGCTCGCCCTGAATAATTTGCAAGAACGATCTCTGATCTTTCCTGGTCAAAAACTCAGCGTTAGAGAAGTTACTCCCGCAAAGACAACCAAGCGCATCGCTGCATCCGACGAACACGTAGTTACCAATGGCGAAACTCTGAGCGAAATAGCAAAGCTCCACAACCTGTCACTCGCCTCACTGTTGAAGGCAAACAAACTCACGAAAACTTCATTGATTTTTGTTGGGCAAATTCTTGAGATTCCCGCTCAGACAAACGAAACAGAGTCACCCTCATCAATTACCGGAAACGAGATCGGAAAGCCGACTTCAATCTGCCTCTTTCACGGATTTCATAAAATCAAGCCGGGCGAGACAATCAGCAAACTCGCTGCGATTTTTGGTGTTTCTTCTCAGGCACTGCTTTCTGCTAACAACCTGAATTGGAATTCGACAATTTTCATCGGACAGAAATTAGTAATTCCGAATATTCACTCTGCTCTCAACTGCCCGAGGTTGACCACGCTCACAGATGAAATGCGTATGAATGCAAGTGCAATCATTCAGATTGGTCGAGAATTGCGAGTCGGAGACTATGCAATAGTGATCGCCTTGGCTACCGCAATGCAAGAGTCGAGCTTGCGCAACATCGCCTTTGGAGATCGCGACTCAATCGGTCTATTTCAGCAGCGCCCGTCGGCGCACTGGGGAACCAGAGCAGAAATTATGAAAATCGACTATTCGATCAGGGCCTTTTTCGGCGGGCCAACCAGCCCAACCAAGAAAGACGTTCGGGGGCTTCTAGACATCTCGGGCTGGAAGCGCATGTCTCTCACCGAGGCTGCTCAAGCGGTTCAGATTTCAGCCCATCCAAGCGCCTACGCCAAGTGGGAGCCAAGCGCTTGGAACTGGCTCGCCGAACTTGACCAGCTCGAGGATAACTAGTGGCAGACCTGGTCGGCAAAACCATCAATGGGCGCTATCGAGTTGAAAAACTCATTGCGCGCGGAGGCATGGCAACGGTTTACATTGCCGAAGACAACCGCCTAGATCGAAAAATTGCCCTCAAAGTAATTCACCCCCATCTTGCTAATGACAAAAATTTTCGAGAGAAATTTGTTCGCGAAGCAAAAATTGCAGCGAAGCTGTCGCATCCGAATTTGGTGAATGTCTTTGACCAGGCAGAAGACGGCGACACAGTTTTTCTGGCCATGGAATATGTCTCAGGAATCACGCTTCGCCAAGCTCTCGACGATTTTGGCTCACTCACTGCAAACCGCGCACTTGACGTCTTTGAGCCAATCATTGCCGGGCTCGCTGCAGCTCACGGTGCCGGAATCTTGCACCGAGACATAAAACCTGAGAACGTCTTGCTCTCTGACGATGGTCGAATCAAACTCAGCGACTTCGGTTTAGCCCGCCCTATATCGGCACAGACACAAACCGGTGGTGTGGTTGGCACTGTTGCCTATCTAAGCCCCGAACTTGTCTCGCGCGGCACAGCCGATGCACGAAGTGATGTTTATGCGGCAGGCATTATGTTGTTTGAACTGTTGACCGGAAAGCAACCATATCAAGGCGAGCAGGCCGTGCAAATCGCGATGCAGCATGCAAACAGCGAAGTGCCACCGCCGTCGTCGATTAACCCGAGCGTGCCCGCACTGCTTGACGAAATCGTGCTGTGGTCTACTGCAAAACTTGCAGAGCATCGACCAAGTGATGCCATCGAACTGCACAAGGTCATAATTCGTGCAAAAAACGAACTGCTGGCCGGAAAATCCGGCAGCCAACTAACAGAGCAGCTAAAGCAAACCGCACTGCTGCGTGAAACTACAGTTCTGGCAAATCCAATTGGCTCTGATTCGAATGCGACTGAGGTTTTCAGTAATCCATGGCACGAAAACGCCAGCGACCAAAATGCCACAGTGGCGCTGAATCTCGATCAGCAGATTGAGAGCGGCACTTCGATGTTCGCGTCTCATCGAGTAATCAAAACCTTGGTTGCAAGCGTTTTGGTGGTTCTTCTCGGCCTAGGCGCAGGTTGGTGGTTCAGTTCAGGGCCTGGTGGTTTTCAAGTTATGCCAAGTCTCGCCAGCAAAACCAAGGCTGAAGCTCTCGGCACACTCAAGGTCTTCGGCGATGAAGTCGAGGTTGTTACTGAGTCATCGAAGACCATTTCGAATGGCCTGGTTATTGCGACCGAACCCCAGTCGG
>JAGOAI010000008.1:0-4915 GCA_017983965.1 Rhodoluna sp. | reverse complement strand
CTCGCCAGCAAAACCAAGGCTGAAGCTCTCGGCACACTCAAGGTCTTCGGCGATGAAGTCGAGGTTGTTACTGAGTCATCGAAGACCATTTCGAATGGCCTGGTTATTGCGACCGAACCCCAGTCGGGTTCGATCTATTGGGGTGGCAAAATTGTGCTCAAGATTTCGACCGGCCCAAAGTTGGTGTCTGCACCCGTCTTGACCGGCAAAACTCTTGTCGAGGTCACCGGTTTGATTTTGCAAAACGGCTTCACCGTCGGAAAAGTCAGTTCTTGGTTCAACTCAGCTCAGATTGGCACTGTCTATGCCTTTGACGGCAGCGATGGCAACAAAATCGCTGAGGGTTCACCAATTGATCTTGAGATTTCTCTTGGCACCATTCCGCTGGTCAGCGGAATGGACCAAGCAACTGCCATCAACGTGATTCAGGTAGCGGGGCTAAAAGTCAAAACCGTGACCGAGGAATACAGCGATAGCACGCCAAGAGGTCAGGCGATGTCGCTAGTGCCGCTCACCGAACCGCTAGGCAAGGGAGGCGAAGTCAATCTTGTCGTTTCGAAAGGCCCAGACACCGTGATCATGCCGAAGGTCGTCGGCGAAACAATTAGTGCCTCGAAGTCTTTGCTCGAGTCACTCGGTCTAAGAGTTCTGGTCGACACAAATCAACTGAGCAGCAATTGGGGAATTGCCAAAGTCAAAAAGGTTTCAGCTGCGGTTGGAACAAAACTCAAGGTCGGCAACACCGTGACCTTAATATCGCACTAACGTTTAGCGAGCGATTCAGCAACCAAGAACGCAAGTTCAAGAGATTGCATGTGATTCAACCGCGGGTCGCAGAGACTCTCGTAGCGCTGCTCAAGTGATGCCTCATCGATGTGCTCACTGCCGCCAAGACACTCGGCAACATCATCACCTGTTAGCTCAATGTGAATGCCACCCGGAAAAGTTCCGGCTTCACGGTGGACTTCGAAGAAACCTCGAACTTCATCCATGACATCGTCGAACCTGCGTGACTTGTAGCCGTTCTTGGTAGTGATTCCGTTGCCGTGCATCGGGTCTGTGATCCAAAGCGGGTTCGCATCGCTGTCGCGCACAGCTTCAACCAACTTAGGCAGCTCTTCACGAATCTTGCCCGCACCCATGCGAGTGATGAAAGTCAGTCGACCTGGTTCGCGATTTGGGTCAAGCTTCTCGATGAGTTCGATTACATCAGCCACCTGAGTGGTCGGGCCGAGCTTGACACCGATCGGGTTGCGCACGCGAGATAGGTAGTCAACGTGTGCGTGATCAAGCTGACGGGTGCGCTCGCCTATCCAGATGAAGTGGCCGCTCGTGATGTATGGGGTGCCAGTTCTTGAATCGATTCTGGTCATCGGACGTTCGTAGTCAAACAAAAGCCCCTCATGAGACGTGTAAAACTCGGTGGTTCGCAACTGCTCGAAGTCTGCGCCACAAGCCGACATGAATGCGATGGCTCGGTCAATTTCTGAGGCAAGTTCGGTGTATCGCTTGTTAGCCGGGTTGTCGGCGAAGCCCTTGTTCCACTCGTGCACTGATCGCAGGTCAGCAAAGCCACCCTGAGTGAACGCCCTAATCAAGTTAAGAGTCGAGGCCGAAGTGTGATATGCCTGCAAAATTCGCTTAGGGTCGGCAATTCGAGACTCCTCGGTGAAGTCATAGCCATTGATTATGTCGCCGCGGTATGCCGGAAGGGTGACGCCGTCGCGGGTTTCGTTATCGCTCGATCGAGGCTTAGCAAACTGGCCCGCCATGCGGCCCATCTTGATAATTGGCATCGATGCGCCATAGGTCAAGACCAAAGCCATTTGCAAAATAGTCTTGACTCGGTTGCGAATTCGGTCAGCAGTCGCGTCAGCAAAGGTCTCTGCGCAGTCTCCGCCTTGCAAAAGAAAAGCTTTTCCTGAGGCAGCTTGAGCCAAACGTGTGCGCAAAATGTCGACCTCACCAGCAAAGACCAGCGGCGGCAAAATCGAAAGCTCGCGGTGCACGGCTTCGAGGGCTTGCTGGTCAGGCCAAGTTGGCTGCTGCACTGCAGGCAGGTTCTTATAGTTGTCGAGACCAGCGAGAACTGCCGGGTCTACTTCAACAACTTTTTCTGCCATGTTTTTTCCTGACTATTACTGACGTGCCAACTTGGCGCGTTTTTCTTTAACCGAAGATGCGTAGGCATCAACATATTCTTGACCACTGAGCTTTGCCAATTCATACATGATTTCGTCGGTGACAGCACGCAGCACGATTCGGTCGCCTTCCATGCCGTCGAATCGTGAGAAATCTAGCGGCTGCCCAACCACGATTCCAACTCGGCGAATTCGCGGAAAACGCTTTCCGATAGGTTGAACTTTTTCGGTGTCAATCATGGCCACCGGAATTACCGGCACCTTAGATTCGAGAGCCATTCGAGCGATGCCGGTTCGTCCGCGATAGAGCTTGCCATCTGGTGAACGGGTTCCCTCGGGATAAATTCCAAGAACTAGCCCCTGACTCAAAACGCTGAGTCCGGTGTTCAGTGATGCTTCTGAGGCCTTGCCTCCGCTGCGATCGATTGGCAACTGGCCCGTTGACTTGAAGAACCAGCGAGTTAGCGCGCCCTTCACACCCTTGCCAGTGAAGTATTCACTCTTGGCTAGAAAGACCACCGGGCGACGGCTCTGCAAAGGCAAGAAAATTGAATCTGAGAATGAAAGGTGATTGCTCGCCAAGATGGCTGCGCCCGAAGCAGGGATGTGCTCCATGCCGCGAACCCACGGGCGAAAAATTAGCCTCAATAGCGGGCCGAGAATGAGGTTCTTCAAGATGAAATAGGCCATCTGAGCATCCTCTCGGTAAAGCGCGTAGAAGGTCTATTTTACCGCTGAGCCAAGGCCAGGCGCACGAGATCTGCCGCCCCAACCACACCAGCGTCATTTACGAACTCGGCAATCTTGAGCTGCAGTTCAGGCCTGAAGCCTCGGGCCGGCATATTGTCGAAGTAGGCCTCGCGAATCGGCTCGAGCAACAGTTCACCTGCTGAACTAACTCCCCCGCCAATTACAACCAGCTCAGGGTCGAGAACAGCCGACAGGCTAGCGATGGTTTGACCCAGCCAAGCACCGAGCTCTCTGAGAAGTCTCAGGGCCCCGGCGTCACCTTCGAGAATCGCTTGGTAGACCTGCTCGCCGGTCAGTTCGCCGGCCTCTTCTCTGAGTTCACGCAGTCGAGAGCCCGATTCTTCGCTCGAATCTGCGAGTTCACGCGCTGCCCTCAGCAGAGCCGTGCCAGAACCATACTGTTCTATGCATCCGTGAGCACCGCAACCGCAGAGCCTGCCATCTGGCACAACACGGATGTGCCCGAGCTCGCCGGCAATGCCGAAGCCGCCACGCAACATCTTTGAATCGGCGATCACCGCACCGCCGACACCGGTGCCAATGGTCAACATGGTCATGTTTTTGGTGCCTCGACCGGCCCCGTAGCGAAATTCAGCCCAGCCAGCGGCGTTTGCATCGTTTTCGATGATTACTTCATAAGGAAGAAGCGCTTCGAGCTTTGCTTTGAAAGGGTAATTTCTCCAGCTCAGGTTTGGAGCATAAAGCACTTTCGCCTGCTGAGCATCGATGAAACCGGCGGCCGCAACTCCAACACCAATGACTGACTCGCCGGCTGCAAGTTCTTCGACAAGGGCAACAACGGCTTTGACGATTTCGTCTCCGTGACCCATCGGGGTGGCGACTCTTGCCTCGCGAAGAATCTGACCAGATTCATCGACTAGCGCTGCCGCAATCTTGGTGCCACCGATGTCGATTCCGACTGCGTGCATGAGCCATCCCTTTCGTCAATTTAGTCATTTTAGCCCCGTATCCGCGGTTAGGCAGGCCTTAGTTAGCCATTAGAGTTGTGCCTAACCATTTCGTCAAGGAGGACCAATGCGGACCTTTGAACTACCGCCACTCGTGGTCTCGTCTGAAAACTCGAACATTACCGACCTCTTGGTCGATCGAGCTAAAAAGACTCCTGCACTTACCCTCTTTGCGAAAGAAACTGAGGCTGGCTACTCATCAATCAGCACAGTTGAATTTCTCGCAGAAGTTCAACAGGTTGCAAAAGGTCTAATCGCAAGCGGAGTGCAACCGAGCCAAGCAGTTGCCATTATGAGTCGCACTCGTTACGAGTGGACTGTCATGGACTTTGCAATTTGGTTCGCGGGCGCGGTTTCGGTTCCGGTTTATGAGACTTCGTCTGCAGCGCAAATGGAATGGATTCTTTCAAACAGCGACTCGGTAGCTCTCATTGTTGAAAATCAAGAGCACACAGATAGATTTGGTGAAATCAAGGCGTCGCTTCCGCTGGTTCGCCTAGTTATGCAGTTCGATCAGGATTGCCTGACCGAGCTAAAGAAGCGCGGAAAAGAAATTTCTGACGAGGTTCTCGAACAGCGCAGAAACACTGCAAAAATTCACGACCTTGCAACCATCATTTACACCTCGGGCACAACCGGAAAGCCAAAGGGTTGCGAACTCACCCACCGTGGGTTCATGGAGCTTTGCAAGAACGCAATTCTTGACCTCGACGACGTAATCATCGAAGGCCGCAGCACCGTCTTATTCTTGCCTCTTGCTCACGTGTTTGCCCGCTTCGTCGAAGTTCTCTGCGTTGCCGGAGGCATCCGTGTCACCCACCAACCAGATGCCCGCAACGTTGCCAAGTCACTTGAATCGTTCAAGCCTGAATTCTTGCTTGCTGTGCCTCGTGTATTTGAAAAGGTTTACAACTCAGCCGAGCAGAAGGCAGAAGCCGGTGGCAAGGGCGACATTTTCAGAAAGGCTGCCAACGTAGCTGTGGCCTGGTCTGAATCACTCGACAACGGTGGGCCAAGCTTCAAACTGAAGCTGCAGCACTTTGTCTTTGACAAGCT
>JAGOAI010000007.1:30379-33964 GCA_017983965.1 Rhodoluna sp. | reverse complement strand
ATCAGTAGCTAATTCCAAACTCGGTTGCTTGATTTGAGCGGGTTGCCAAATCGGTGATCTGTGATTGCGATTGACTGTTCGCGCCAGAACGGCAGCAACTCGATGCGACCAGACTCGACGACCTCGTGGTCATAGAGCGCAAATTCGACCCCGAGGTTCAATTCGTCTTCGCCAACCACACGCATGCGCCGTGGCGCGCCGCCAGCCAGCTTGGCCAGCCACGTAGCAGTCGGTTCGATGGTCACGGGGCATCCGTGGTGAATCAAGACCTTTTCGACCCCTGCGTCAAGGCTGGCAGCGCTAACCGGGGCACCAACCGAAATCGCTGCCAGTGCCAGGCGGTAGCAATCAAATACGCTCGCTGCGGATCCGATTCGAACCGAAGTATTTGCTGGCCGGTAACGCAAAATGTTGCGCTCGGCTTTTAGACCGCTTGCGTCGCAGGCTGGCTCGAAAATCACGCGCATTGCATCGGCATCGCTCGCAGCGCTTCGAGATAGGGCATCGAATGTTTCAGGGTTAACAAGCGGCTTGATCGTCGCTAGCAAATTGTTTGCGTCTGCCGATGGAGTTGCTGTCGCACTGCTCGGCTTCGAAGTGAAATTACCAAAGCCAAGCAAATAGTTCGGGCCACCGGCTTTTGCGGTTGGGCCAACGACAGATTTCTTCCAACCGCCGAACGGTTGTCTCTGAACGATTGCGCCTGTGATTCCTCGGTTCACATAGAGGTTGCCGGCTTCAACCCGGTCTAACCAAATTTCGAGTTCTGCCGCATCGAGAGAGTGAATGCCCGCGGTTAGACCATAGTCTGAGCCATTCTGAATCTCGATTGCCTGCTCAAGCGAGTTTGCAGTCATTATTGAAAGCATTGGACCGAAGTATTCCTGCAGATGACTTGGGGAACCGGGTTTCACGTTCTGTCGAATGCCAGGTGACCAGAGTCGACCGCTTTCATCAAGTTGTCTTGGTTCGACAAGCCATGACTCGCCGGCGTCCAGTTTTGTGAGCCCGTGCGAAAGCTTGTCGCTCGGGCGTTCAATAAGTGGCCCAACTTGAGCCAGAGAATTTGTTGCATAGTCGACGACCAGCGAGTTTGTTGCATCGACCAATTGGTTTAAGAAACGCTTCGACTTGGCAACGCTGCCAACCAGAATCACGACGCTCGCCGCCGAGCACTTTTGCCCTGCGTGACCGAACGCACTAAGCACAACGTCTTTTGCCGCTAGATCGAGATCTGCGCTTTCGGTGACAATGATTGAGTTCTTGCCGCTGGTCTCGGCCATGAGTTTCAACTGGGGTTTAAAACTCTTGAAGAGCTTTGCGGTCTCGAATGCTCCGGTGAGCACGATTCGATCGACGGCCTTGTGGCTGATCAGCTCGCGACCGAGTTGGCTCTCATCAACAACCACGGTGGTTAGCAGACCAGTCGGCAGCCCTGCCTTGTTCAAGATTTCACCGAGCAAGGCACCGCATCGGTTCACCTGTGGGGCGGGCTTTAGCAACACGGCGCTGCCGGCAGCCAGGGCCGAGATGGTTGAGCCAGCTGGTATAGCCACCGGAAAGTTCCAAGGGGGAGTCACTAGAACCAGGCTCTCTGGCACATGTTGCGCACCGTCGAGGGCGGCAAGCTCGAGCGAGCGCTCGGCGTAATAGTGTGCAAAGTCGACTGCCTCAGATACCTCGGGGTCGGCCTGGTCAAAAGTCTTGCCAGCTTCGCCGATCATGACTTCGATGAGTTCACCGCGGTGAGCCTCTAGTTGATTGCCCAGTTGGTGAAGCAATTTGGCACGAGAATCTGGCGCCATGCTCTGCCAGGCCTTGGCTGCCGCGACGCTATTTGCAATGATTTCGTCGAGTTGGCTTTGACTTGTCACCTTTGCAATATCTGCGGCGCCTTGGCCGAGCTTTGAGTCTTGTGCACGAGCGAAGACATCGGCGGCCCAGTGTTTGTTGCCTGGAGTCGCCGGGTCGCTATCCGGTGCGTTGTCAAAACCCTCGGTGACCGCAGTCGGTTGCGTGCGGCGGTCTTGTGTGCGATTGGTTTGCGCGAAGTCGTCATCGAAATGCGCGATAGAAAGTTTGAAGCGCTCGGTCTCTCGCTCTAGCAGATCTGAATTTTCGTGCAGTTCAAATACCGCAGACATGAAGTTGTCTGAACTTGCGCTCTCTTCTAGTCTGCGAATCAAGTAGGCGATTGCAACATCAAACTCCGCAGGATGAACCACCGGCGTGTAAAGCAATAGCGAACCTACGGATTGCGAGACAACTTGCGCTTGAGCCTCTGCCATGCCGAGCAACATCTCAAAACTCACGCCCGACTTTAGGCCGCGACTCTTAATTAGCTGGTGCGCAAATGCGATGTCGAATAAGTTGTGCCCGGCGATACCGACTTCGACATTCCTTAGGTGTTCTTCGGTGAGCGCATAGTTCAAAACGTGTTTGTAGTTTGTGTCGGCAGCTCGCTTTGAGCCAACGACTGCAAGAGGCCAATCGTGAAGTTCGGCATCTACGGTTTCCATCGAGAGGTTAGCGCCCTTCACGATGCGAACTTTGATCGGTGCACCACCGCGCGAACGTCGCTCTCGAGCCCAGAGCTGCAACTCGTGCATAGCGCTCATGGCATCAGGCAAGTAGGCCTGAAGAACGATGCCCGCCTTTAGGTGAAGCAAATGGCTTCGACCGAGAATTCGCTTAAACACCTCGAGGGTTAGGCGAAGGTCTTTGTATTCCTCCATGTCGAGGTTGATGAATTTGTTTGGTGTGTATGAAGCTGCCAACTCGAACAGGGGAGTCAACTTCTCGACGATTTCGTCAACTGTTTCATCGAAGGCCCAAGGGTTATGTGGGGCCACGGCGGCTGAAACCTTCATAGATACATAGTCAACGCTCGCATGTTCTAGCAGGCGGCGAGAGCCATCCAAGCGCTTTTGAGCCTCACGCTTGCCGAGCACTGCCTCGCCAAGCAAGTTGACGTTCAGCGAAACGTTGTTTGATTTGACTCGCTCGAGCGCTTTGCCTAGTTTGGCCTCACTCGCATCGATGATTAGGTGACTGACCATCGCCCGAAGCACCTTTCGGGCAATTGGCACAACCACTGCCGGAAGAATCGGGGCAAAGGCAGCGCCGATCGAAAAAGCCGCGCGCATAGTTGCTGGCAAGAACGAGGGAACGATCTTTCGAAGTGAACGCAGGTTCTTCGCCGCAACCTTAAGGCTTTCTGGGCGAACAACGCCGTCGACGAAACCAACGGTAAATTCGAGACCATTGTTGTCGCGCAACACCGAGGCGAGCTGCTCGGCAGATCTAGAAGGCGTGATGTGCGATGCGGCTTCAAGCCACTCATGCACCTGAGTAATGCTTGAACTTACAAGCACACCGCGGTTTTGCAACTCTGGTGATTCATCGCGCCATTGCGACATTTGTTACCTCGTTTGTGTCGAGTGTTCTTTAGCTAAACGCTTCTGGCGGTGGGCAGCTGCAGAACAGGTTTCTATCTCCATAAACCGAATCGATGCGTCGCACGATCGGCCAGTACTTTTTGCGGTGTTGACCATCAACCGGAAACACTGCAAGCTCGCGAGAGTA
>JAGOAI010000007.1:26655-30279 GCA_017983965.1 Rhodoluna sp. | reverse complement strand
CTTCTGGCGGTGGGCAGCTGCAGAACAGGTTTCTATCTCCATAAACCGAATCGATGCGTCGCACGATCGGCCAGTACTTTTTGCGGTGTTGACCATCAACCGGAAACACTGCAAGCTCGCGAGAGTATGGGTGACTCCATTCGCCGGCAATCATTTTTGCGGTGTGCGGTGCATTGTGAAGCGGGTTGTCTTCTGCCGGCCAGGTTCCCTTGGCCACTTCGCGACTCTCATTGCGAATTGCGATCATGGCCTCGACAAAACGGTCGAGCTCATCGAGAGGCTCGCTTTCGGTTGGCTCAACCATGAGTGTGCCGGCAACTGGAAACGACATTGTTGGGGCGTGAAAACCGTAGTCGATCAAACGCTTGGCAACGTCGTCGACGCTGATTCCGGTCTCTTTTTGAATCGGGCGAATATCGATGATGCACTCGTGGGCAACGAGACCGTTGTGACCCGAGTAGAGAAGTGGGTAGTGACCCTCTAGCTTCTTGGCCACGTAGTTGGCCGAGAGCACCGCCGCAGCTGTTGCATCGCGCAAACCGTCGGCACCCATCATGCGAATGTATGCCCAAGAAATTGGAAGAACGCTTGCTGAACCAAATGGCGCTGCCGAAATTGGGCCGTAGTTAGCCAACTTGGTCTGTGCCATTGGGTGACCAGGCAAGAACGGCGCAAGGTGTGCACGGGCGGCAACCGGGCCAACACCCGGACCGCCACCGCCGTGAGGAATCGCAAAGGTCTTGTGCAGGTTGAGGTGGCTCACGTCGCCGCCGAACTTGCCGAACTTTGCATAGCCAATGGCAGCGTTGGTGTTTGCGCCGTCGATGTAAACCTGACCACCGGCAGCGTGAACCTTTTCGCAAAGCTCAACCACTGACTCTTCATAAACGCCGTGGGTAGAAGGGTAGGTAATCATGATTGCCGAAAGCTTGTCGCCGGTTTCGTCAATCTTGTTTTGCAAGTCGTTTAGGTCAACGTTTCCGTTGTCGTCACAGGCAACAACCACAACCTGCATTCCGGCGAGAACTGCCGAGGCAGCGTTGGTGCCGTGAGCGCTCGACGGAATCAAGCAAACATCTCGCTGAACATCGCCGCGACTTAGGTGATAACCACGAATAGCCATGAGGCCTGCGAGTTCACCCTGGCTGCCTGCGTTTGGCTGAATCGAAACATTGTCATAACCAGTGAGGTCGCTCAGCCATGACTGAAGAGTGTCGACGAGCTCTAGATATCCACTGACATCTTCGGCCGGTGCGAATGGGTGAATGTTGCCAAACTCAGGCCAGGTAACTGGTTCCATCTCGCTGGTCGCGTTCAACTTCATGGTGCACGAGCCAAGCGGAATCATTCCGCGGTCAAGCGCATAGTCATAGTCGGCAAGACGCTTTAGGTAACGCAACATTGCGGTTTCGCTGTGGTGCGAATTGAAAACCGGGTGGGTCAAATAGTCGCTCTTGCGTGCGAAGCCATCACACTGACTGCCAGCCGCATTGACAATTGCAGTGCCGAACACTTCGCCAAGATCGGCAAGGTTGTCTTCGGTTGTGGTTTCGTCGAGCGAAAGCTGCAAACAGTTTTCACTGCGAACCAACATTGTGATGTTCTTGGTTCTTGCCGCTGCGAAAAGTGCATTTGCATCTACATCGCAAAGCTCAAGAGTGTCGAAGAAGGTAGCGTGCTTCACCTTTATGCCGGCAGCCGATAGCGACTTGGCTAGGCGAGCGGTCTTCGAGTGAACCTCGGTGGCAATCGCCTTCAGCCCGGCAGGGCCGTGATAGACGGCATACATGCCTGCGATCACGGCGAGCAAAACCTGAGCGGTGCAGATGTTCGAGGTGGCACGCTCGCGACGAATGTGCTGTTCGCGTGTTTGCAAAGTTAGGCGGTACGCGGCTGCACCATCGGCGTCGACCGAAAGGCCAACCAGGCGGCCAGGCATCGAACGCTCTAAGTCGGCGCGCACGGCCAAATAGCCTGCGTGCGGGCCACCAAAGCCCATTGGCACTCCGAAGCGCTGTGTGGTGCCGACGACAACGTCTGCTCCCTGTTCGCCAGGCGGGGTTAGCAGCGTCAGTGCTAAAAGATCAGCGGCGACAACCGAGACGCCACCAACGGCGTGGGTTGCGGCAATCACTGGTTCTAGGTTTGTGATTCGACCACTCGCACCCGGATATTGCAAAAGCGAACCGAAGTGCTCGCCAAGAGCGGCAATGTCGCTGTCGCTCTCGAAGTACTTGATCTCGAGCTGCATCGGCGCGGCGCGGTGCTCTAGTAGCGCTTTTGTCTGTGGCAGAGTGTCTGCGTCAACCAAGAAAACGTTTGACTCGTTTGTCGCGGTGCGTTTGGCAATCATCATCGCTTCAACAGCGGCGGTTGATTCGTCGAGCATCGAAGCGTTGGCGGTCTTCATGCCGGTTAGGTCGGTGACCATGGTTTGAAAGTTGATTAGTGCCTCGAGGCGACCCTGAGAAATCTCAGGCTGGTATGGCGTGTAAGCCGTGTACCAAGATGGGTTCTCAAGAACGTTGCGCTTGATCACGCCTGGAATGTGGGTCCCGTAGTAACCCAAGCCAATCATTGAAGTGGTGACACGGTTCTTGCCAGCAATCTTGCGAAGTTCTGCAAGTGCTTCGGCTTCGCTGCGAGCTGGGTCTAGTGTGCTGTCGCCACGAAAACGAATGACCTCTGGAACAGCCGCGCTTAGCAGGCCATCGAGTGAGTCATAACCGAGAGCAGCAAGCATTTTCTGCTGCTCGGTTGCTGAGGTGCCAATGTGACGGTATTGAAATTTTTCGTGGTCGAGTGGCATTTGTGTTTTATTCGCCGATCAATGCGTCGTAGTCAGAGGCAGAAAGAAGTTCAGGAAGCGATTCGAAACGAACCTTGATTAGCCAGCCGGCACCGAAGGCATCCTGGTTGACCAATTCAGGTGAAGCGGTGACCGAGCTGTTGACCTCAACAACCTCGCCGTCAACCGGAGCATAGAGCTCGCCGACTGACTTGGTTGATTCGATCTCGCCACAAATCTTCATGTATGTGGTCTTTGAGCCAACCTTTGGCAGGTCAACGAAAACCACGTCGCCAAGCTTCTCAGCCGCATAGGCGGTGATGCCGATGGTTGCTACATCGCACTCAACTTTTAGCCACTCGTGCTCTTTTGTGTAGTGCAGTTCGCTTGGGTTAGACATGGCTATTGCTCTCTCTTGTAAAACGGCAATTTGACGATTTTGTAAGGCTCAAGGTTGCCTCGCACATCAACACTAATAGTGTCGCCGACCTCAAAATTGCTGTCAGAAAGGTATGCCATAGCCACCGGGTAGCCGAGGGTGGGTGAGAGGGCTCCAGAGGTAATTCGACCAATGTTTTCGCCGGTTTCAGGGTGGCGAAGCTCATAATCAGCGCGAGCAGCACGCTTGCCTTCGCCGACGATTCCGACCAAACGCTCGGCCGGTTCTTGGCGCTTCTCGAGACCCTTGCGGCCGACAAATTCGTGGGCCTCTTCGAGGCGAACCACACGGCCAAGTCCTGCTTCAAAAGGTGTGTGGTCTTCGTCAAGCTCGTGACCATAAAGCGGCATGCCGGCTTCGAGGCGAAGGGTGTCGCGGCAGGCAAGTCCGGCGGCGA
>JAGOAI010000007.1:0-26555 GCA_017983965.1 Rhodoluna sp. | reverse complement strand
TCTTCGAGGCGAACCACACGGCCAAGTCCTGCTTCAAAAGGTGTGTGGTCTTCGTCAAGCTCGTGACCATAAAGCGGCATGCCGGCTTCGAGGCGAAGGGTGTCGCGGCAGGCAAGTCCGGCGGCGATGATGCCCTCGCCAACTCCCGCCGCCAAAATCGCGTTCCAGACCTGAGTCGCGTGTTCTGAAGAAACCAAGACTTCGAAGCCGTCTTCGCCGGTATAACCGGTGCGGCAGAGGTATGCACTAACGCCATCGACGGTTGCCGCTGCAATCGAGTAGTACTTGAGTGGGGTTAGGTCGGTGTCGGTCAGGGTTTGCAAAATGCCGGTGGCTTTTGGTCCCTGAACCGCGATTAGCGCCCAGTCATCGCTCTGGTCTTCAACAATCACGGTGAATTGGTCTTTGCGATCGTGAAGTGCGTGCGCAACCGCGTGACGGTTTCCCGCGTTTGCGATAACCAAGAAACTGTCATCGCCAAGTCGATAAACAATTAGGTCATCGATGATTCCGCCATCGGCGTTGCAGATCATCGAATATTTTGCGCGACCGACTGCAATTTCTGAAGCGACGCCGATTAGTGCGTGATCAAGAAACGCCGCCGCATCATCACCGTTCACAAAAATCTCGGCCATGTGCGAAATATCGAATGCACCGGCAGCGCTTCGAACAGCGTGGTGCTCTGCGAGGTCGCTGCTATAGCGAACCGGCATATCCCAGCCACCAAAGTCGGTGAAGCTTGCTCCAAGTTTGACGTGCTCGTCGTGCAGAACTGTTTTAGCCATTTTTCTTTTCTACTTTGGTTGTTGCTGAGTGATGCAGTGAATGCCTCCACCGCGGGCGAAAATTGGTCGAGCGTCGACCAAGACAACTTCTCTGTCAGGGTAGCAACGCTCGAGAATTGCTTTTGCCTGAGCGTCATTTTCGTCGTCAAATGCGCACAAAATAACGCCGCCATTGACTACGTAGTGATTGATGTATGAGTAGTCGACCCATCCGTGTTCGTCTTTGAGGGTCTTTGGTGCTGGCATCGAAATCAGATTGAAGCCACCGGCTTCTTCGAGAGTGCGCTTAACCTCGTGGCTCACCGAAAAGTCGGGGTGGCTCTCGTCGAGCTGATCGTGAAACAGAATGTTGTTGCCAGGAGTGAAGCAGGCAACGATGTCGATGTGACCTCGGGTGCCGAACTCCTCGTAGTCGCGGGTGAGGCCGCGGCGAATCCAGATGGAGCGGTTGGTGCCAAGTTTTTCGTGAATCTCGGCCTCGACCTCTTGGCGGCTCAAGCTTGAATTGCGGCCCTCGCCGAGCTGAACGGTTTCGGTCAGCAGCACGGTGCCTTCGCCATCAACATGGATGCCGCCACCCTCATTGATGAGCCTGCTATCTAGCGATTCGACGCCTGCGAAGTCGTTGATTTGTGTGGCTACGTGCTGGTCTTTAGTCCAGATGGCCCAGCTGGTAGCGCCCCAGCCGTTGAAGACCCAGTTGACTCCGGCGACTTCGCCCGACTCTTTCTTGACGAAACTCGGGCCGGTGTCGCGCAGCCAGCCATCGTCAAACGAGGCTTCGACTAGCTCGACTCGTGAGTCTAAGAACTGCTTGGCTGTCTCGATGTCTTGCGGTTCGATGAGCATCTTTACAGGTTCGAAACGCACGACGGCGTTTGCTACCGCTGCCCAGGCTGCAAACGCGCGATCGTTTTCGGTCGGGTCTTCTTCGTAGTCTTTGGCAGGCCAACCCATCCAGGTGCATTCGTGCGGTTGCCACTCGGCGGGCATGCGCCAAGTCATTAGTAGTTCACTCCGGCGATGCCACCGTCTTCGCCGTCGCCAGATTCGATGCGGCGGTTAACAACGTCTTCGGTCAAAATGTCATAGGTGTCTGGTCGGCGAGTTGCCAAGAACGGAAACAGGTCGAGCCAATCTCGACGTTGGTCGAGATCGATGTCGGCAACAAGAACTTCATCGCTGTCGCGACCGGCGCGCGCAAGAATTCTGCCAAACGGGTCACAGATAAAACTACTGCCGTAGAAAGTGATTGAACCTTCGTTGCCATAGCGATTCGGAACGACCATGAAGGTTCCGTTGCCGATTGCGTTTCCGACAATTACCTGACGCCAAAGCGGTTCGGTGTCGAAGTCTGGGTGGTCTGGCTCGCTGCCGATTGCGGTTGGGTAGGCGAGCAACTCTGCGCCGCGCAGCGAATAGTTGCGAACCACTTCGGCGAACCATTCATCCCAGCAGGTTGGCAGGCCGATGTTTGCGATGGTCTCGTCGAATTCGATTTCATAAACCGGGTAAGGCTCGCCATCGGCAGGGCCAGGCGCAAAGTATTTGTCTTCGTAATAACCGGCGGTCACCGGAATGTGCAGCTTCGGAGTGCGAGCGATGATTCGACCAGCGGGGTCAACGATGATGGCAACATTCAGCCCACGGCCATCGGCAAAGGGCTGGTGCTCATATAGCGAGATGTGCACGTGCACGTTATTTTCTGCTGCCGCCTTCGCCGCGAAGCGATAGGTAGAACCGGTCTCGAGGTCTTCGGCGCGCAGGTTCGGGGTGTCGGTCGGCATGGTGTCTGCCATGTAGCGGCTGAGGGTGAGTTCGGGCAAGAACACGATCTTTGCCCCAGCGGCGGCCGCCTCACGGATGCCTTCGGCAAGCACGGCCTCGTGTTCACTCGGGTCTTCGTGCCACTTGGTCTGCACCAACGCGACTCGCAATGGCTCGCGCTCGGCAGGCTTGACCCGGCTCAGGCTTGGCAGGGCTTCGGCGATGGTTAGCTTCACTGTTAGTCCTTCTCAATTCGCTCGAGAATCTCGCTGATGGTTTCGATGCTGGTCATCGGGTTGACGATTGCAAAACGAAGGTTAGGTTCACCGCGGTGTGAACTCGGAACCACAAATGCGATTTGGTCATCTAGAAGTTTGTCGCTCCAGGCGTCGTAGTCGCTCTGGGTCCATCCGTGTTTTTTGAAAACCACAACGCTGAGCATCGGTTCGCGCACGAGTTCGAGGTCTGGTCGCTGGCGAATTAGTTCTGCTGCATCACGAGCAAGTTGGCAGTTTGTTTCAACAGCTGCGCGATATGCCGCAACGCCGTGCGTTGCAAGCGAGAACCAAAGCGGCAAACCGCGTGGGCGACGAGTGAGGTTAATTGCATAGTCGCTCGGGTTCCACTCGCCAGATTCGGTAAGGGTGTCGAGATATTCGCCGTGCTGTGTGTGAGCCTCGCGCGCAATTTCGGGGTTGCGATAAACCAATGCGCAGGCATCGAACGGAGCGAAGAGCCACTTGTGCGGGTCAACGATAAAACTGTCTGCGTTTTCGATTCCGGCAAATAATTCGCGAGTGCTCTCAGCAAGAATCGCGGCGAGACCATAGGCGCCATCGATGTGCAACCAAATGTCATTTTGTTTTGCAACTGCGGCAACTTCGGCGATGAGATCGACGATTCCAAAGTTGGTGGTTCCGCCGGTTGCAACAATCGCAAACACGGTGCGATTGCCAGCTGCAAGCAAAGCGGCTTCGACCGCCGCACCACCGAGTTGACCGTTGTCGTCGGCCTGGGCTGCGATGATGTCGACATCCATCACGCGAGCCGCGGTTTTCAAGCTCGAGTGCGCTTCGCTGCTGCAAATAAACGCCCAGCGCTCAGGTTTGCTGCCAAGTTTCTTCTCGGCCGAGAACCTTGCCGCTACTAGGGCTGAGAGGTTGCCGATGGTGCCACCCTGCACGAATACGCCACCAGCGCTGGCCGGCAGGCCTGTCTCGCGCACCAACCACTCGATCACCTGGTTTTCGGCATAAACCGCG
Organism: Rhodoluna sp.; assembly: GCA_017983965.1. Taxonomy (GTDB): domain Bacteria; phylum Actinomycetota; class Actinomycetes; order Actinomycetales; family Microbacteriaceae; genus Rhodoluna. The sequence goes on along the minus strand of JAGOAI010000007.1, from coordinate 22,741 downwards.
CCAGCACCTTCCATCCATGAGCCGCCATAGATAGCAGACGCCGAAACAATCAGGTCAAACAGTTTTGAGGCTTCGGTCGGTGCCGAAGGAATGAAAGACAAATAGCCCGGATGATCTGTGCTGATGGTTGCAGGTGCAAGCACTTCACCAAAGAGTTCAAGCGCGTCGATTCCACCCAAGCCTCTTTCTGTGATGGTCTGCCCAGCGAGCTTTGTCAAAACCTCAAGCGACTTCGGAGCGTCAAGCGGAGGAGGAGAGTAACTCAAGCGAGTGCGAGCATATTCAAAAACCGCTTCACGAAGATCGCCGGTGATTTCGTGCATCTTTGCACTCTCTGGGGTTGGCAAGTTCTGGCTACTTCTTTCGGCTTCGCTTCGCGAGCGAAACAACAAAGCCAAATGCACTAAACGCTAGAAGACCCCAGAACAACCAGCGCTGTTGGTTTGCGATTGCTGCGCAAGATGTCCAGCCTTCGAGTTGAATGCTCTCGACGCAGTTGGTTGGGTTTAGCAAACCGATGACAGAAGCCAGAACTGCCACAACGCAAACTGTTGCGATCATTGCCCAACTGTTGTTTTTAACTCGAGACATTATTTCGACTCCTCTTCAACTTCGCCAGCCGGGCCGGCAGCGATGTCGGCGCGAACTTCATCCATGTCGACGTTGCGCACTGCCGAAATCAGTTCGTCGAGCATTGGCGCTGGCAACGCACCGGCGCGGTTGTAAAGCATGATGCCATCGCGAAAGACCATGAGCGTCGGAATCGAAGTGATCTCGAGAGCGCCCGCCAAGTCTTGGTTAGCTTCGGTGTCGACCTTTGCAAAAACGATGTCGGTGTTTGCGTCGCTAGCGGTTTCAAAGATTGGTCCGAACTGGCGGCATGGGCCACACCACTCAGCCCAGAAGTCAACGAGCACAATGCCAGGCGAGGTAACGATTTCGCCGAATGCGTTGAAATTTAGTTCGACGGTTGCCATTGCTTGCTCCTCGCAGTTTGCGCCACAACGATTCCAACAATGACCAAAACGCCACCGATGGTTTGCGACAAATCAATCTTCTCGCTAAGCCAGAGATATCCAAAAACGAAGGCAAAAATGGTCTCTGCCGTGCTGGCAATGCCAACCGCGCTTGCCGATAGGTGGCGCATCGCCAAGAAGGTGAACAGCATCGGCACGAATGAGCCGACGATGGCTATCCAGACCAGAAGCACCCAAGACGGCAGTGTGACCGCTGCGAGGTTGCCCGTCAGGTTGACATCCGTGCTGAAATCGATCAGCCCACTCGGGTTGATGTTCGCGGCCACTGCCCAAAACAATGTGGCTGCCAGAAAGGCATAGAACATGGTCGAAAAGGCATCGCGCTTTCGCTGCGCGTGCTCACCCATGATGAAGTAGCTGCTCAAGAAAACAGCGGCCATGAAGCCATAGATTACGCCGATGGCATTGAGACCGGCGGCCCAAGGCTGGGCGACAATCGAAAGCCCACCAAGTACGAGAGCGATCGCCAGCCAGATTCGCCCGCGCACCCGCTCTTTGAATAAGAAGTAAGACGCAACCGGAACAATCACAATTGCCGTGTATTCGATTAGCAGGGCGACGCCTACCTGAAGATTCGCGACGGCATTGCTATAGGCCCACTGCATGAGGCCAACTCCGACGACTCCGAACAGCGCGAAGAATGGAATCTCGCGCACCTGCAGCTTGAATGCCTTTGGGTTGGTAAGGGCAACGCCAATGCTGGCGAAAAGCGCAACGGCGGCTGACCTGAATAAGACCAGCTGTTCGGCTGAGATGCCGCTCTCGATTAGGACCTTGGTCGTGCTCGCGTTTAGGCCGAAAAGCAGCGAACTTGTGAGCGCCAAAAACACTCCGAGAGTAGGGTGCTTGTGAATTTGGCTCATTCGAAAAGCCTAGGCTAGAGAAATGACTAGTTTCGTTTTGGGTGGCGGCTGCTTCTGGTGCCTCGACAGCACATACATGCAATTCAAGGGTGTTGGCGACGTTGAGGTCGGTTACATGGGTGGCTCAATCGATAACCCAAGTTACGAGCAAGTTTGCGAGGGCAACACCGGTCACGCCGAGGTGGCCCGCGTGATCTTCGATGAAAACGTGGTTCCTGCCGACGTGATTCTCGACATGTTTTTCACGCTGCATGACCCAACCCAGCTGAACCGTCAAGGCATGGATGTCGGCACCCAGTATCGCTCGGCCATGTATTACGAAGACGAAAACCAAAAGGCACAGTTCGAAGCGGCACGCGATCGAGCTGTTGAACTTTGGGGCGAGGGCATCGTCACTGAAATTACCGCTGCCGAAACTTTCTGGATGGGCGAGGAGTATCACCAAGACTTCTTTGCCAAGAACCCAAACCAGGGCTACTGCAATGCAGTTGTGGCACCAAAAATGGCGAAGGTGCGCGCCAAATTCACTCAGTACATTCGCTAATTTCACAGCCCCTTAGTAGCGGCAGTTATCCACAGAATGCAATCTCTTTAACTAAAAGCATTTCGCCTGCGTCAATCTCTTTCTAGCGACCCGATAGTCGCTTTAGAGAGAGGCAAAAAGTGTCAGAGATCATCACCGTTTCAGGTTTGGTAGCAACCACACCTCGCCACTTGGTTACTCAAGATGGCCTTCCAATTACTTCTTTTCGAATGGCGGCGTCACACCGTCGCTTCGATCGCACCGCTAACAAGTGGGTCGACGGCGAAACCAACTGGTTCACCATCACAGCCTTTCGCCAGCTAGCCATCAACGCTGCCGGCTCGGTTTCTAAGGGCGAGCGCGTTCTCGTCACCGGCAAACTTCGCGTTCGCGACTGGGACAACGGCGAACGCGCAGGCACCTCTGTCGAGGTTGAAGCCGAGGCGCTCGGCCACGATCTCACCTGGGGCACGGCAACCTTCACCCGCACTGTGCTGGTTCGAGAGCCAGACCCAAGCGAAGAAGCCGAAGACAGCGAAGAAGAGCGCGAGCTAGTCGCCGCCAAGTAACACCAAAGACTGCTGAGTCGGCAGGCGACCCCCTCTGCTCTGCCGGCTCAGCGCCAATCCTCTTTTCGAGAGAGGCTGGCGCTCTCTCGCCAAGCATGCAATCAAGAGCTCAAGTTGAAGCCAATAATGGTCGGGTAAACTCAGTCCGACAGCATGCGGGTGCGAGAGAGCGCCATTTATCGAAAGAGACAAGTACATTGGCTGAATTCATCTATCAGATGATCAAGGCGCGCAAAGCGCACGGCGACAAGGTCATTCTTGACGACGTAACACTTGCCTTCTATCCGGGGGCAAAAATCGGCGTGGTCGGCCCTAACGGTGCCGGAAAGTCAACTGTCATGAAGATCATGGCTGGCCTAGACACCCCGAGCAATGGTGAAGCTCGCTTGGCAACCGACGCTACCGTGGGCATTCTTCTTCAGGAGCCACCGCTAGACGAGTCGCTAACTGTTCTTGGCAACGTAGAACTTGCCGTTAAAGAGACCAAGGCAAAGCTAGATCGCTTCAACGAGATTTCAGCACTAATGGCCGAGCCAGACGCCGACTTCGATGCGTTGCTTGCCGAAATGGGAGTGCTTCAGGAGCAGATCGATCACCTCGATGCCTGGGATCTCGACAGCCAACTCGAACAAGCCATGGATGCACTTCGCTGCCCGCCAGGCGACTTGCCGGTGACCAACCTTTCGGGTGGTGAGCGTCGCCGAGTTGCCCTTTGCAAGTTGCTACTTGAGAAGCCAGACCTGCTTCTTCTTGACGAACCAACCAACCACCTCGACGCCGAATCAGTTCTTTGGCTAGAGCAGCACTTGGCTAAGTATCCGGGTGCCGTATTGGCCGTAACTCACGACCGTTACTTTCTCGACAACGTTGCCGAATGGATTCTCGAGCTCGACCGCGGTCGTGCCTATCCATACGAGGGCAACTACTCGACCTATCTTGAAAAGAAGCGCGAGCGTCTCGAAGTTGCTGGCAAGAAAGACGCAAAGCTTGCCAAGCGCCTAAGCGAAGAACTCGAATGGGTTCGTTCGAACTCAAAGGCTCGTCAGACTAAGTCGAAGGCTCGTCTCGCGAAATATGAAGAGATGGCGGCCGAGGCAGATCGCACCAGAAAGCTCGACTTCGAAGAAATTCAAATTCCAGTTGGTCCTCGTCTCGGAAACATTGTTCTCGAAGCTCACAACATCAAGAAGGGCTTCGGCGACCGAACTTTGGTTGAAGGCCTTAGCTTCACGCTTCCGAGAAACGGAATCGTTGGTGTGATCGGTGCCAACGGTGTCGGAAAATCGACTCTCTTCAAGAGCATCGTCGGTCTCGAAAAGATTGACAGTGGTGAACTGAAGATCGGTGAGACCGTAAAGATTTCATACGTCGACCAGTCACGAGCCGGCATCGACCCAACCAAGACTCTGTTTGAAGTTGTTTCTGACGGTCTCGACTTCATGATTGTTGGCAACCAAGAAATTCCATCGCGCGCCTACGTTGCAGCCTTTGGCTTCAAGGGCGCAGACCAGCAAAAGCCAGCCGGTGTTCTCTCTGGTGGTGAGCGCAACCGCTTGAACCTAGCTCTCACTTTGAAGCAAGGCGGAAACCTCTTGCTTCTCGACGAGCCAACAAACGACCTCGATGTTGAAACGCTGTCGAGCCTCGAGAACGCGCTTCTCGAGTTTCCTGGTTGTGCTGTGGTCATCACACACGACCGTTGGTTCCTCGACCGTGTTGCGACCCACATTCTTGCCTACGAGGGCACAGAAGATAACCCGGCTAACTGGTATTGGTTCGAGGGCAACTTCGAGTCATACGAAGAGAACAAGATCGAGCGACTTGGTGCTGATGCAGCCAAGCCACACCGTTCGACTTACCGTCGCCTAACTCGCGACTAGTACTCTAGTCGGCAAACTCAGGCACTCGCACCATGCCCTCTTGGGCAACGGTTGCAAGCAATACGCCCGCACGATTGAAGATTCGCCCAAGCGAAAGTCCGCGGCCGCCCTGCGCGCTAGGCGACTCTTGCACATAGAGCATCCACTCATCGGCACGCCCGTCGCGGTGAAACCACATTGCGTGGTCGAGGCTCGCAGACTTTAGACCGCGGTGAGACCAAGCGATTCCGTGGCGACGATAGATGCTCTCGAGAATCGAGTAGTCGCTGGCATAAGCCATGGCTGCGCGGTGAATCTGCGGGTCATCGGGCAGAGTGCCTAGGGCTTTGATCCAAACGGCTTGGTGAGCGACGTGTTCGCCGTCAACCTTGAAGTAAATCGGCGAAGTGACGTGACGCATGTCGAACGGTCTAGCTTTAGCCCAGTACTGAACAAAAGGGTGTTCGCTGTCGCCAAGCAGCTCGGCGGCAGTCGGCAGGGTTTCAGGGTCTGGAATATCTGCCGGAAACGAATCTTGGTGATCTAGCCCGGGGTCTGTGTCTTGAAATGAAGCAATCATCGAAAAAATTGCTTGCCCATTTTGAAAAGCCTGAACGCGTCGGGTGCTGAAACTTCGGCCGTCTCGCAGGCGATCAACTGAAAAGGTGATTGGCAAATCGATGTCGCCTGGTCGCAAGAAGTATCCGTGCAATGAGTGCACGTTGCGAATGCCTTCGGTGTCAACAGTATTAGTCGCTGCCACGAGACTCTGTGCGAGAACTTGGCCTCCATAAACGCGACCATGAGGCATCCACTGCGACGGGCCTTCGAAGAGGTCTTCGCTTGCATCTTTGTTCTCGATTTTTGCTAGCTGAAGAGTGCGAAGCAGATCATCCAAAGGGTTCTCTGGAATTGGAACAGGCATCGATTCTCCGAACTGCGAAAAAATGTTCTTCGCAAAAGGTAGTTTAGAGAGCGATGAATAAAGACTTTGTGCTTCTCGATGAACAATCGACTAAAGATATGCAGTCATATCTGGTCAGAGCTAAACGTCTCGACCCAGATGGCCTGGTGAGACTGCGTGCATTCGGCAATGTTCTTGCCGCCTATGTCGCTCCGATTTTCTTAGGAAGCATTCTCGACGGTGGCCCAACCGTCATCGGTCTGCGCACGAGTGAACTCGCCGCTGACGCCGAAGTAGACACCCTCGTGCCAATTGCGGCAGTGCTTGACCGGCTCGCCAAGGTGCTCGAGAGCGGGGCAACTGAGTTTCGCATCGAAGTGCCCGAAACCAGCCAGCGTGCATCTTGGGCTGGAATTTCGCCACCACGTTCTGGCTGGGTAGCCGACAGCGTTATCAATGAAACAGAACTAACCGAAATCGCTCGAGCTGGCATTCAAGAGGTGGCCGACACCTTGCCGGCCTCGGTTGGCGGCCCAATTGCGGCGCGCATCCGTGGTGAAATCTGGGGCAGGGGAATTCAGCGCGATGTGCGAATTCCGACCGGGGCGGCATTTGTGGCCGCTGGTTTGGGTTTCATGGTCGAGAACGAAGACGTTGGCGTTTATTTCGCAGAGAAGTGGGTTCGCCTAAGCAGCGACTTTGGGCACGTAATTGCCCGCGAGGCTTCGGCCGTTATTTAGTCTTCGAAGGTGTTGAGCATCGCGGTCGCGGCCCGGTCTAGGTAACCCCAGAGCTCGGCTTCTAGCAATTGTGGCAATTCGATTGATTCGACGGCAGTGCGCATGTGCAAAAGCCAACGTTCGCGAGCAAGCGGGTTGATCTTGAACGGCATGTGTCGCATCTTCAAGCGTGGGTGACCGCGCAATTCTTGATAAGCGGTCGGCCCGCCCCAGTATTGCTCAAGAAACAGTTGAAGCCGTTCGGCCGCTGGGCCAAGATCTTCTTCTGGATACATCGGGCGCAAAACGTCATCTTCGGCGACGCCCTCGTAAAATTTCTCAACCATCTTTCGAAAAGTTTCTTTGCCGCCAACGCGCTCATAGAAGTTTCCGGCGATATCTAGTTCGCCGCCAAGCCCTTTGATGCGCACGGTCTCAACGCGCTCGGCATCAGAGAAGTCTTGTTCGTCAGTCAATTACTTGATCGCCTTGCCGCCGACTTCAACAAAGATCGGAGTCTTGTCAGAAGCGAGTGTGATCTTTGCTGCGTCGAGTTTGGTCTTGATGCGAAGTCGAAGTTCGCGTGCAATGTCGTCTGCATCTTGCGGTCCAACCTGCTGCACGAGACGAATGACTACCTGATCGCCGGTGATCGATTGAATGCCCCAAACTTCTGGCTTGCTCAGCATGCGCTTGGCAAACGAGTTGTCTTTATAAAGCTCGGTCGCTGCTTCGAGAATTGTTGCTTGCGCTTTGTCGATCTTCACGTTGTAACTAAATGGAATGTCAAGCACGACTCGGGCCCATCCTTGCGAGTGGTTTCCGACACGGATGATCTCTCCGTTGCGCACATACCAAAGCACGCCATTGACATCGCGAACCTGTGTTACTCGAAGACCAACGTTTTCGATTACGCCGGTTGCCTCGCCCAGGTCAACACTGTCGCCAACGCCGAACTGGTCTTCGAAGATGATGAACAGACCGCTGATTAGGTCTCGCACCAGGCTTTGAGCACCGAAACCAAGGGCGGCACCCAAGATTCCAGCGCTGGCAACGAGAGCGCCAACCGCTACGCCTAGCTCGCCGAGCACCGAGCCCGCCGCGAACAAGACAAGCGACCAGGTGATGAGGTTGCTCATAACCGACGCAAGGGTTCGAGCTCGCTGAATGACGCGTGCCTTGGCCACCGGCGACTGGCTAGTGGTTCTGCCGTCGCTTGCACCGAGTTTTCCTCGAGTGCCAGACTCAATGCCTTTTACTACACGGCTAACTGAGACGAGCAGAATCCATCGCACCAAGACAGTGCCGATAAGAATCAACACGATTCGAATCAGCGTGTGCCATTGCTGCCAGAAGTCAGGCCACCAAGCCATGAAGTTTTGCATTGTTAGCTTCTTTCGTCGCGTTTCTGTGCCGCTAGAGCGCGGTCAACTGCAGCAAGGTTCTCGATCATGATTCGACGCAAAGCCGGAATCTCTTTGATCTGAGGCTTGGCAATCCACTCGCGGGTTTTCGCTGCGAGAGATTCGTTTGCCAGATACACCGGATACAAGTTGATCATCAAGTATTCAGCGATTTTGAATGTGTGCAGCTTCCATACGTGCAATGCGCTTTCGAAGTAACGGTCAACATAAGGCTCGAGCAACTTCAAGTCGTGAACACGACCGAAGCCGAGGCTCGCAGAGTTAACCAGTGCGTTCGAGAGTTCCTTGCTTTCAACAAGCAATGCCCATGCCGCCTCTTTTGCAGCAACGCTTGGCAGCGCAGCACGTGCACCGGCAGCGGCCTTCTGACCGTTTGCGGTGTTATCGCGCTCGAGCTCTGCATCGATCTGTGCTTCACCAGCGCGACCTGCGACTACTAGGCCAGTCAGAATATCCCAACGAAGGTCTGCATCAACTTCGAGACCGTTCAACTTCTCTGCGCCAGATAGCAACGCCTCTAGTGCGTCGAGGTGAGCCGATGTTTTGGCAAACTGCGGAAAGAACTTGATGAGCTGCAACTGAATGTCGCTACCCGGTTCTGCGTTGCGCGCAAGTGCCAAGAGGCCATCGCCGATTTCGATCAGGGTCTGCTCGCGGTGTGCTTCGGTAACATAGAGGTTTCCGGTTGTCACCAACTGACGAAGCAGAGTCAAAATTGTGGTCGACTCGGTTTCGGTCGCGATGTTGTTTAGAACCAACTTCACGAATTCGCGCGGGCTTGCTTCTGCGTCACGAGCGGCATCCCAGGCTGCGCCCCAGACGACGGTGCGAGCGAGCGAGTCTTCAAACTTGCTTAGGTGGCCAACAGCAGTCTTGAGTGAACGCTCGTCGAGACGAATCTTCGCGTATGCCAAGTCTTCGTCATTCAGCAAAATCAAGTCAGGCTGTGCGATGCCAACCAAGGCCTCAACCTCGGTGCGGTCGCCATCGACATCTAGTTCGATGCGGTGAACGCGCTTAAGGCTGTTGCCCACGAGGTTGTAGAAACCAATCGCCATGCGGTGTGGGCGAATGGTCGGGTGCTCTGCGATCGCGGTCTGCAAGACAGCGAACTTGGTGAAGTTGCCATCAGCGTCGGTTTCGAACTCTGAGCGAAGGGTGTTCACACCAGCGGTCTCAAGCCAGTTCTTCGACCAGCTCTGCAAGTCACGGCCCGACTGTGCCTCTAGCTCGCGCAGCAAGTCAACCAATTCGGTGTTCTGATATGCGTGCTTCTTGAAATAAGCGCTGACGCCGGCCATGAACTTCTCTTGACCAACGAAGGCAACCAACTGCTTCAAGACCGAAGCACCCTTTGCATAAGTGATGCCATCGAAGTTCACCTGAACGTCTTCGAGGTCGTTGATCTCGGCGACAATCGGGTGCGTTGAAGGCAACTGGTCTTGGCGGTATGCCCATGACTTCTCAAGAGCAGCAAATGTTGTCCAGGCACCGTGCCACTCGGTGGCCTCAGCCGTGGCAAGGGTCGACGCATACTCAGCGAATGACTCGTTGAGCCATAGGTCGTTCCACCACTTCATGGTGACGAGGTCGCCGAACCACATGTGAGCTAGCTCGTGCAAGATGGTCACAACGCGACGTTCCTTAGTTGCGTCGGAGACCTTTGATCTAAAGACGTAGGTCTCGGTGAAAGTTACGGCACCTGCGTTCTCCATAGCACCCGCGTTGAACTCTGGAACAAATAGCTGGTCGTACTTTTCAAACGGATACGGAACATCGAACTGCTTCTCATAGAACAAGAAGCCCTCGCGAGTCTTGTCGAAGATGTAGTCGGCATCCATGAATGGAGACAGCGAAGCGCGGCAGAAAACACCGAGCGGAATCACGCGGCCGTCTGAAGATGTCAACTCTGAGCGGGCCTCAACATAAGGGCCTGCGACAAGAGCGGTGATGTAGCTAGAGATCTTTGGGGTAGGGGCGAAGTGCCATTTCGCCTTGCCTTCACCAAGTGAAATTGGGTCTGGGGTCGGCTGGTTTGAAACAACCTTCCAGTTCTCAGGTGCGGTCACGATGAAAGTGAATAGAGCCTTTAGGTCAGGCTGCTCAAAAACGGCAAACATGCGTCGTGAGTCAGGAACTTCAAACTGTGAATATAGGTAGACCTCGTTGTCGACCGGATCGACGAAACGGTGAAGGCCCTCGCCGGTGTTCATATAGAACGCGTCTGCGTCGACAACCAATTCGTTTTCGCTCTGCAAGTTGGTCAATTCGATGCGAATGCCATCTGAGTGCTTAGCCACGTCAAGAGATTCGCCGTTCAAGGTGATGCTGTGAACCTTCGAGGTGATCGCATCGATGAAAGTGCTCGCGCCGACTTCGTGAGCGGCAAAGCGAACCGTGGTCTTAGATGAGAAGGTTTTTTCACCCGTGGTGAGGTCGAGTTCGACGTCATAGCTGTGAACTTTGAGCAGCTTGGCGCGGTCGGCGGCTTCGATGCGGGTTAGGTTTTCTCCTGGCAATTTGACTCCTGTGTCAGTTGGCGAATTCGTCAATTAGCCTAGTCTTTATGAACTTGAAGCCATCCCCGCTAGTTGAGGCCTCGGCCGTGCTAGGCATTGCCATTTTGGGCATTTTCTTGACCTTCTCGATAACTTCGAGAGACGCCCAAGTGGGGCTCACCATGTTGACCAACACGGCGACCACTTTCTTGCTTCCGGCATTTACCTTTTGGGCTGTCATCGGGCTGTTCGTGCGCAACAAGTCAAAGGTATTTCGCTTTGTGACCAGCCTGGCGGTTTCGGCAATTGTCACCGGAGTGCTGAGCAACCTATTCATCAGTGCCGTTGGTGATTCAACCATTGGCAGCGATGCAGACCGCCAGAGCGCTCAGGCAATCGTCGCCGGCATGGCCCTTGTAACTTTCTTCTCGGCTGCTGTGGGTGCCCTTGTGACCTACTTCTGGCTGCTTAGAGCACGCAAAGCCAAAGCCTAAGATTTAGCAAAAGCAGAGAGAGAGCGACATGCGCATTCACATCGCCACCGACCACGCGGGGCTAGAACTCAGCCACTTTCTAATCGAAGAGCTCGGCAATCAAGGTCACGAGGTGTTTGATCACGGGCCGCAGAGTTACGACCCGCTTGATGACTATCCAAGTTTCTGCATCAACGCCGCTCTAGCAGTTGTGCGCGATCAACAGGCTGGCATTGCGGCACTCGGAATTGTTTTGGGCGGCTCGGGCAATGGCGAACAGATTGCAGCAAACAAAGTTCACGGCATTCGCGCTGCACTCGCCTGGAACGAGTCAACCGCAAAGCTTGCGCGTGAGCACAACGACGCAAACGTCATTGCGCTTGGTGCTCGTCAGCACTCACGTGAAGAGGTGCTGCACCTTGTTGATTTGTTCATCGCCGAACCTTTTAGTCACGACGAGCGTCACGCGCGCCGCATTGGCAAGATCGCAAACTACGAGCAGACCGGCGACATCAGCTAAAGATGCGGTGCCAATAATTGCCTGAGGGTCATACCGTTCATCGAAACGCCAACGACTTCAATCGTTTGTTCGCAGGCGAGGCAATCACAATCGATTCACCGCAGGGGCGATTTTCAGCTGATGCCAAAAACATTAACAATCGAGTCTTGATTCGAGCCCGCGCAATTGGCAAGCAACTCTTTCTAGAGTTTGACAACGAACTAACTCTTCGCATTCACTTGGGCATTTATGGAAAGTGGAAGTTACACCCAGCCGAAGAGTGGCCTGAAGTGGTTGGTGAAGTCCGTGTTCGTTTCAGGTCATCAAAAGCGATTGCCGAACTGCGTGGGCCAACAGTGTGCGAGGTTATTGACGATCGCGAAGTGGCTGTTGTGGCAAAGCGTCTGGGCCCCGACCCCTTGAACCCAGACCCGCGGGGCAAAGAGCGCGAGCGCTTTGTGGTCAAAGTCATGAAATCGAAAATTTCGATCGGGCAGTTGTTGATGAATCAAGACGTGGTTTCTGGCATCGGCAATGTCTATCGTGCCGAGCTGTTGTTTCGAGCCGGCATCGATCCGCACACGCCCGGCAACGTGTTGCCACGCGAACTGATCGAGAACCTCTGGCTCGACTCAGTGAAGTTGCTAAAGGTTGGGGTCAAGACGTCTTTCATGATCACCAGAGACGAATTGTTCACCAAACGCCCGAGCAAGGCAGATCGAAACTGGGTTTATAAGCGCGAGGGGCAACCGTGTCGGCGTTGTGGCACCAACATCAGCATCGAAATCATGGCTGGGCGCAAGTTGTATTGGTGCGCTGGCTGCCAAAGCTAAGCGGCAAAGAAAAAAGGCAGTCATTGCTGACTGCCTTATCGCGAGCGGATGACGGGAATCGAACCCGCGTCATCGGTTTGGAAGACCGAGGCTCTACCATTAAGCTACATCCGCGAAGTTAGCCGAAAGCGGCGAACCTGACCATTCTATGGGATAAGATAACAAAGTTGTCTGCTCGTTAGCGAGCGAACCTCCGGGATGTGGCTCAACTTGGTAGAGCACCTGTTTTGGGTACAGGGGGTTGCAGGTTCAAATCCTGTCATCCCGACCACTGTTTCATAAGTGATTCGAATAAAAACCCAGCTTGCGATGCGTCGCGAGCCTTTTCAGGAGAAGGTTCATTGAAAACCACCGTTGAACGCATCAAGCCAACTCGCGCAAAGCTCGTTATCGAAGCAAGCCCGGCTGACCTAAAGCCAAGCATCGATCACGCATACGAGCACATCGCAGAAGAAGTCAGCATTCCTGGCTTTCGCAAGGGCAAGGTGCCACCGGCCATCCTTGAAAAGCGCGTTGGCAAGCCAGCAATCATGGCGCACGCAATCAACGATGCTCTAGACAGCCTTTACCGTCAGGCAGTTGAAGAAAACAAGCTTCGCGTTCTTGGTCAGCCACAGGCAGACATCAAGCAGACTCCAGATGAGACCAACTGGGATGGCGACCTAGTCGTCGAGATCGAAGTAGAAGTTCGCCCAGAGATCAAACTCATCGACTACAAGGGCCTAAAGGTCAAAGTTGCCGACATCACCGTTGACGCAAAAGAAGTTGACGCAGAACTCGACAACCTTCGTTCACGTTTCGGAACTCTGAAGACTGTTGACCGCCCAGCAAAGAAGGGCGACTTCACCTCAATCGACCTAAAGGCTGAAATCGATGGCAAGGTCATCGACGAGGCACAGAACATTTCTTATGAAATCGGCTCTGGCAATTTGCTAGACGGGATCGACGAAGCGCTAGACACCCTCACCGCAGGCGAGAGCACCACTTTCAAGTCGAAGCTAGTTGGCGGCGACATGGCCGGCAAGGAATCTGAAATTTCAGTGACCCTTACCGCTGTTAAAGAGCGCGAGTTGCCAAAGGCTGACGACGCATTCGCTCAGCTTGCCTCTGAGTTCGACACCATCGCCGAGCTAAAGGCTGACCTTGAGAAGCAGATCAAAGACTCAAAGGTTTTCAACCAGGGTCTTGAGGCTCGCGACAAGCTCACCGACTTGCTAGTCGAGAAGATCGACGTTGCAGTTTCTGACGAACTAGTTGAGGCAGACGTAAACCGCCACCTCGAGGGCGAAGGTCGTCTAGAAGACGCTTCTCACCGTGCCGAAGTTACCGAGCAGAGCCAGAAGTCATTCAAGGTTCAGATGATTCTTGATGAGATTGCTCAGGCCGAGAACGTAAAGGTCAACGAGCAGGAACTATTGCAGTACCTAGTTCAGACCTCGCAGTCATATGGCATGGATCCAAACGAATTCATCAAGTTGATTGACCAGAACGGTCAGGTTCCTTCATTCGTGGCAGAAGTTGCTCGCCGCAAAGGCCTAGCGGTCGTTCTCGAGCACGCAGAAGTTAGCGACAGCAAGGGCAAGGTCGACATCTCGACCTTCACCAACTCTGACCAGATGGGCGAAGACCACACCGGTCACGACCACGACTAAACGCTTCATTTACATCGGATAAGCCGATGGCGAACACTGCCAAGCATTTCGATGCTTGGCAGTTAGCCTTAACGAGCGTCGAAGTGAAACTGCTCTTTGACGTGATGAGAAGAGGAAAAATGGCTGATCACCTAACCCCAGGCAACTTTGAGCGCTACAGCACTTTCGAGCGCCTGCAGCGCGAGCGCATCATTTGGCTCGGCAGCGAAGTTCGCGACGACATGGCAAATGAGATTTGCGCAAAGATTCTTTTGCTTGCCGCAGAAGACTCAACCAAAGATATCTTCTTGTACATCAACTCACCTGGCGGTTCGATCACCGCTGGCATGGCGATTTATGACACCATGCAATACGTGCCAAATGACATCGTTACCGTTGGCATCGGCATGTGTGCATCGATGGGGCAGTTCTTGCTTTCGTCTGGCACCAAGGGCAAGCGCTATGCAACGCCAAACACTCGCGTCTTGCTTCACCAGCCACACGGTGGATTCGGCGGAACAGCTGCAGACGTTCAGACCCAGGCAGAGCTCATCATGTCGATGAAGCGCCAACTTGCTTCAATCACCGCAGCTCAGACCGGCAAGACCGTTGAGCAGATTGAACGCGATGGCGACCGCGACCGCTGGTTCACCGCAGCAGAAGCTCTCGAATACGGCTTCATCGATCACATTCAAGAATTCGCTGGCTCGGCAACCGGCGTCGGAAGCAACTAGGAGAAACCATGGACAACAAATTTGTTTCGCCAGAGTCGCGTTACATTCTTCCGAGCTTCACCGAGCGAACCTCATATGGTTACCGCGAGCAGAATCCTTATAACAAGTTGTTCGAAGACCGCATCATCTTCTTGGGTGTTCAGGTTGATGACGCTTCGGCCGATGACATCATGGCTCAGTTGCTCGTTCTAGAGTCGCAAGACCCAGACCGTGACATCACTATGTACATCAACTCACCTGGTGGTTCGTTCTCAGCTATGACAGCTATCTACGACACCATGCAATACATTCGCCCTCAGGTGCAGACTGTTTGCTTGGGTCAGGCAGCCTCAGCTGCCGCTGTCTTGCTTGCTGCAGGTGCTCCAGGCAAGCGCTTGGCTCTGCCAAACGCCAGCGTGATGATTCACCAGCCTTCATCGGGTGGTGGCCCGGGTCAGGCTTCAGACATCGAGATCATGGCTAAAGAGATGCTTCGTTTGCGCACCTGGCTCGAAGAGACCCTCTCGAAGCACTCGAACAAGAGTGTTTCAGAAGTCAACCGAGACATCGACCGCGACAAGATCCTCACAGCTCAAGAAGCTTTGGAATATGGTCTGATCGACCAGGTTCTTACCTCGCGCAAAAACGCGTAACTAAAGGCAATCAACGAAGAAGCGGGGCGTATTTGCCCCGCTTTTTCGCTTCTCGCGGTTAGAGTTCTTTCATGACCAAACTGGGCGAATCGAGCGACCTGCTTAAGTGTTCTTTCTGCGGAAAGAGCCAGAAGCAGGTGCGCAAGCTAATTGCCGGCCCAGGCGTCTTTATTTGCGACGAGTGCATCGAGCTCTGCAACGAGATCATCGAAGAAGAACTAGGGCAAGCGCCTAAGCCAGTCGATGAGACCGAACTGCCTAAGCCACGCGAAATCAAGGGTTTTCTCGACGAATACGTCATCGGTCAAGACCAGGCCAAGAAGGCTCTCTCGGTAGCCGTTTATAACCACTACAAGCGCATTCGTTCACGCGGCACACTCACTAGCGCAGGCAAAGAGCACGACCAGATCGAAATCGCGAAGTCGAACATTCTCATGATCGGCCCAACCGGTTGCGGCAAGACTTACTTGGCTCAAACCTTGGCAAAGCGACTAAACGTTCCTTTCGCCGTTGCAGACGCCACCGCGCTCACCGAGGCTGGTTATGTCGGTGAAGACGTTGAGAACATTTTGCTGAAGCTTCTTCAGGCTGCCGACGGCGACGTTAAGCGTGCCGAGAACGGCATCATCTACATCGATGAGATCGACAAGATTTCACGCAAGGCCGAGAACCCTTCGATCACTCGCGATGTTTCGGGCGAGGGTGTGCAGCAGGCCCTGCTAAAGATTCTTGAGGGAACAATTGCTTCGGTTCCACCACAGGGCGGCCGCAAGCACCCTCAGCAGGAGTTCATTCAGCTCGACACCACCAACATTCTCTTCATTGTTGCCGGAGCATTTGCCGGCCTCGAAGAAATCATCTCTTCCCGCGCTGGCAAAAAAGGCATCGGCTTCGGCTCGCCAATATTTGCAAAGGGCGATGTTGCAGAGATCTTCAGCGAAGTGCAGCCCGAAGACCTTCGCAAGTTCGGGCTCATCCCTGAATTCATTGGTCGTCTGCCAGTCATTGCTACCGTGAAAGAGCTCGACCGCAGCGCTCTCATGGAAATTCTGACAACACCGAAGAATGCGCTAACCAAGCAATACCAGCGCATGTTCGAACTTGACGGTTTCGAACTTGAATTTGATCACGACGCTCTCGAGAGCATCGCAGACATGGCGGTTGCCCGCGAGACTGGCGCTCGTGGCCTTCGCGCAATCATGGAAGAAATCCTCGGGCCAATCATGTTTGAGATTCCTGGCAGCGAAGTGCAGGGAATCGTTCGCATTACCCGCGCCGTTGTTGATAACAAAGAGACACCGGCCATCGTGCCTTTCAAGAGCAGTCGTCAAGAAAAATCTGCCTAGCAAATGGCCTTCAGCTTCGCTGATCACAAAGCGCCGATGCTCGCGGGCTCGGTTGCCTCGATTACGGGCCAGGCAGCAAGCACCGGAGTTGTTCTAGCGGCGCTCACGGCTCTCGGCGCGAACCAAAACCAAATCATCTCGGTTATTTTCTCGATGCTGATTCTTTATGGTGTTTTGTCAATTGTGCTTTCGTGGCGCTACAAGATGCCGTTGAGCATCGTTTGGTCAACGCCTGGCGCAGCGCTGTTGGTTTCGGCTGGTGCGCTCAACTACGGATTCGAAACCGCAGTCGGCGCATTCATTTTTGCCGCGCTAATGATTGCTCTGACCGGTCTGTGGCCTGCGCTTGGCCGACTGGTCACCTCGATTCCAAAACCGATTGCAAGCGCGATGCTCGCCGGTGTGATTTTTAGTTTCTGCATCGCCCCGTTCAAATCACTCATGGATTTTCCGCTCATCATGGCGCCGGTTCTAGTTGTTTGGCTCGTGCTCTATAAATACGCAAACATCTGGGCAACACCGGTGTCCATGGTTTTGATCTTCACATTGACGGCAATTCAGTTCAACATCACCGTGCCGATCGATCAGATCTGGCCGAGTGCAGCAATTGTGATTCCGCAGTTCTCGCTGCCAGCAATCGTCTCAATCGGAATTCCGCTGTTTTTGGTGACAATGGCGAGTCAGAACATCCCTGGCATCGCCATCATGAAGTCGTTCGGTTATGAGGTGCCGTTTAGACCGGTAATGCTCGCAACTGGTTTCGGCTCACTTTTGGCTAACGCCTTCGGTGGCTTTGTGGCAAATCTTGCAGCCATCACCGCTGCGCTAAACGCCAACGAACACGCTCACAAAGACCCGAGTCGCCGTTGGCTCTCATCGGTCTATGGGGGAGTCGTCTATCTGATCCTCGCGGCCGCCACCGGTGCAATGATCAGTTTCGTCATTCAGTCACCACGCGAGATAGTGCTTGCCGGTGCCGGCCTGGCGTTGTTCGGAACCATCGTGGGAGCCTTCACGGCAATCGTCGAAGAGCCAAAACTCCGGCTGCCGGCGGTTATTGCCTTCTTGGTAGCGTCATCGGGCATGGCGCTTTTCTCGATCGGCTCGGCCTTCTGGGCGCTTGCCGCTGGCGTATTGGTCTGGCGCTGGCTCGAATTTAGAGCAAACCGCGACGCTTGAGCAGTGGCTCAATCGAAGCGTCTTTGCCTCTGAAGTTTCTGAACAACTGCAGCGCGTCTTGAGTGCCGCCGCGCGATAGCAATTCATTTCTGAAGTGATCACCGTTGGCGCGAGTTAGCCCGCCGTTGTTCTTGAACCAGTCAACTGTGTCTGCGTCGAGAACCTCTGACCAGATGTAGCCGTAGTAACCGGCCGAGTATCCGCCGGCGAAGATGTGCGAGAAGTAAGTGCTGCGGTAGCGAGTAGGCACTAGGTCGAAATCTAGGCCATAGTCAGCAATCGCCTTTGCCTCGAACTCTTCAACGTTGCTCGGAATCTGCTCAGGAGTGAGCTGGTGCCAAGCGAGGTCGAGCACGGCTGCAGACAGGTATGAAACCGTCGCGTGACCCTGGTTGAAGGTTTCGGCGCGCTTTAGATTGTCGATCCACTCTTGTGGCAGAGCTTCGCCGGTTTCGCAGTGCTTTGCGAAGTTCTCGACAACTTCTGGCCAGAGCATCCACATCTCGTTTACCTGCGAAGGAAACTCAACAAAGTCACGAGGGGTGCTTGTTCCAGAGAAGCGAGGGTAGTTCACGTTTGAAAGCATTCCGTGAATTGCGTGGCCAAACTCGTGGAACAAAGTTGTCGTGAAGTCGAAACTCAAAAGCGCTGGCTCGCCCTTTGCTGGTTTTGGAATATTGAGGTTGTTGACCACAACTGGCAACTGACCAAGCAAGTGGTTCTGATCAACCAGGTTGTTCATCCATGCGCCACCGCGCTTTGATTCACGAGTGAAGAAGTCACCGATGAATAGGGCAAGTTTGCTGCCGTCTTCGTTGAACACCTCAAAGACGCGAGCCTCTGGGTGGTAGGCAACTAGGTCTTTGCGCTCTTTGAAAGTAATGCCAAATAGCTTGGTTGCCGCGAAGAAAACGCCGTCGAACAGCACGCGGTCGAGTTCGAAGTAGGGCTTGAACAGCTCGGTGTCGATGTTGTACTTCTCGAGGCGAACCTTCTCTGTGTAGAGATCCCAGTCGTATGACTGAACCTTGAAGCTTTCGCCTGATTTCTCGATGGCTGCTTGAATGTCAGCACCCTCTAGTTCGGCGTTGCGACGGGCTGCCGGGGCGATCTTGCGAAGCATCTCGTGCACGTTGCCAGGGTTCTTTGCCGTTCTGTCGGTCAAGACATAGTGCGCGTGTGACTCGTAGCCGAACAACTGAGCCTTCTCGGCGCGCAACCTTGCCATCTCGAGCAGAATCGGGCGGTTGTCATTCTCGTTTGCGCGGCCACCCTTGAGCAGCGAGTTCTTCATGATCTTTTCGCGAAGTGCTCGGTTAGTTAGGGTTTCGAGCATCGGGTTGCCGGTGAAGTTCACCATTGCCAGCAACCACTTGCCTTCGTGTCCACGCTCTTTTGCTAGGTCGGCAGCCGCTGCGATCTCACCGGCAGAGAGTCCGTCGAGTTCGGCAACGTCGTCAACCAAGACAGCAAGGTCGTTGGTGTCGTTCAACAGTTGCTGCGAGAACTTGGTGTCGAGTTCTGCGAGGCGTTGGTTAATCTCCATCGCCTTCGCACGCTCGGTGTCGCTCAGGTGCGCGCCGGCCTGTCTGAAGTCTTCGTAGTAGCGAACCAAAAGCCAGTCGCCTTCGGCATCTAGCCCGAGTGATTCACGCTTGTTATAAAGATCTTCGACGCGCGCGTAGAGAACAGGGTTTAGTCGAATAGTGTCGCTGTGTGCCGAAAGCTTCGGCGCGATTTCGGCTTCGATCTTGTCGAGCTCAGGTGAGGTGTCGCTAGATGACTTGTTGTAGAAAACCATGAGCATGCGCTCAAGAATTTTGCCAGCGCGCTCCATAGCAACGATTGTGTTATCGAAGGTTGCTTCGCCAGACGCGAGAATCGCGTCGATCTCGGCGAGGTGTTCTTCGCAACCTGCATAGAAAGCCGGCAGGTAATGCTCGTCGCGAATCTTCGTGAAATCAGGAAGCTCGTATTCGAGAGTCGAGCGAAGGGCAAATGGGTTTTCAGCGTTGAAAGTCATAGGCAATAGCCTACGACCGACTTATGCCTCTTCGGCCAGCTTCAAGACCACATCGATAACGGCGACTTCGTCGGCCTCGGCATATGCGAGATCTTCGATTCGGCCGACACCCTTAAGGTCTTTTTCGAATACACGGATGTTGGTCAGCACTGCCGCAGGTGCCTGCAGGGTCGCCGAAAGCACTTCGGCTTTCATCGAGGCCTTGGCGTCTGACTTAGCCTTGCGAATGCCGACTAGAGCCGTTGCCGCAAGCTCGAGAAGCCCGTGGTTGCTGGCATCTAGGCCGTCGGTTAGTTCTTCGACGGTTGGCCAGCTAGCTTGGTGAATCGAACCTGCGTCTGCCTGCCACCAGCCCCAAACCTCTTCGGTTGCAAAAGGTAAGAACGGCGCGAAAAGGCGAAGCATGGTGTGCAGTGCCTGGCGAAGTGCGATTGCTGCCGAGGCTTGGGCCGCTGGGCTTGCGTCGGCTTGACCATAGGCACGCTCTTTGACTAGCTCTAGGTAGTCGTCGGTAAAGTTCCAGAAGAATTTCTCGGTTAACTCGAGCGACTTGGTGTGGTCGTAGTTCTCGAATGCGCGGGTTGCCTCGCGCACAACATCTGCAAGCGAAAGCAACATTGCCTGGTCGATGGCTTCGGTTACCTCGGTGTGGCCGGCAGGAACCTCAAACGAGAGAGCAAACTTTGCTGCGTTCAAAAGTTTGATTGCCAAGCGGCGACCAATCTTCATCTGACCGGTGTCGAACGCTGCGTCGGTTCCGAGTCGAGCAGATGCCGCCCAATAGCGAACCGCATCGCTGCCGTGTTCTTCGAGCATGTCGCTCGGAGTAACCACGTTGCCCTTCGACTTCGACATCTTCTTGCGGTCTGGGTCGAGAATCCAACCCGAGATGGCAGCGTTCTTCCAAGGCAACTTGCCTTCTTCTTGTTCGCTGCGCAACAGGGTTGAGAACAACCAGGTGCGAATGATGTCTTGGCCCTGTGGGCGAAGGTCATAAGGGAACACCTTTGCAAAAAGTTCAGGGTCGGCGATCCAGCCACCGGCTAGTTGCGGCGTGAGTGATGAAGTCGCCCAGGTGTCCATGATGTCCATCTCGCCAACGAAACCGTTTTGCTGGTTGCGCTGAGCCTCGGTGTAACCGGCAGGAACATCACTCGATGGATCAACTGGCAAGAGTGCGTGATCAGGAACCAACGGTGAATCGAATTGTGTTTCACCGTTTGCATCAATTGGGTACCAAACCGGAATCGGAACACCGAAGAAGCGCTGACGCGAAATGAGCCAGTCGCCGGTTAGGCCGTTGACCCAGTTTTCAAAGCGAACACGCATGAAGTCAGGGTGAAAGTTCAACTGCTTGCCCAGAGCGATCAGGCGCTCGCGCAGGTCGGCGTCGCGGCCACCGTTTCTGATGTACCACTGGCGGGTCGAAACTATCTCGAGCGGCTTGTCGCCCTTCTCGAAGAACTTGACCGGATGGGTGATTGGCTTTGGCTCGCCAACCATGTCGCCAGACTCCTGAAGCAGCTCAACGATGCGCTGCTTAGCCGAGAACACAGTCTTTCCGGCTAGTTCGGCGAACACCTCTTGGCCGCGAGCGCTCGTGATTACCTCAGGTGCTTCAGCAAGGATGCGGCCATCCCAGCCAATGATTGCGCGGTTTGGCAGGTCGAGTTCGCGCCACCAGATGACGTCGGTGACGTCACCGAACGTACAAATCATTGCGATGCCAGAACCCTTGTCAATCTGGGCCAAACGATGTGCAACGACAGGAACCTCAACGTCGAACAGAGGAGTCTTGACGGTCTTGCCGAACAGAAGCTTGTAGCGGTCGTCGTCTGGGTGAGCAACGAGAGCGACACAGGCAGGCAATAGTTCTGGGCGGGTGGTCTCGATGAAGATCTTGCCGCCGTCCCAAAGTGTTGGGTCAACGTGGAAACCAACGCGGTGATAGGCACCCGGCTGGTCACGGTCTTCGAGTTCGGCCTGAGCAACGGCAGTTCTAAAGGTGATGTCCCAAAGGGTTGGTGCCATCGACTGGTATGCCTCGCCGCGAGCGAGGTTGTTCAAAAACGCCTTCTGCGAAACAGCCTGAGCCGAAGGAGCAATGGTCTGGTAAGTCTGCTTCCAGTCAACCGAAAGGCCGAGCTGGCGCCAGAGCGCTTCGAAAACCTTTTCGTCTTCGACGGTTAGCTTCTCGCAGAGTTCAATAAAGTTGCGTCGCGAAATCGCAATCTGGTCGGCAGCCTTGCTGCTCTTGTTATCGCCGCCCTCAAATGGCGGAACAAAGCCGGCTTGATAAGGCAGAGTTGGGTCGCAGCGAACACCGTAGTAGTTCTGAACTCGACGCTCGGTTGGCAAGCCATTGTCATCCCAGCCCATTGGGTAGAACACTTCGAAGCCGTTCATGCGCTTGAAGCGCGCAACGACGTCGGTGTGGGTGTAACTAAAGACGTGACCTACGTGCAGCGAACCAGACGCGGTAGGCGGCGGGGTGTCGATCGAATAGACCTGGCTGCGGTCTGCCTCGCGTCGAAAGCGATAGACGCCGTCGTTCTCCCAGACCAAGCCCCATTTCTGCTCGAGGCCTTCAACCCCAACCTTGTCAGGCGTGGCGGCAGAAGCGAGCAGGTTGGTCTTGGCAGGCAGGTTCACTAGAAAGTCTCCATAAAAGGGGTTTGTAACAGGTTAACATTGATGCAGACTTCCCGCGCTGAGCCAGAAAGCTATGAATGTATCCAAAGGTCAACGCCGATTCCGGCCGTGACGGCGTAAACCCGAGCCCGAGCTTCCCGAACCTAGAGCAGCAGGTGCTTGCCTACTGGCAGCAAGACGGCACATTTCAGGCCAGCATTGACCAGCGCAAGGCCGAAAACGCCGAAGAATTCGTCTTCTACGACGGCCCTCCGTTCGCAAACGGCCTGCCGCACTACGGTCACCTGCTTACCGGGTACACCAAAGACATGGTTCCTCGTTACAAGACAATGCAGGGATACCG
>JAGOAI010000031.1 GCA_017983965.1 Rhodoluna sp. | reverse complement strand
CCAACGCTCTAGTTCGCGACCGCTTGTCACACGCAGATGCAGCAGAGGGTTTTCTTCTTGATGGCTACCCTCGCACCGCAGACCAGGTAGTCGAACTCGACGACATTCTTTCTTCACACTCACAGCAACTTGATGCAGTTGTCATGCTCACCGCTGACGTTGACGAGGTCGTTCGTCGCTTGTTGAACCGCGCAATCGAACAGGGTCGCGCAGATGACACCGAAGACGTAATTCGTCGCCGCCTCGAAGTTTATGAAGAGCAGACTGCGCCTTTAGTTTCGGTTTATGCTTCTCGCGATTTGGTTGTTACCGTCGATGGTCTCGGCGAAGTTGCCGAAGTTACCGCGCGCATCGTTGATGCACTCGCAGAGCGCGGCATCGCAAAACACTAATGTCACGCGAAGAATACACAGCAAAAACTAACGCGCAAATTCTCTTGATGCGCGAGGCTGGACTCATCACCGAAGCTGCACTCAAAGCAGTTCGCGCAGCAATCAAGCCAGGCGTTTCGACTCTCGAACTCGACACCATTGCCGATGAGACCATGCGCAAACTTGGCGCACACTCAAACTTTCAGTTGGTCGAGGGCTACGTGCACACCATCTGCTCATCGATTAACGACGAAATCGTTCACGGCATTCCACGCGCAGATCGCGTTCTTGCAGCAGGCGACATCATCTCGATCGACTGCGGTGCAGAGATCAACGAGTGGAACGGTGACAGTGCTTTCACGGTCGTGGTCGCTGGTGGCGAAGACGACGAACTCGTCGCAGCTCGTCAGCAACTCAGCGACGTAACCGAGGGTTCGCTCTGGGTTGGCATCGCAGCACTCGCCAAAGCCGAGCACCTCAACGAGGTCGGCACCGCAATCGAGGCGTTCATCCATGAAAAGGGTGAAGAGCACGGTCGCGACTATGGAATTCTCGAGGACTACATCGGCCACGGCATCGGCCGTCACATGCACGAAGAGCCACCGGTTTTCAACTACAAGACTCGCCACAAGGGCCCAAAGGTTCTGCCTGGGCTAGTCGTTGCCATCGAGCCGATGGTCACCGGCGGCTCAGACAAGGTCAAGGTCTTGAAAGACGGCTGGACTGTCTCGAGCAAAGACGGCTCTGACGCTGCCCACTGGGAGCACACCGTTGCCGTTCACGAGGGCGGCATCTGGGTTCTAACAGCCACGGATGGCGGCAAGGCGGGCCTTGCCCCGTTCGGAATCGTGCCAACCCCGATCTCACAAAACTAGGCGGGGAAGTTAGGCGGACTTGAGAGCTCGAAAGCTTGTCTGGCTAAATTGCGCTTTTATCTTGTTTGGCTTGGCCTTCGTGAGTTCTGAACTGATCAAGTTCAATTACGAATCCAACACTTCGACCACGTTGCCTATTTATTGGGCAAGTAGCCCTCTAAATTTCGCGTCTCAGCCTGGTGTCTTCGCCCCTCTGCTTTATGGATGGACAGCATTGATCGGGGCGCAGGTTTTGCTCGGCATTTGGGCCAAACATCCGACCAAACTGATTTTGTGTCTGATTCTTGCCTCAACCTCCGGAATTTCGGGATTGTTGTGGCTTGACTTGCTCTTGGTGCATGTTTACCTGGGCTTTAGCGATTTCCAACCAGATCCCGGTTATTGGTGGGCAGAAATCCTGCTTTGGCTAGTTACCGTGGCCTTAGCGGTGGCAGCCTTCAAGGCCTTTCGGGCATCAAAGAAAAAAGACCCGACAGACTAGCAAAAGCCTAAGAAAAGGCATAGGATTGAAACTCGGTGTTTCTGCACGAATTCCCACACAACTTTGTGTCATGTTTTTGTGCGTTCGTTATGCCAAAAGTTAGTAGATAAAGGATTTATGGCCAACAAAGACGGTGTCATCGAGATCGAAGGCAGTGTGGTTGAAGCTCTTCCGAACGCAATGTTCAGAGTAGAGCTCGACAATGGTCACAAAGTTTTGGCACACATCTCAGGAAAGATGCGCCAGCACTACATTCGAATTCTCCCAGAGGATCGCGTAATCGTAGAGCTCAGCACATATGACTTGACTCGTGGCCGAATTATTTATCGCTACAAATAAACGGTTAGCAATAACCCTTAAGAAGAAGTAAGAGACATGAAGGTAAACCCAAGCGTCAAGAAGATTTGCGACAAGTGCAAAGTTATTCGTCGCCACGGTCGCGTCATGGTTATCTGCGAAAACCCACGCCACAAACAGCGCCAGGGCTAAACAGAAACACAACGCACCAAAACTTCTAACTAAATAGCAACAAAAACAAAAAGGCACCACAACATCGAAAGATGTCCACCTTCGGAAAAGGCCGAAGCCCGAGAGATCGGGGTGTGATGCTGCAGACCTTTTACAACAAGGAGAAATCCAATGGCACGTGTTGCCGGAGCAGATATTCCAGACGCGAAGCGCGTCGAAATCGCACTTACTTACATCTACGGAATTGGCCGCACTCGTTCGGTCAAGATTCTTGACGACACTAAGGTCGACAAGAACATCCGTGTAAAAGACTTGACTGACGACCAGCTCGTCTCAATTCGTGACTACATCGAAGGCAACTACAAAGTTGAGGGTGACCTCCGCCGTGACGTAGCTGCTGACATTCGCCGCAAGGTTGAAATCGGTTCATACGAAGGTATCCGTCACCGCAAGGGACTACCTGTTCGTGGACAGCGCACCAAGACCAACGCTCGTACTCGCAAGGGTCCAAAGCGCACCGTAGCCGGCAAGAAGAAGGCTGCTCGCTAGTCACTAGCAGAGCAACCGAGAAAGAATTCAGGAGAATCTCATGGCAGCACCTAAGAAAGTTGCAGCAGGCGCACGCAAGCCTCGCAAGAAGGTAGTCAAGAACATCACCGTTGGACAGGCGCACATCAAGAGCACCTTCAACAACACCATCGTTTCGATCACCGACTCAACCGGAGCGGTTATCTCATGGTCATCGTCAGGCGACGTTGGCTACAAGGGTTCACGCAAGTCAACCCCGTTCGCTGCTCAGCTTGCTGCTGAGTCAGCTGCTCGCAAGGCACAGGAGCACGGCCTAAAGAAGGTTGACGTTTTCGTGAAGGGCCCAGGCTCAGGTCGCGAAACCGCAATTCGTTCACTTCAGGCTGCTGGTCTTGAGGTCGGCTCAATTTCTGACGTGACCCCACAGGCTCACAACGGATGCCGCCCTCCAAAGCGTCGCCGCGTCTAGTCAACTGCGCCATCTTCGATAGCGCGATTAACTCTCGCTAACGAAAACTTCACCGAAACAAAACTTTGCAGTGGCCACTGCGAAGTCCAAAAAACTAGACATCAAATAGCGGATGTCTTTGTGAAAGGAATCAATAGTGCTAATTGCACAGCGTCCAACACTCAAGTCAGCTTCAACTGGCGAAAACCGCGCAACCTTCACGCTCGAGCCACTTGAGCCAGGTTTTGGTTACACCCTCGGAAACTCACTTCGCCGCACCTTGCTTTCATCGATCCCTGGTGCTGCAGTCACCAACGTTCGATTCGCAGGCGTGAAGCACGAATTCACCACCATCGATGGCGTTAAAGAAGACGTCACCGAAATCATCTTGAACATCAAGGAGCTCGTAGTTTCGAGCGACAACGATGAGCCAGTTGTTGCTCACGTAATCAAGAACGGTGCCGGCCAGGTTACTGCTGCCGACATCCAGGTTCCTGCTGGCGTAGAGATCTACAACAAAGACCTAGTAATCGCGAACATCGATGCCAAGGCAAAGTTCGAGTTGCAGCTAACCATCGAGCGTGGCCGTGGCTACGTTCAGGCTTCGCAGAACCGCAACCCAAACGCCGACGCCGACTGGATTCCAATCGACTCGATCTACTCGCCAGTGCTAAAGGTTTCATACCGCGTTGAGGCAACTCGTGCGGGTGAGTTCACCAACTTCGACAAGCTAGTTGTCGACGTTGAGACCAAGCCTTCGATGACTCCTGACGATGCAGTTGCATCAGCAGGTAGCACCTTGGTTGCTCTATTCGGTCTTGCAAAAGAACTGAACGAAGCAGCCGAAGGAATCGAGCTAGGTGCAGCACCAGTTGAGTCAAACCTCTCACCAGAATTGGCAATGCCAATCGAAGAGCTAGACCTAACCGTTCGCTCATACAACTGCCTAAAGCGCGAAGGCATCAACACTGTTGCAGAGTTGATCAACCTTTCTGAAGACCAGTTGATGAACATTCGCAACTTCGGTAGCAAGTCGGTCGATGAGGTGCGCGACAAGCTCACTTCAATGGGCCTAAAGTTCCGCGACTCAGTTCCGGGCTTTGAAGCTACCTACTTCAGCTCAAACTACGAAGACGAAGAGGGCGACCAGGCATAAGCCGGTTGCTCATCTAAGAGGAGAAATCAAATGGCAGCACCTACTAAAGGCCCACGTCTCGGAGGCGGACCAGCGCACGAGCGCCTAATGCTTCGCAACATGGCTACCTCATTGTTCAAGCACGGCAAGATCACTACCACCGAGACCAAGGCAAAGCGTCTTCGTCCGTTGGCAGAGCGTCTAGTAACTTTCGCAAAGCGCGGAGACCTAGCAGCTCGTCGTCGCGTTATCGCTCAGCTAACTGAGAAGTCAGTTGTGCACGAGTTGTTCACCAACATCGCACCTCAGGTTGCAGATCGTCAGGGTGGCTACACTCGCATCACCAAGCTTGGCTACCGCAAGGGCGACAACGCACCGATGGCACTCATCGAGCTAGTTCTTGAGCCAGTGAACGCAAAGCCAAAGGCCAACAAGACCAAGTTGACCAACGCAGTCAAGGCTGGCGCAGTTGCACCAGCTGTTGAAGCGGCAGAGGTTTTCGAAGAAGCAGCTGAGATCGAAGCAGCAGTAGAGGCAGAGGCAACTGAGTCTCCAGCCGTTGAAGCTGCAGCAGAAGAGACCGCGGCAGAAGAGACCAAAGCAGAGTAATCTCGATTTACATGAGCGAACCCGTTGACAGCACTGTTGACGGGTTCACTCGTTTAAGAATCGACTTTGGTTATGACGGAACCGACTTTTATGGTTGGTCGAAGCAACCAGAGTTGCGAACCATCCAAGGTGCATTTCTCGAAGCGCTGACCCTGATCTTTGGCGAAAGCGACATCGACTTTTCTTTGCGCGTTGCCGGCCGCACTGATGCCGGAGTTCACGCGCTGCACCAGGTGGCCCACTTCGACCTGAGTCAAACCCAACTCGCTCGACTCGGTCGCGAAACCATCGACGACATCGCATACAAACTCAACCGCTTGCTGCCAGATGATCTGCGAGTTGCTTCGGTTGCGGAAGCCCCGCACGGATTCGATGCCCGATTTGGCGCAATCAACCGTCGCTACCGTTATCGCCTTGCCGACAACCTTGCCTTCAAGAGCCCGCTCGAGACCCGATTCACCCTCGATGTTGCCGGCGACCTAGACATCTCGGCGATGAACGAGGCGGGCAATCACCTGCTTGGACTGCACGACTTTGCCAGTTTCTGCAAACCGCGCGAGGGCTCGACGACCATCCGTGAATTGCAAGAAATCGTTGTTGTGCGCGGGACCGACCAGGTAGTCGAAATCGAGATTCAGGCAGACGCTTTCTGCCACAACATGGTTCGTTCGATCGTTGGCGCGCTGCTGGCTGTTGGGCAGGGCAGGGCCACACCTGGCAAGGTCAAGGAGCTGCTCGAAAAGGCCAACCGAGAGGGCAGCTACAAGGTGGTTTCGCCGCACGGGCTCACTCTGCTGCGAATCGGATACCCGGCCGACGATCAACTGGCCGCTCAGGCCGAAAAAGCCCAAAATTTGCGGTCTCTAGACGAAAACTAGGGTTTGACCTATGCCCGCAATTCGGGCTAAACTTGGAACTCGTTGCCGGCATCCCCGGCGAACTAAGAACCCGAACTACGAACTCTCGTGGTGAATTTATCTGGGTTCATCCGAAGCAAGAAGTAGAAGGCAATTTAACGTGCGTACTTATTCACCAAAGGCTCACGAGCTAAACAACGAGTGGCTCATCATCGACGCTACCGACGTTGTTCTAGGTCGTCTAGCAACCCATGCAGCGACTCTTTTGCGCGGCAAGCACAAGCCAACGTTCGCTCCTCACATGGACAACGGTGACTTCGTGATCATCATCAACGCAGAGAAGATCGCGTTGACCGGTGCAAAGTTGTTGCAGAAGAAGGCTTACCGTCACTCTGGTTACCCAGGTGGATTGACTGCAACTACTTATGCAGAGCTTCTAGAGAAGAACCCAGAGCGCGCAGTTGAAAAGGCAATCAAGGGCATGCTTCCAAAGAACAAGCTCGGCGCTTCACAGCTAACCAAGCTAAAGGTTTATGCAGGCCCAGAGCACCCACACGCTGCTCAGAAGCCAAAGACTTTCATCATCGACCAGGTCGCTCAGTAAGCGCGCAAGAGAAGACTCGAGAATAATTCATGGCTAAGAACGAAACCGCAGACGCAGTAGCTCCAGAGAGCTACACCACCGAGACTCCAGCAGCTAAGGCTCCTGCAAAGTCACGTGGTCCATTGACTCAGCCAGGTGCTGGTCTTGGTCGCCGCAAGCAGGCAATCGCACGTGTGCGCATTGTTCCTGGAACCGGTGTGATCAAAGTTAACGGTCGCACCCTAGAGGACTACTTTCCAAACAAGTTGCACCAGCAGCTAATCACCGACCCGTTCACCGTTCTTGAATTGAAGGGTGCCTACGACGTAGTTGCTCGCATTTCAGGTGGTGGCATCGCTGGTCAGGCTGGCGCATTGCGTCTTGGCATTGCTCGTTGCTTGAACGAGATCGACCGCGACAACAACCGCCCAGCTTTGAAGAAGGCTGGCTTCTTGAAGCGCGACCCTCGTGTCATCGAGCGCAAGAAGGCCGGTCTCAAGAAGGCTCGCAAGGCTTCTCAGTTCTCGAAGCGCTAAACCGCTTCTTCGACGCCTTCGGCTAATCTCGAACTATGGCGAGGCTATTTGGCACCGACGGTGTTCGTGGGTTAGCTAACCGCGACCTCACAGTCGAAATGGCGATGAAGCTGGCTCAGTCAGCGGCAATCGTTCTTGGCGAAGACAGTCGAAACCGTGGCGAAAAGCCAAAGGCCATTATTGGTCGTGACCCCCGAATCTCTGGTGAGTTTCTCGCAGCTGCAGTAGCTGCGGGTCTCGCTAGTTCGGGGGTTGACGTTTTTGACGCTGGCGTTCTTCCAACTCCAGCCACAGCATTTCTAACCGCAGACATGGATGCCGATTTCGGCGTAATGATTTCTGCATCACACAACCCTGCGCCAGACAACGGCATAAAGTTTTTCGCGCGCGGTGGTCACAAACTCGACGACGCAGTCGAAGACAAAATCGAAGCGTTGATGAACGCAGACAAACTCGCGCCGGTTGGTGGAGCTGTTGGTCACGTTGCAAGATTTGCCGATGCAGAAGATCGCTACATAGTTCACCTGCTAAAGGCACTGCCGAATCGTCTCGATGGTTTGAAGATCGTTCTCGATTGCGCGCACGGTGCGGCATCTGGTGTTTCTCCGCAGGCTTTTGTTGATGCCGGCGCAAAGGTCGTTGTTATCGGTGCCGACCCAGACGGTCACAACATCAACCTTGGTTATGGTTCAACTCACCTAAGTGCTCTTCAGTCGGCTGTGCTCGAACACAACGCAGATCTAGGAATCGCCCACGATGGCGACGCAGACCGCTGCCTCGCTGTTGATCACACCGGCAAGATTGTCGATGGCGACGAGATCATGGCCATCATGGCACTGAGCCTCAAAGAGCGCGGTCAACTTGCACGCAACACTCTGGTTGCCACCGTGATGAGCAACCTCGGTTTGAAAATTGCCATGCAAGCAGCCGGAATCGAAATGATCGAGACCAAGGTGGGCGACCGATATGTTCTCGAACAGATTCGCGAAGGTGGCTACACCCTCGGCGGCGAACAGTCTGGTCACGTAATCTTCTCGCGCTATGCAACCACCGGTGACGGCATCTTGACCGGGCTCAAATTGGCAGCAGAGGTTGCCCGCACCGGCAAGCCGCTTGCCGAGCTAACCAAGGCGATGCAGATTCTGCCGCAGGTGCTCATCAACGTAAAGGGTGTCGACAAGACTCGCACAGACATCGACGAAGAGGTTCAGGCTGCTGTTCGCGAGGCCGAGGCCGAGCTGCACGGCACTGGTCGCGTTTTGCTTCGCGCCTCTGGCACCGAACCTCTCGTGCGCGTAATGGTCGAGGCCGCAGACGAGGGCTCGGCTCAGTCTTGGGCAGATCGCATCGCTCGTGTCGTTGAAAGAAGGTTGGCTCTCTAATGAACCCAAAATTTGAAGTTATCGAAATGCCTGCGACAACCCTGATTGGCCTGAACGCCGACTTCTATGGCGGAATGTCACCGAAGTTCAACGGTCAAGAAGTTCTTGGCCCGCTGTGGGGCAGAGTCTTCACTCAGCTCGAAGAGTTGGGCATTGCATATCAGGGGCGCATGATTGCTGCGACCCGACCTGCCGAATCTGACGAAGAAGGATTGCTCAACCAGTTCGTTGGCCAGGTTGTCGACGAGCTACCAAGCGACCTCAAGGGTCTAGAGGTTTTCGAACTGCCGGCCATGCGCCTGGCAACCTATGAGCACCACGGCAGCATGCACGGATTAGTCGACTCGATCAAGAAACTCTATGGCGAGGTTTTGCCTGCTTCAGGCCTCAAGCAACCGCACCCGTGGGCTCTCGAGCTCGAAATTTATGACGAGAACTTTGATCCGAAAAAGCCTGACTCGGTGATGCTCATCGCAACGCCGGTTCTTGCCGACTAACCAGATTTAACCCTCTGAATATTTGACGTCGAGCTTCATGCTCGGCGGGGTTACCGTCATCGACTTGATCTCGACCTGAATGACCTTCTTGCCGAGCAACTCGGCAACGCGACCGCGAAGCGGTTCGGCGTTTGTTTCGACGAAGTCCACGGCTAGGTTAATGCGCTTGCTCT
>JAGOAI010000062.1 GCA_017983965.1 Rhodoluna sp. | reverse complement strand
TCTTACCTGGGCAAAAGCAAAACGGGTGGTCTTCGGACCACCCGTTTTTGCATTAACCGGCAAAGAGTCGAACGTTGGCCGATTCGATTTCTTCATATTGGTTTGCGGCCATCGCTAGCGCTTTGCCGAGTTCGCCAAGTTGAAACTGAACCGTGCTCGCCGTCGTGTGCCAGCGCATCGCCAGGTCTTGAAACTGGTTAGCCGCTAAGCCGCGCCACGAGTCTTGCAGCGATTGCAACTGAGAGTGCAGGGCTTCGATGTCACCTTGCACGCGGCCGATGGTCGATTGAATAGCCGAATTGGCAGCGAGAACTTGCTCGCTATCTACTTGAAATTGAGTCATGCGCCTAGTGTGCGAGGTCAAGTTGGTCAGCTGAGTCGCTGTCGAAGTTCTGTGCAGAACTCGGTGTCACCGAGAGCGGTGGATTACTTGGTTGGCAGGGTAACCCTGAAGGTCGCTCCGCCCCCAGGGGTCTCTAGTGCCTTGATCTCGCCACCGTGACGAGTCACGATGTTCTTCACAATCGAAAGGCCAAGACCGCTGCCACCGGTTTCGCGGTTGCGCGAGTTGTCAGCTCTAAAGAAGCGCTCAAAGACCTTTTCGCGAAGGGCTGCTGGAATTCCCTCGCCGTGATCTCGAACCTCAAGAATTACGCGACCTGAGTTTTCGGCAATCGCAATTTCGATTTGACCCTTTGGCTTAGAGAACTTCGCTGCGTTAACCAAAAGGTTGGTTAGCACCTGGCGCATGCTAGAGGCGTCGACCGCTGCAGAAACCGAGGCGTCTTTCGCAAGTTTGTTTCCGTCGAGGTCAACGAGAACGATCTTGTTCTTTGAACTAATGGCCGCGGAGTCTCGAGCCGATATCTGAGCGAGCTCAACCAGGTTGGTCGGTTGCTTCGCGAGCGGCGCAGCTTCATCCATGCGGGCAAGAGCGAGCAGGTTTTCGACAAGCTCGGTCATGCGAAGCGATTCACTTTCGATGCGTTGCATGGCCTCGTCGATGTCGGCCTTCTTCTTCAGAGCGCCGATTCGGTATAGCTCTGCATAGCCGCGCAAAGTCACCAGGGGAGTGCGCAGCTCGTGGCTAGCATCTGAGACAAATCGACGCATCTGGTCGACTGTGTTGTTGCGCGAAGACATTGCGTTGTCGATGCTGTCGAGCATCGAGTTGAGCGAGGAGTTCAGGCGGCCGATTTCGGTTGACTTGTCACGCTCGAGCAAACGCTGGCTGGTGTCGCCGGCGGCAACCATGGCGGCCGTGCGCTCAACCTCGCGAAGTGGGCGAAGGGCTGAGGTAATGGTGATCCAGATTGCGGTCGCGCTCAACAGCAGCAACAGAATGCCGAAGCCGGTGCCGATAGCGCCATACTGGGCAATCAAGCCCGCGTTTGAAGCCTCAGGCAGGGCCACGACGACCGAGCCGCCCTGGTTACTAAGAGGCATTGCCACCATGCGCCAGTTGCCGAGGCGCTTGTCTTCATATTTAGAGCTGACCTCGACCTCAAAGGGCATTCCGCCCGTTGCCTTCACATAGGGCAGACTCAGGCCGCTCAGGTTAGGCACGTCGTTCTTGCCGTTTGCCGATGAAACCAGACCAATCAAGAGGGTGCCGGTGGTGTCTAGGTAGGCGATGTAATAGTCGCTCGGCAAACGCGGCAGGGTGACCTCGTGTGTGGCGAGACGCACCTCGAGAAGCAGCGGGTCTTCATCGGCAAGAGTCACGGCGGTGCTGGTTAGCAGGGTGTCAGTGTTCTGCTGCAGATAGGTGCGCAGCAGTGCCATGGTGCCCATGCTCGAAACCACAAGCAGCAAACCGATCAGCGCAACCGACATGGTCGTCAGTTTGGTGCGCAGCGAAATTCGCTCGTTCAGTGCCGCCAGGGTTTCTTTCACAACAAAAACTTACTTCTTAGCGTTGGGTGCTACATACATGTAGCCAACGCCACGCTTGGTGCGAATCAGTGGCTCTGTGGTTAGCGGGTCGAGCTTCTTGCGAAGGTATGAAACATATGACTCGACGATTCCCATTTCACCATTGAAGTCATAGTGCCAAACGTGATCGATGATCTGCTCTTTTGAGAGAACGCGGTTTGGGTTTGACATCAAGAAGCGAAGCAACTTGTATTCGGTTGGACTGAATTCAACAACCTCGCCGTTCACGAAGACATCGTGGGCGTCTTCGTCAATCTTGATTTCGCCGACTTCGATAACCGAGGCATCGGCCTCTTTCGATTTGGTGCGGCGCAAAATTGCATGGATGCGAGCTACGACTTCGTCGAGCCCGAAAGGCTTGGTGACATAGTCGTCGCCGCCAACGGTTAGGCCGGTAACTCGATCTGCTTCTTCATCGCGAGCCGAGAGAAACAGCACAGGCACATCGATGCCCTTTGCGCGAATTGCCTTGGTGACGCTGAAGCCATTCATGTCTGGCAACATCACGTCTAGCAAGATGATGTCTGGGTTCGACTTTTCGGCTGCGAGAACAGCGTCGTTTCCGTTGGCAACTGCGGCAACGCTGAAACCAGCGAAGCGAAGTTGGCGGCTGAGCAAATCACGGATGCTTGGCTCGTCATCGACGACCAGTACCTTTATGTTTTCCATGCTCTAAGTGTCAGCAGATTCGCTGTGAGAAGTCTGGGAACGAACTGCGTGTCAGTTGAGA
>JAGOAI010000030.1:5672-9605 GCA_017983965.1 Rhodoluna sp. | reverse complement strand
GGGGTCAAAATGCCTGAAGGCAAAAGGTGAAGTGCATACTTTTCGTTGCCGATGACAACGGTGTGGCCGGCGTTGTTGCCGCCGTTGAACTTGACTACATAGTCAATGTGCTCAGCGAGTAGGTCTGTCGCTTTGCCCTTGCCTTCGTCGCCCCACTGGGCTCCAACGATCACTACTGCAGGCATGGCTCAGCCTCATTTCTGAAACATGGATGGAATCGCGAGCGCGTTCCCTGACAAGTTTAGCGAGGGCAGACCCAGCGGTGGCAGGTTATTTCTTGAAGACGTGCTGCATCAGCCAGGAGTGCATTGTGACGGCAGCGGCAGCGCTCGCGTTGATCGAACGGGTCGAGCCGAACTGGGTGATTTCGAGAACCACCTCTGAGGCTTCGATCGCTGCGTCACTCAGGCCCGGGCCTTCTTGCCCAAACAGCAGCACGCATTCTTTAGGTAGCTCGTAGGTTTCGATTTGCTTGCAGCCAGGAACATTGTCGATTGCGATGATTGGCAGGCCCTCGCCCTTTGCCCAGGCAACAAACTCTTCGACGGTCGAGTGATGACGAACGTGTTGATATCTGTCGGTGACCATTGCTCCGCGACGGTTCCAACGTTTGTGACCGACAATGTGAACTTCGGCAGCTAAGAATGCGTTTGCCGTGCGAACAATCGAACCGATATTTAGGTCGTGCTGCCAGTTCTCGATTGCAACGTGAAATGTGTGACGACGAATGTCGAGATCGGCAACAATCGCCTGCATCTTCCAGTAGCGATATTTATCGAGCACATTTCGGGTGTCGCCTTCGAGCAAAAGTTCTTGATCATAGAAATCGCCCTCGGGCAGCTCGCCGACCCAAGGGCCAACTCCCCAGGTGGTTTGCTCGTGGCTTGGCTCAGGCGTTTGCTGCTCAGTGCTCATGCAGGTGTTTCGTTCGCAAGCTGAGCGCTGCGGTTGCAAGCAAGGCCATGACTGCGCTTGCAATCAACACGGAAACGTTCGCGAGCGAGTGCTCACCCTCTGAATCGCCGAACGAAAGTTCAGACATGAGCATTGCAACCGTGAAGCACATTCCAAAGAGAAGGCCGACTCGGCGAAGTCGTGGCCAAGTTACCTGCTGTGGCAGGGTGCCAAGTTTTGACTTGGTGACTATCCATGTTGTGCCGAGCACGCCGAGAGGTTTGCCGATGACCATGGCCAAGATGATTCCAACGGTGATTAGCGGGCTGGCGTTTGTTGCGGTTGCTAGCTTGCTCAGGTCGACACCGGCTGAAAGCAAGGCGAACAAAGGCAAGATGACATAGGCAACTGCTGGGTCAAGTGGCTTCTGCAGTTTCTTGACGGCAGGCACCAAGAGGCCGACAAGCACGCCGCCTAGTGAAGCTAGAGAAAGAGTGTGAAAGCTGCTCGCGAAGAAAATCGCGATCATCAAAATGGTGAGCGAGTCGTCGACTACTGCAACAGTCATGACATAGGTTCGCACCTGCTTCGGCAGCCAGCGACCGGCGATGGCAAGAACGCCGAGCGCGAATGCGATGTCGGTCGACATCGGAACACCCCAACCGCGAGCTGAAGTTTCACCAAAATTCACAATTGAGTAAATGATGACCGGAACAGCCATGCCACCGATGGCAGCAAAAATTGGAACGACAGCCTGACGTGGCTTGCTCAAACTGCCGTGCGTGATTTCGTGGCGAAGTTCGATTCCGATGCTCATGAAGAACAGAAAGATTGCGGTTCCCTTGAGGGCATCAATGTGAGAAATCGCAGCATAGCTTTCGCGAAGTGGTGAATTTGCCCAGAGCATTGCCACAATCGCCGAAGCGAAAAGCAAAATGCCACCCATCATTTGTCTGCGCGCGATGTTCATGAAGCAAGCCTAACCGCAGCCCCGATAGGCTAAACGCATGGCTGACAGAAGCAAAATCACAACTTGGCTCACCGACATGGATGGCGTTCTCGTGCACGAGGGCCAGGCACTTTCGGGTGCTGCAGAGCTAATCAAACAGTGGCAAGACACCAACACTCCCTTCTTGGTTCTCACTAACAACTCGATCTACACGCCTCGCGACCTTTCTGCTCGTCTTCGCGCCGGCGGTCTCGATGTGCCAGAAGACCGCATCTGGACATCAGCGCTTGCCACAGCCGCTTTCTTGAAGTCGCAAAACCCCAACGGCACCGCCTTTGTTCTCGGCGAGACCGGGCTCACCCAAGCGCTTCACGATGTTGGCTACATTCAGACCGACAACAATCCCGACTACGTCGTGCTCGGTGAAACCCGAAATTTCAACTTCGAGAGCTTGACCAAGGCTGTTCGCCTTATCAACGCTGGCGCTCGCTTTATTGCTACTAACCCAGACGCTACCGGGCCATCGGCTGATGGCGTTTTGCCTGCCACTGGTTCGGTTGCCGCCCTGATTACCAAGGCCACCGGCAAAGACCCTTATATCGTCGGCAAGCCGAACCCAATGATGTTTCGCTCTGCAATGCGCAAGATTGGCGCTCACTCAGAAACCACCGGCATGATCGGTGACCGCATGGATACCGACGTGGTCGCCGGCATCGAAGCTGGCCTGCACACCGTGCTGGTGCTCACCGGAA
Organism: Rhodoluna sp.; assembly: GCA_017983965.1. GTDB lineage: Bacteria > Actinomycetota > Actinomycetes > Actinomycetales > Microbacteriaceae > Rhodoluna. The sequence continues at coordinate 7,010 of JAGOAI010000030.1, read as the reverse complement.
TCGCAGACGACGCCGAGATTCAGAAGTACCCGTTCAGACCAACCGAAATCTTGAACTCGGTCGCTGACCTGATCAAGTAGTCATAATGACAAAGACAAAGACGTCTTCTCACCTAAGAAACAAAAACTTTCTTGCACTCTGGGGCGGTCAGACCGTTTCTGAAATCGGCTCGCAACTCAGCGGTTTAGCCCTTCCGGTTTTCGCCGTCACCATGTTGAACGTCAACGAATCGCAAATGGGTTTTCTCAATGCTTCATCAACCGCTTCGTTCTTGCTAGTCGGTTTGATTGCTGGTGCTTGGGTCGATCGCTGGATTAAACGCCGAGTAATGATTTGGGCAGACATAATTCGTCTGGTCGCGGTGTTGTCTCTGCCAATTCTCTACTTCGCAAATCTGATTGAGGTCTGGCACCTCTTTGTAGCAGCAGGCGTTATCGGTTTAGCAACCGTGTTCTTTGATGTTGCATATCAAAGTTTTGTTCCGCTGGTTGTTCCGAAAGAACAAATTGCATCAGCGAACTCATCGCTCGAAACCACAAACCAACTTTCTGGAATCGCAGGGCCTGCAATTGTTGGCGGACTACTAACCGTTTTCAAAGCACCTGCGCTTTTGATTGCAGATGCAATTTCGTTTCTAGTTTCAGCAATGAGCTTGAGTGCGATTCGCGATCGCGAAGTGCCTAAGCCTAAGGAGCAACGCAACAAACTACGCCACGAGATTGCAGAGGGCCTGAAGTTTGTCTGGGGCAACAAGATCATCCGTGCGGTTTCGTTCACGACATCGACAAGCAACCTATTCTCTACCGCGCAGTTCACGTTGATTCCACTTGTGCTGCTTCGCGACCAGAACATCTCGCCTGCCGTTTATGGTGTGATTGCCTCGATCTCGGCGGTCGGCGGACTGCTCGGTGCGGTCACCGCGGCCAGGTTATCTAAGTGGATTGGCGAAGGGCAGGTCATCGCAGTTTCTGCCGTGATCATGGGTGCGGCCGCCTTTGCGCCGGCTATCGCAGCAAGCAGCAACCAATTGACTGCCATTGTGGTTTACGCGGCTGGCCAATTCGTAATTAGCTTCACCGTGCTCACCTACAACATCACTCAGGTCAGCGCTCGTCAGCGCCTGTGCCCAGAGCACTTGCTCGGCCGCATGAACGCCTCGATTCGCTTCTTTGTCTGGGGAGTGATGCCCATCGGTGCATTGCTCGCCGGCGCAACGGCAACGGCCTTCGGCATCGCGCCGGTGATGTGGGTCTGTGCCATTGGTGTGTTCTTGTCGGCCGGCTTCGTGGTCTTCTCGCCGCTAAGCCGCATGAAGAAACTGCCTGACGCACCAGAAGC
>JAGOAI010000030.1:3285-5572 GCA_017983965.1 Rhodoluna sp. | reverse complement strand
GACAAATTCGATAAGCGCAAACTTCTTTATCTGACCAACCTTGGTGCTGGCCTAGCGTCAGCATGGCTCGGCATTCTGATCATCACCGGAGTCGTTCAGATTTGGCACGTCTATATAGCTGCGCTTGCCATTGGTGTTTTCAGTGCACTCGATGCGCCAGTGCGAACAAGCTTCTCGAGCGAGCTGGTTGGCAAGACTGACTTAGCGAATGCCGTGAGCCTGAACTCAGCGAACTTTAACGTTGGTCGATTGGTTGGGCCAGCACTCAGTGGCTTTCTAATTCTTCTTTTTGGCACTGGGCCATCGTTCTTGATTAACTCTTTGACCTACGTTGTGATGATTGCGGCTCTCACAATGTTGAATGCAGACGAACTGCACCTAAACAAGAGTGATGAAGTCGGCGGCCGAATTCGCGACGCGGTTGCTTTCATTCGCTCGCGACTCGACATCACAATGCTGATGCTCACGGTTTTCTTTAGTGCGACTTTTGGTTTGAACTATCAAATCTTTAACGCGCTGATGGCGACTCAAGAGTTCAATAAAGGCCCGGCTGAGTTCGGCGGTCTGGGAACATTTCTTGCAGTCGGTTCTCTCTCGGGTGCCCTGATTGCAGCACGCCTCGAGAGTTGGCGAGTGCCACGTCGCATCATGGCCGGCGCAACCCTCTTCGGACTATTTCTGGTGACACTTTCTTTTGCACCAACCTATGAGTTGTATTCGTTCTTGCTGCCGTTCGGTGGAGCAGTAGCCCTGATGACATTGGTCTCGGCAAATAGCTACGTTCAGACCAACGTGAGCTCGAATTTGCGCGGGCGCGTTATGGGTGTCTACCTCTTGATCTTCATGGGTGGCACACCTATCGGTTCACCGCTGATTGGCTTTCTGGCTGGCGAGATCGGCATTCGTGCGACCATCGCCGTTTGTGGGTCGCTAACTGCGCTGGCAGCAGCCACGTTGCTGGTGATTTATACCGCCAAACGAAACTCCCAGAACAGCCAAGAGGTGGCCTAATGACCAAGCAAATAGAGGCAATCAGACCTTGGCACCGCTCGATAATCGCTATGTTCGCCCTTCTCGGCCCAGCCGGAATGTCGCTTCTGGTGAGGCTTCCAGAGATCAAAGACCTGCTCGGGGTCTCGACAAGTGAGCTCGGCTTGCTGCTGTTTTCGGGCGCCGTCGGGTCTATTGGTGCATTGACCATAACCGGGCGAATCGTTGCTCGCTTTGGCACAAAGCCCCCGATGATGATTGGCTTCTACATCGTGGCCCTAGGGCTGATTGGGCAAACTCTCGGTGCGGTGAACCACTCTTGGCTGCTCTTCGGCATCATGATTTTCGTAACCGGTTTTGGTTATGGCATCGCAGATGTGCCAATCAATGTTGATGGTTCAACAATCGAAACCAAACTTGGCCGCTCGGTTCTGCCAAGAATGCACGCTGCATATTCTGTTGGTGCTCTCGCAGGTTCTGGTCTTGGCACGCTGTGCATTGCGATGAACGTTCCGTTGCTGACTCAAATTCTTTTCTTGTGCGCACTGATGATGTCGATGCCAATTATTGTTTTCAAGTTCGTTCCATCACACACAGCGCAAGACCTGCACCACCGTGACGAGGCAGCTGCAAAACCTGAAAAAGTAAATCTGTTCAAAGACCCGCGAATCGTTTTGCTCGGTGTCGGAATTCTCTGCATCACTCTCGCGGAAGGCGCAGCTAACGACTGGCTCGCACTTTCGGTTGTTGATGGTTACAACGAGTCTCCAGCTAACGCCGGAATCGCATTTGCAATTTTCAATCTGTCGATGACAATCACACGATTCTTCGGTGGTTCAATCTCTGACCGATTCGGTCGACGTCACACTGTTCAAGCAATGGCGCTCACCGGCGCAGTCGGTTTGCTCTTCGTGATCTTTGGCCCATCGGTGATTTTTGCCTGGATTGGCGCTGCGCTCTGGGGCGTTGGCGCGGCCCTCGGGTTTCCGCTTTTCATCTCTGAAGCTGGCGAGGGCGAGAACGCTGCACGCAAGGTAACCCTGGTGACGACGTTTGGTTACTTCGCGTTCTTGGTTGGGCCGCCAAGCCTAGGCTTCGTGGCTCAGGCGATCGGACTCTTGCCGATGCTGTTCATAGTTGCTGCTTTGCTATTGGTGGCCGTTGGCGTCGCTCGAGTGATGAGCAACCGAAAGCTCTAGCGAAGCAGTTCGGCGGCGGCCTCTAGTTCAGGGGCCAAGAAGCGGTCTGGGCCAACGCCCGGCACAACCTTGCGCAAACGGGCAAGCCACTCACCGGT
>JAGOAI010000030.1:0-3185 GCA_017983965.1 Rhodoluna sp. | reverse complement strand
ATGTTTGCCTCCCGAAGCAAATCTTCAACTGGTCGCTCGAGACCATCTGCGCCGAATGCGCGACCCTCACCCATGACAACCATTGCGCAGTGCGCGAGTGGTGCAAGGTCTCCGCTGCATCCGAGTGAACCAAACTCGTGAACGATTGGTGTGATGTTTGCGTTGAGCAACTTTGCATAAGTCTCGGCTACCTCTGGGCGCACACCGGTTCGCCCGCTGCACAGAGTCTTGAGTCGAAGCAACATGAGTGCGCGAGTGACTTCGTTCTCGACAATCGCGCCCATGCCGGCAGCGTGTGAGCGAATCAATGACTTCTGCAACTGCACGCGGTCGGCAACATCGATGTGACGGTTAGCTAGAGCACCGAACCCGGTTGAGATGCCATAGACGGCATTCTCGGCAACGGCCAGCTTTTCGATATGCGCACGAGTCTTGGCCATGGCGTCGAGGGCGGTCTGCGAGATGACGACCTTGGCACCGTGCCTTGCGACATCGACGACATCGCCTTGGGTCAGGCCAGAGGTTGAGAGGGTTACTGTCTTGGTCATTGCTTACCTTTGATAGACGTTCTTGCCGGCGACCCAGGTTGAGTCGATCAAGTCGACCCCCGGGCGATAGCTGAGGTGAATGTAACTCGGCGCGTTAAGCACCGCGAAATCTGCCTTCATGCCAAGGCTAAGGCCACCGATGTCGCTTCGGCGCAGGGCTTTGGCACCACCGCTGGTTGCCGCGGCTAGAGCCTGTTCTGGGCTGAAACCCATGTCTCGCATCGCAACGGCAATGCAGAAGGCCATCGAGGTGGTGAAGCTAGAGCCTGGGTTGCAGTCGGTGGCGAGGGCAACCGACACCCCGGCGTCAAAGAGACGCTTAGCGCCTGGATAGGTCGAGCGGGTTGAGAACTCGGCACCCGGCAGAAGGGTAGCCACGGTGTTGCTGCCTGCCAAGAGCTCAACGTGTTCGTCGCTCAGATGGCTGAGGTGGTCGGCACTCGCGCAGTCGAGCTCGACAGCCAGCTTCACGGCACCGATGTCTGCAAGCTGATTCGCATGGATGCGCGGCTGCAAACCAGCCGCTATTCCCGCGCTGAGAATCACTCGCGCCTGATCGACGTCGAAGGCACCGCGGTCGCAAAAAACGTCGATCCATTTAGCGAATGGTTTCGCCGCATTTAGCATTTCGCCGGCAACGAGTGAAACGTATTCATCGGCTCGATCAGAGAACTCTGCTGGCACTACGTGGGCACCGAGAAAAGTTGTTTCGCTTGTGAACTCACTTGCGATTTGCAATGAGCGCGCTTCGTTTTCAACATCGAGCGCATAGCCCGACTTTGATTCGAAGGTTGTGATGCCAGCTCGATGCATTTCCGAAACTAGTCGCGCTGTGTTAACACGAAGTTGGTCGGTGCTCGCACTGCGAGTTGCCGCCACCGTGGTTTTGATTCCACCTGCCGAATAACTTTCGCCACGCATGCGCGCCGCAAACTCTTCGGTGCGATCGCCCGCGAAAACCAGGTGTGCGTGTGAATCGACGAAACCGGGAATCACGGCTTTGCCAGAAACGGAATGTGCGGCATCGACGGCAGGAGTGTCTGAGTTGTCGCCTATCCAGGCAATCTTGCCGTCTTCGATTACGAGCGCTGCGTTTTCGCGAATGCCGAGCGCGCCATCGCCGAGCGACGAATCGTTAGTGACTAACGAACCGATGTCGGTGATTGCAACGCTGCTCATAAATCGAATTTATTCGATGTCGAGCATCGGCACGTGCACGTGCTTTTCGCGAGCGACGTCAACGGCGTGGTCGTAGCCTGCGTCGACGTGACGAATGACTCCCATGCCAGGGTCGTTGGTAAGCACTCGCTGCAACTTCTGCGCGGCGAGCTCGGTGCCGTCGGCAACCGAAACCTGACCGGCGTGAATCGAACGACCGATGCCAACGCCGCCGCCGTGGTGAATCGAGACCCATGACGCACCAGAAGAGATGTTCAACATTGCGTTCAACAGTGGCCAGTCGGCGATAGCGTCTGAGCCATCGAGCATCGCCTCAGACTCGCGATAAGGCGAGGCAACCGAGCCGCAGTCGAGGTGGTCGCGGCCGATAACGATCGGTGCCGAGACCTCGCCCTTCTTAACCAAGTCGTTGAACACCGCGCCCGCCTTGTCGCGTTCGCCATAGCCGAGCCAGCAGATGCGCGCTGGCAAGCCCTGAAACGCAACCCGCTCTTGGGCCAGTTTGATCCAGCGGTGTAGGTGCTTGTTCTCAGGGAACAGCTCGAGAATCGCTTGGTCGGTGCGATAGATGTCTTTCGCGTCACCCGAGAGAGCTACCCATCTAAATGGACCCTTGCCTTCGCAGAACAGCGGGCGAATGTAGGCAGGAATGAAACCTGGGAATGCGAACGAGCGAGAGTAACCACCCTTGCGAGCTTCGTCGCGAATTGAGTTTCCGTAATCGAAGACGACGGCACCTTTATCCATGAAGCCAACCATTGCCTCAACGTGCTTCGCCATTGCAGCCTCGGCACGCTCGGTGAATTCCTTCGGATTCTTTTCGGCATACTCGCGAGCATCTTTGAAGTCGATGCCTTCAGGAATGTAATAGAGCGGGTCGTGCGCAGATGTTTGGTCTGTCACGATGTCGATTGGAACTTCGCGCTTTAGCAACTCAGCAAAGATTGTTGCGGCGTTGCCAACGAGGCCAATCGAGATTGCCTTCTTTGCATTCTTCGCAGCAACTGCACGATCGATTGCATCTTCAAGGTTGTCTGCAATTTCATCGAGGTAGCGATCGACAACGCGACGACGCAAACGCGACTCGTCGATGTCGACGATCAAACAGGTTCCCTCATTCATGGTTACTGCAAGTGGCTGCGCTCCACCCATGCCACCGCAACCGGCGGTGAGAGTTAGCGTGCCGGCAAGAGTGCCACCAAAACTCTGTTCGGCGACAGCCGCGAAAGTTTCATAGGTGCCCTGAAGAATTCCCTGGGTGCCGATGTAGATCCATGAGCCGGCAGTCATCTGCCCATACATGGTTAGACCGAGTTGCTCTAGTCGACGAAACTCTGGCCAGTTGGCCCAGTCGCCAACGAGGTTTGAGTTTGCGAGAAGCACGCGCGGTGCCCACTCGTGAGTTTGAAAAACACCAACCGGTTTGCCCGACTGCACCAACATGGTTTCGTCGTTCTT
>JAGOAI010000029.1 GCA_017983965.1 Rhodoluna sp. | reverse complement strand
ACCCAGAACATGACGTTTTGGTACTTAGCGCCCTTGCCCCAGAAGTCGATGAGAATCACACGGATGCCGTTGAGCGCGTGAAACAGAATCGCACCGACCAAGCCAAGCTCGGCGAGGCCGATGATTGGGGTCTTATAGGTCGCGATGACGGCGTCGTAAGCCTCAGGGCTTAGGCGCACAAGTGAGGTGTCGAGCACGTGCACTAGAAGAAAGAAGAAGATTGCGACACCGGTAATGCGGTGCAAAACCCAAGACCACATTCCAACTTTTCCGCGGTACAGGGTGCCTGCTGGCTTTGATGGCACTTATGCCCTCCTAGGTTGATTTTCTTCGTCAGTGAAGTTCAAAACAGTGTTAAGTCTAAGCGAGCAAAAACCTGCCCCTGTCAGTTTTGCCCTTATTCGGCTAGGGTTTTTAGGTTATGAGCGCCCCAATCGATCGCTTCTTCAGCATCATTCCCGCCGGCGGAATCGGCAGCCGACTTTGGCCACTTTCGCGAGCCGCTGCCCCTAAGTTTTTGCACGACCTAACCGGTTCGGGCCAGACCCTTCTTCAAGACACCTGGGATCGCCTGATTCCGCTAACCCCGGCCAGCCGAATTCTCGTGGTGACCGGCGAAGCTCACGAAGAAGCTGTCAGCGAGCAGCTCGAGGGTTTGATTGCGACCAACCTAGTTCTCGAAAAATCACCTAAAGACTCAACGGCTGCTATCGCGCTCGCGGCAGCCATCTTGGCAAAGCGCGAACCAGACGTAATCATCGGTTCGTTTGCGGCCGACCACGTGATTGTCGAAAACGCCAAGTTTGAGAAGACCGTTCGCGAGGCCGTCGAAGTTGCGGCCACGGGCAAGATCGTCACGATCGGCATCACCCCGACCGAACCTTCTGTTGGTTTTGGCTACATCAAGACCGGCGACTGCATCGAAGGTGCCGAGAGCGCTCGCGAAGTTGTGAAGTTTGTAGAGAAGCCAAACATCGACAAGGCCCGCCGCTACGTCGAGTCAGGCAAGTACCTCTGGAACGCCGGCATGTTCATCGCACCGGCAAAGTTGCTGCTCGAGCAGTTAGCGAAAACCGAACCGGCATTGCACGCGTCGATCATCGAAATGGCAGAAGCCTGGGATACCCCGCAGCAGGCTGAGGTCGTTGCCCGAATCTGGAACAACCTCAAGAAGGTTGCCATTGACTACTCGGTTGCCGAGCCAGCCGCCGCCGCCGGAATCGTTGCCGTTGTTCCGGCATCGTTCAGCTGGCACGACGTCGGCGACTTTGCGGCAATCGCTGAACTACAGTCGCAGGGCCGCAAGGGCAACCTCGCCGTGCTCGGCAATGCCAAGGTGCTTGCCGACTCATCCAGTGGAATTTTGGTTAGCGAGAGCAACCGCTTGATCGCGCTGATTGGCCTCGAAGACGTGATTGTCGTCGACACCCCAGACGCGCTGTTGGTGACTACCAAGGCACACGCTCAAAAGGTCAAATCACTTGTCGATGCCCTCAAGGCAACCGGCCACAGCGACGTTCTCTAAAGCTTCAACCCGCAGTTGAAAGACAGTGCCTACAAGGGCACAAATTTGTAACAACTGCGTTAACTCTCGGCAAAGTAGAGCCTGTCTGTCATTTGGCGTAATAAATGGTCATAGTCTTAAGGCACCGAACGACTCTGAAATCCAGGGTCGTTATGAGAGGAAAAACAGTGAAGATCTCACGCATTTCAGGAGTTGTTGCATTCGTAGCAGCTGCTGGTTTGGCACTATCAGGTTGTGCCGCACCTGCCGCTACTCCAACTGTTACCCCAGTCGACTTCAAGGCTTGCGCCGTGTCAGACGAGGGTAGCTGGAACGACAAGTCATTCAACGAGTCTGTTTACACCGGCCTAATGCAGGCAAAGACCGAACTTGGTGTCGAGACTGCAGACGCAGAATCAGCTTCAGCAGAAGCTTTCGAGCCAAACCTTCAGCAGATGATCGACGCAGGTTGCGACTTGACCATTGCTGTCGGCTTCAACCTAGTTGCATCAGTCAACAAAGCGGCTGCAGATAACCCAGAAGTTCACTTCGTCACTGTTGACGGATGGTCAGAGGGCAACGCAAACCTAAAGCCAATTCAGTACGACATGACTCAGTCAAGCTTCCTAGCTGGTTACCTAGCTGCTGCTTACTCGAAGACTCACGTTGTTGGCACCTACGGTGGCATGCAGATTGACTCAGTTACTGCTTTCATGACCGGTTTCTACAACGGTGCAATGAAGTATGCAGCTGACTCAGGCGTTGCAACCAAGGTTGTTGGCTGGGACCCAGCTAAGAGCAAGGGTGACTTCATGGGAGACTTCGCTCCAAACAGCGCAGTTTCAAAGACCATTGCTGCAACTCAGATCAAGAACGGCGCAGACGTAATCATGCCTGTTGCTGGTGAGCAGCTTGGTGCATTGTCAGAGGCAATCAAGGCTTCAGGCAAGGACGTAGTAATGATTGGTGTTGACAGCGACCGCGCTCTCAACTCACCAGAGTACGCACCGCTACTTCTTACCTCAGTTGAGAAGCGCATGACCAAGGCTGTTTATGACATAATCAACGACCTTGCAATCAACAAGGCTGAGTTCAGCGGCGACGCTTACCTTGGCACCCTAGAGAACACTGGAACTGGTCTTTCACCATTCCACGACTTCGAAGACAAGGTTTCAGACGAGACCAAGTCAAAGCTTGAAGAGTTGACCGCAGCGATCATCGCTGGCGAAATCGACCCAACCAAGTAGTAGAAATCACGGATGCTGCCGGGGCCTTTGGCCCCGGCAGTTTCTGCTTTAAAGGTCGATTAGATTTAACAGAGACCTACAAGGGAGTGGCATGAAACTCGAGTTGCGCGGGGTTACCAAGCGCTTTGGAACGCTGGTTGCGAACGATCGAATCAACCTGACTGTTGAACCGGGTGAGATTCACGCTTTGCTCGGCGAGAACGGTGCCGGCAAGAGCACCCTGATGAATGTTCTCTATGGTCTATACCAGGCAGACGAAGGCCAGATCGTTCTCGATGGCGTCGCTCAAAACTTCAAGGGCCCTGGCGATGCAATGGCTGCCGGCATCGGAATGGTGCACCAGCACTTCATGCTGATTCCGGTTTTCACGGTTGCCGAAAACGTTGTTCTCGGAAACGAACCGACTAAAAAACTTGGACTTCTAGACCTTGATGCCGCACGCAAGAAAGTTCGCGAACTCTCTGATCGATTTGGTTTCGATGTTGACCCAGATGCCGTTATCGAAGACCTTCCGGTTGGTGTGCAGCAGCGAGTCGAAATCATCAAGTCGCTAATTCGCGACGCAAAAGTTTTGGTTCTCGACGAACCAACCGCGGTGCTCACTCCGCAAGAGACCGACGAACTAATGCAGATCATGCGCGACCTTGCAAAATCTGGAACCTCAATTATTTTCATCACTCACAAGCTGCGCGAGGTGCAAGCGGTGAGCGACAAGATAACGGTGATTCGTCAGGGCAAAGTTGTCGGCGAAGCAAAGCCAACCGACACGGCGAGCGAATTGGCAACCATGATGGTTGGTCGCGAAGTCGATCTAAAGGTCGACAAGGCGATGCCAAAACTTGGTGACATGCTCACGTTGCGCGTCGAAGACATCCATGTTGAAGACGACCGCAAGCAGCTAGCCGTTGACGGTGTCTCGTTCAACGTTCAGGCCGGCGAGGTTTTGGCGATTGCGGGCGTTCAGGGCAACGGGCAAACCGAGCTTGCCGAGGCGCTTCTCGGTCTTCGCCCTGTGCTCAAGGGTCGCGGCGCAATCGCACTAAACGACAAGTACATCGACGCGCTCAGTGTGCGCAAGCGCCTCGAATCTGGCATCGGTTATGTGCCCGAAGACCGCAAGAAAGACGGGCTGGTTGGCGAGTTCACCATCGCTGAGAACCTTATGTTGAACGGGTCTTATGGCAAGCCGTTCGCAAAGGGCATCTCGATTGACTTCGCAAACCGCGACCGAATTGCCGACGAACTAATCAAAGAGTTCGACGTTCGAACCCCATCGGCCAGCACTCACGCCGAAAAGCTCTCTGGCGGAAACCAGCAGAAGGTTGTCGTTGCTCGCGAGCTAAGCCGCGAGGTCAGCCTGCTGATTGTTTCGCAGCCGACCCGCGGCGTTGACGTCGGTTCGATCGAGTTCATTCACGAGCGCATCATTGCCGAGCGCGACCAGGGCAAGGCAGTGCTTTTGATTTCAACCGAGCTCGACGAAGTGCTCGCACTTGCCGACCGCATTGCGGTTATGTATCGCGGCAAGATCGTGGGAGTCGTTGGTGCCGATGCAACTCGAGAGACTCTCGGAAAGATGATGGCTGGAGTTACAGCATGAGCAAGAAATTGACTAAGCAAAAAGAAGTTGCTGTTGAGTTAGAGCAGTCAACCGCGAACCAGGTGCTTCGCGAAATCATGACCGGGTCGCCGGTGCGCACCCTGCTCTCGATTTTTGTTGGCTTCTTGGTTGGGGCAATCTTCATGGTTGCGTTCAACCCTGAAGTCTTGAACGCGATGACATATATCTTCGGTCGCCCTGCCGATGCATTCGCTGCGATTGGCAAGACCATTAGCGATGGTTACGGAGCGCTCTTTCGCGGCGCTATCTACAACACCCAGGCATCAGACTTCGCGGCCGCAATTCGCCCGATAACTGAAACTCTTCGCTTCGCGGCTCCGATGATCATGGCCGGTCTCGGCATCGGCCTCGGCTTTAGAGTCGGTCTCTTCAACATCGGTGCCGTTGGCCAGATGGCCTTCGCTCTAATCGGTGTCACCTATGTTTCGACTCGCCTCGAGTTGCCGTTCATCGTGCACTCGCTCGTTGCCATCGTCGTTGCAGTCGTCTTTGCTGGTGCGTGGGGTGGAATCGTGGGTTACCTCAAGGCCAAGACCGGTGCGCACGAGGTAATCGTGACAATCATGCTCAACTACGTTGCGCTAAACCTTTTCACCTTCTTCTTGCGCACCCCGGGCTTGCTGCTCGAAGAGGGCGGCGCCGGAACCCCGAAGTCTGATCCACCTGCAGAAACCGCAGCTCTGCCGAACCTATTCACCGATGAATACCGCCTGCACTGGGGTCTCGTCTTGGCAGTGGCAGCGACCTTCTTCTATTGGTGGCTCATGGAGCGCTCAACGATCGGCTATCGCTTCAGAATGGTCGGCTTCAACTCGAGCGCAGCGAAGGCCTCTGGCATTCGCGTCGAGCGCACCTTCGTCTGGGCAATGGCCGCATCGGCAGCATTTGCCGGCCTCGCAGCCGCGAACCAGGGCCTAACCTCGGTCGGTGGCGTAACCCCTTCGATTCACGCAAACATCGGTTTCGACGCAATCACCGTAGCTCTGCTCGGTGGTTCGCGAGCAGGCGGCATCTTCTTGGCTGGCTTGTTATTCGGTGCCTTCAAGGCCGGCGGCCCAGCCATGCAGGTGGTTGGCGTTGCCCCAGAAATCTTGAACGTGGTTCAGGCGCTGATTGTTATGTTCATCGCGGCCCCACCGCTCATCCGTGCTTTGTTCAGGTTGCCTCAGCCACCGAAGCGCAAGCCGATCTCTGACTGGGTTGCCGCTAAATTCTCGAAGCCTGCAAACAAGAAGGTGGCCAAGTAATGTCTCGCATCGAAGTCACCCCGGGAATGTTCTCGCAGGTCGAGCGCAAGCCGAGCCTCAAGGCTCCTATCGTCATGTCGTTCGTTGCGCTTGTGTCGCTAGTGTTCTTCGGAATTCTCGGCCCAACCAGCATCGTCAAGTTTCAGATCACCGAATCAAACGCGCTGGTCAGCATTCCTGATTTGAATCTGCCGTCGAACTCACTCGGCATCTGGGCATCAATCATCTTGCTTTTGCTAACCGCTGCATCGTTCTGGTTTGGCATCGCTCGCAAATATGTGCCGCGCGTTCTTGTCATCGTGTTTGGCTTAACCGCGATTGTTGCATTGCTCGGATGGATTGCCGCCGGCGCTGACGTGCCAGTTGGTTTCTTGCTAAACAACACTCTCGTGCTTGCGCTGCCAATTATTCTCGGCGGCATGGGCGGCATCATGAGCGAGCGCGTTGGCGTTGTGAACATTGCTATCGAGGGCCAGCTGCTCACCGGTGCATTTGTTGCAGCCGTGGTCGGCAGCATCACGAACAACCTTTGGGTTGGTTTGATTGCAGCAATGATTGCCGCGGCGCTTCTGTCGACGGTTTTGGCATCGCTCGCCATCAAGTACTTGGTTGACCAAATCATCATCGGTGTTCTGTTGAACGTCTTGGTTATCGGTGTCACCAACTTCTTGTATTCGCAGGTCATCACTCAAGACAATGCGAACCTGAACTTTCCGGGAACCTTCGACCGCATTCCGATTCCGTTGCTGAGCCAGTTGCCAATCATCGGCGACGCGTTCTTCAACCAGGGTGCGACTGTTTACATCACCTTCTTGCTCGTGCCAGCACTCTGGTTCATTCTGTTTCGCACCAAGCTCGGCCTTCGCGCCCGCGCGGTTGGCGAGCACCCGCTTGCAGCAGACACCGTTGGCATCAACGTGGCTAAGACCCGCTTCTGGTGGGTCACCCTAGGTGGCGCGGTTGCAGGCCTCGGCGGCGCTGCCATCACCATCGGCAACGTTGGCGCATTCGGCCGCGAGATGACCGGCGGCCAGGGCTTCATCGCGCTAGCCGTTGTTATTCTCGGTCGCTGGCAGCCGCTCTATGTTTCGATTTCGGCGCTGCTCTTTGGTTTCGCAATCATTCTGCGAATCTGGGCAAACCAGATCAACCCGGTTATTCCGGTCGACTTCATCACCATGGTGCCTTACCTGGTGACCCTAATCGCTGTTGCAGGTTTCGCCGGTCGAGTTCGTGGCCCGGCGGCCAGCGGCAAGCCATACGAGAAGAACTAAATGTCTGAAATTAACTGGCCTGCCCTTCGGGCAGCCGCCGTCGCCGCAATGAAAAAGTCTTATTCGCCATATTCGAACTTCGCCGTTGGTGCTGCTGCGCTAACCGACGATGGGCGAGTGGTAAGCGGTTGCAACATTGAGAACGCCAGCTATGGCGTCACTCTCTGTGCCGAGTGCTCGCTCGTGAGCGATTTGCTAATGAGCGGTGGCGGCAAGCTTGTCGCGTTCACCTGCGTCGATGCCGACGAAAATGTTTTGATGCCTTGTGGTCGCTGCCGTCAGTTGTTGGTTGAGCATGCTGCGCCAAACATCATTCTCGAAACCATTTCTGGTTTCAAAACCATGGCAGAGGTTTTGCCAGATGCATTCACCCGCGAAGAATTGAACGGCTAATGGCAAACTTCTCTGCTGTCGAACTAATCATTCAGAAGCGCGAACACGGCGAACTCTCGACAGAGCAAATCAACTGGCTCATCGATGGTTACACCAAGGGTTCGGTTGCTGACGAGCAAATGTCTTCGATGGCAATGGCGATTTTGCTAAACGGAATGAACCGCCGCGAAATCAGCGACATGACCGCTGCCATGATCGCCAGCGGCGAGCGTCTCGACTTCAGCGACCTCTCGATGCCAACTTCTGACAAGCACTCGACCGGTGGCGTTGGCGACAAGATCACATTGCCACTTGCCCCGCTTGCCTCGGTCTTCGGTGTTGCCGTGCCTCAGCTTTCGGGTCGCGGCCTCGGCCACACCGGCGGCACCCTAGACAAGCTCGAGTCGATCAAGGGCTGGCGTGCCAACCTGACCAACGAAGAGATGCACCGCCAGCTGGCCGAAGTTGGCGCGGTTATCTGCGCCGCCGGCTCTGGTTTGGCACCTGCAGACAAGAAGCTTTATGCCCTGCGCGACGTCACCGGCACCGTTGAGGCGATTCCGCTGATTGCCAGCTCAATCATGAGCAAGAAGCTTGCCGAGGGCACTCAGTCGCTCGTGCTCGACGTCAAGGTGGGCTCGGGTGCCTTCATGAAGACCATCGAGCGTGCCCGCGAGCTTGCCACCACCCTTGTGCAAATTGGCCAGGATGCCGGCGTGCACACCGCCGCACTTTTGACTGACATGTCGACCCCGCTCGGTCTCAAGATCGGCAACGCACTTGAGGTCGAAGAGTCTATTGAGGTTCTCGCCGGTGGCGGCCCTGCCGACGTTGTTGAGATCACCGTTGAACTCGTTCGCGAAATGTTGCGTCTTGCCGGCAAGGGCGACGTCGATGTTGCCGCAGCGCTCAAAGACGGTCGCGCAATGGATCAGTGGCGCAAAATGATTTCTGCCCAGGGTGGCGACCTCGATGCGCCGCTGCCGAAGGCAAAGCACTCGCACACCCTCATGGCTGACGCGAGTGGAACCCTTCTGACTCTCGATGCATTGCAGGTTGGCGTTGCCTCTTGGCGACTCGGTGCAGGTCGTGAACGCAAAGAAGATGCAGTGCAGTTTGGTGCTGGCATCGAATTGCACGCGCAGGTTGGCAGCACGATTCAGGCTGGCCAAGCGCTGATGACTCTTTACACAGACGAAGAGTCACGCTTCGCCCGTGCGTTTGAGTCGCTCGAGAACTCGTTTAGCATTGGCTCTGGTTCTGTTGATCGCAAGATCGTTATCGATCGCGTTAGTTAAGGTTTGAAATGAATATCAAGAAGCTGCCAAAAATCTCACTGCACGATCACCTTGACGGCGGCCTTCGCCCGCAGACCATCATCGAGTTGGCAGAAGAGATTGGTCTCGAGTTGCCAACCACCGATGCGGCCGAACTTGGCCGCTGGTTTCAGCAGTCTGCAGACAGCGGCAACTTGGTCGACTATCTAAAGACCTTCGACATCACCACGGCAGTCATGCAAACCAAGCACGGATTGCAGCGAGTTGCCAAAGAGTTCGTGCTCGACCTAGCCGCCGACGGCGTCATCTATGGCGAGGTTCGCTGGGCTCCAGAGCAGCACCTGCAGCAAGGGCTGACCCTCGACGAGGTTGTCGCAGCCGTTCAAGATGGCCTCGAAGAAGGTGCTGACGAGGCTGCAGACAAGGGCCACAACATTCGCACCGGCCAGCTGGTAACCGCCATGCGCCACCTAGACCGCGGTCTTGAGATCGCTGAACTAGCCGTTCGCCACCGCAACGACGGCGTTGTTGGCTTCGACATTGCCGGCCCAGAGCTCGGCTTCATGCCTAACCGCCACAAGTTGGCCTTTGACTACCTTGCCGGTGAGATGTTCCCGGTTACCGTGCACGCGGGTGAAGCAGATGGCATCGACAGCATCAAAGATGCAATCGTTAGCGGTCGCGCACTTCGCCTCGGCCACGGTGCTCGCCTAATCGAAGACGTAATGTTTAGCCGCAGCCAAGGCGAGAGTGACTTCGTTGTGCTCGGCCCAGTTGCCGAGTGGGTGCACGATCGCGGAATCGCACTCGAGTTGAGCGTTAGCTCGAACATGCAGACCGGTGTTCTCGACGACATCTACAAGTTGACCGAAGAAGACGATCACGAGCTCAGCGTTGCAGATCACCCATTCGCTGTTTTGTATGACCTCGGATTCGCAGTAACCGTGAACACCGACAACCGCTTGATGTCGAACACCACAATCTCGAAAGAACTTCAGATTTTGGTCGAGACCTTCGGCTATGACATCGATGACCTCGAGCAGTTTCAGCTCAACGCTGCCGACGCAACATTCCAGAGTGTTGACGCACGCGAAGAACT
>JAGOAI010000028.1 GCA_017983965.1 Rhodoluna sp. | reverse complement strand
GCGCTTGGGGTTAGGGCGAAAGAGACGAGAACGGCGAGCAGAGCTGCCATGAAAGTTTTTAGTCGGGTCATGCCCAAACGTTAGCAGAGCCGAACTTTTAGCGGTGAACGACGTTCACCAAGAAGTGAAAGCCGACCCACCACCAGGCAATCATGATTGCAACGCGAGTCGTGCGGTGATGCATTATTCGCTCAATCATTGGGCCAACGCCTGCAACTTTCGAGCCTTTGCGGCGAGTTACCAACCAAAAGACGACGCCGAAAATTATGAACGACAGGTAGCCACCGATTGTTATCGCGCGAGTAATTTCGTGGTCGAGTTCGGCGATCATGGTTTCTTCCAAAGTTTTAGAAAGCTGATGCCAACAAGCAACCACAGAGCCACGAAAAGTGCCTGACCGAAAACATTGTCGAGCACGGGGTCAATCAAGACTGACAGCGTCGGAAACGACTTTAGGCTGCCGTCTAGCTGACCGAGGATGTTCGCCGCGAACTCCCAAAGCAACAGACCAACGCCGCCGGCCGCCCAAACCATGCGCGAGCGTTTCATTCGCTCATCTGGTTTGTCTTTAGGGCCGCGGTCGCTATACCAGGCGAATCGCAAGGCCAGCGGCAACATGGTTAGCACGATGATGGCCTGCAGGGGAGTGTGCCGAGGAACAAGTGCGAGCGCGATCACGACCGCGAAGACCGTTGTGTATATCGCGTATTTGTTAGCGTGTGGCTTGTTTAGGTGAACGTGGTTGAGCAAATTTGCTGCGCTCATGAAAACCATCAGCGTGCCCGAACCGAAGATTATTGCGTCAACTAGAGAGCCACGAAAAACCTGCAGAAGTGTTGTGGTCAGAAAGAGCCAAAACCAAAGGTTCTTGAAGCCAAGCTTCAGCGCGCTTCTAGTCATTTGGCCCCTTTCAAAAGCAAGTTTCACACACCTAGATTTCAACTTGGGTTGTTTAGGCTTTTCTCATGAACGCTTTTTCGATTAACTGGCTTGCTGTTTCGATCGCCACTTTCGCCATCTTCATCATTCAGGCTATTTGGTTTGGCCCGAAGACCTTTTATCCGGTTTGGTGGAAGGCGATGGGCAAAGCAGAGACCAAGCCTGAAGATCAAGACACCAGCGGCAAGACCATGCTTCGCCTATTCGGCGGCGCTTTTGCAGCAGCCTTGGCTCAGACGGCTGTTCTATACGTGGTGATTTTCGGCTCGGGACTCAGCGTTCTTGGTGGAGCGCTTGCCGGCTTCGGCCTCGGTGTGCTTGCCGCGGCAGCGTCGCTGCCTCACCGACTATTCGGGCAGCAGGGTTTCAAGGTTTGGGTTATTGAAGTTGGCGCCGACGTGGTTGCACTAACCGCCGCCGGCGCCATCCTTGCAGCTTTGGTTATTGCTTAACCAAAAGCAGAATATCTTTACCTTCTAGCCCCAATTCGCCGCAAGTTCCAATTAGCACCGATCCTTCGGTGACGTTGTTCGGTCTGCCTGTATACATGCAAGCTTTTGTCTCAACGAAACCGTTGTTCTCAATTGTTCCCGGTGGGCCCTGTGGTCCTTGAGGCCCGGTTGCTCCGGTGAGGCCGCGTGGTCCTTGTGGACCGACTGTTCCAGCAGCAGACGTCATCGTTGTTCCATCTGAGAACTTGATTCCGTGAGCAACAGACATCCATCCTTGGTCGCCGACCGAACCAATGGTGATGTCTTGATCTGGCTGCAACGAGGTAATGCCGGTTGATGTAAATCGAATGTTACCGACGCGCAAGCCGTCGACACCGTCGATAAGCATGGTTCCATCAGAAATTGTGATTCCGGCCTGCTGGCCAGTTTCGGTGTCTTGAATCCAGAGTGTGCCAGGGCCGAGCTGAAGGCTCTTCCAACGAGCGGCCAGGGTTCCGAGGCTATAAGTGTTGTCGACAGCAGGAATCAGGTCGCCTGCTAGCGAAGCCGTGTCGAGCGCTGTGCAGATTCCGGCAGCACCCGTTTCGCCGGTCGCTCCGGTTGCACCTGTTGCACCCGTCTCTCCGGTCGCTCCAGTAGCGCCCGTTGCCCCAGGTGCTCCCGTAGCACCAGATTCGCCTTCGGTGCCAGGCGCACCCGATGCTCCGGTTGAACCCTTGGTTCCTGCTGGCCCCGCCGTTGTGTTCGGTGCCGGTGCGGGTGTCACGGTTGCATCTTTGCCAGGCGCACCGGTTTCACCGGTGTCACCCTTGTCTCCTTTTTCGCCCTGTGGCCCAACGATTCCGGTGCCATCAAGATCACCAGATGGAGCAGGGCAGAACCCGACGACCTTTAGCATTTGGCCAAGTGTGGTTCCTTTGCCCTGCAAGGTGTCTGAGATGTAGAACCCACCGAGTGAACCTGCGATTACTAGCGCAATAGTGGCCACAATGAGTGTGCCCGTCCAGCGAACTTCTTTAAGTGACTTGATTAGTCGTTTCAATTTTCCCCCAATTGTCTTGGCCGAGGCTATCTGTGCGGTGAACTTAATGCAAGGCCCACCTCTCTTGCTCAGCGAGAGCATGCAACGATTTAGGATTTTCTTATGCCTAAGTCAGAGATCGACCAGTTTTTCGCGGGGGTAGAAGAGCCCAAGCGCTCAACCCTAGAAGAGATGCGTCGCCGCATTCTCGAGGTTGTTCCCGACGCCGAACAGACCATCAAGTACGGCATGCCGGCATTTCTCAAGGATGGCTGGTGCTTCGCGTGCATCGCCCCGTTCAAGAACCACATCAACTGGTCTCCATACAGCAGCAAGGTGTTGCCGGTTTTGGCCGATGAACTCAAAGGTTACGTCGTCTCAAAGGGCAGCATGCAGTTTGCCATCGATAAGCCGTTGCCGAAAGCCTTGGTGAAGAAGCTCATCAAGGTGCGCCTGACTCAGATTGAAATCGAGAAGGCAGAGAAAGCGGCGAAAAAGACAGCGGCTAAGAGACCCAGAAAATAGTTTGTTCTAACAAAGTTCTTTAAGGTCTATGTTTAGACCATGAGCAAAGACGCCACACTTCACCCCGACCGCAACCTAGCCATGGAGCTAGTTCGAGCAACCGAAGCTGCAGCTATTAGAGCAGTGCCGTTCATTGGCAAAGGCGATAAGAATGCTGCCGATGGAGCAGCCGTAGATGCCATGCGAGCGTTTCTGACCACCGTGAATTTTGAAGGCCTGATTGTCATTGGTGAGGGTGAGAAAGACAACGCACCGATGCTGTTCAACGGCGAGCTGGTTGGCAACGGAAACGGCCCGAAGTGTGACATCGCTGTTGACCCGATAGACGGAACCTCGCTAACTGCAGCGGGTCGGCAGAACGCGGTTTCGGTAATCGCCGCAAGCGATCGAGGTTCGATGCTCGATGCCTCTGCGGTTTTCTACATGAACAAATTGGTGACCGGGCCCGAGGGCCACGGGGTTGTCGACATTCGCAAGCCGATTGGTGAGAACATCCGTGCTTTGGCTAAGGCGAAGGGCAAGAGCGTCGACGAAATGGTCATTGCTGTTCTAGATCGGCCTCGTCATGAACAGCTAATTACTGACATTCGCGCGGTGGGCGCGGCAACCCGATTGCTGCTCGATGGCGACGTTGCCGGCAGCATTCACGCAGCTCGTTATGGCTCGCGCATCGACATGTGTGTAGGCATCGGCGGCAGCCCAGAGGGCATTGTGACCACCTGTGCCGTCAAGGGGTTGGGCGGTCTGGTTCAAGGCATTTTGGTGCCGCGCGATGATGAAGAACGCGATCGCGGCCTGGCTGCAGGCCTGAAATTCGACCATGTTTATGAGATGAACGAGTTGGTTTCGAGCGACAACACCTTCTTCGTGGCAACGGGTGTCACCGATGGCGGCCTGCTCGAGGGCGTGCGCCGAAAGGGGCCAGTTATCTTCACCCAGTCGATGGTAATTCGAGGCAAAACTGGCACGATTCGACACGTCAACGCCGAATATCAGGCAGATCGCTGGCTCTGACGGTTTGCGCACCTAGTGGCCAAATGTTAGTATGTTAGAACAAAGTCTGAAAACGGGAGTCAGCGTTCATGTCTAAGCCATTCGATGTCATCACCATCGGTCGCGTCGGTGTCGACGTGTATCCGCTGCAGACTGGCATTGGCCTCGAAGATGTGACGTCATTCGGCAAGTTTCTTGGCGGAAGCGCCACCAACGTAGCTGTTGCAGCCGCGAAATATGGTTTGAACAGCGCAGTGATCACCCGAACCGGCAATGACCCGTTTGGCAAGTTCATTCACAACGAACTGGTTCGCCTAGGCGTTTCAGATGAATTTGTTTCTGGTGTCGATGGGTTGAACACCCCGGTTGTCTTCTGCGAGATTTTTCCGCCGGATAACTTTCCACTCTATTTCTATCGTGACCCGATTGCACCAGACCTAATCATCAACGCAAACGAGTTAGACCTTGAAGCCATTCGTGACGCGAAGTTGTTCTGGGCTACCGTCACCGGTCTGAGCAAAGAACCGAGTCGTGCATCTCACCATGTTGCTCTCGATGCTCGCGCAAAGAAGCAGCACACCGTGCTTGATCTCGACTACCGCCCAATGTTTTGGAGTTCAGCTGAAGAGGCAACAGCAGAAGTCGCCAAAGTTTTGAGCAAGGTCACTATTGCGATTGGCAATAAAGAAGAGTGCGAAGTTGCCGTTGGCGAAACCGAGCCGATGCGTGCTGCCGATGCGTTGCTAGAGCGCGGTGTTGAAATCGCGGTGGTGAAGCAGGGGCCAAAGGGTGTTCTAGCAAAGACTCGCGAAGAAACCATCGAGGTTGCTCCTTATTTTGTTGATGTTGTCAACGGTCTAGGTGCAGGCGATAGCTTCGGTGGCGCTTTCTGTTTTGGCTTGCTGCAGGGCTGGCCGATGCAGAGAATTTTGCAATTCGCAAACGTTGCGGGTGCAATCGTGGCTAGTCGCCTCGAATGCTCAACCGCAATGCCATCGCAAGAAGAAGTCGAAGAAGTTCTGAAGGGAATGAACTAATGACACTTGATTTCTCGGTGCAACAACACATTCGTGAGACCAGGGCCCGACACCCTGAGCGCCTCGCCGAGGTTTATGCCCAGCGCAAGCGCCGCGAGGTCGTTTCTGGCGACGGGCGGTTGTTTATCATTGCCGCAGACCACCCGGCTCGTGGTGCGCTCGCAGTTCGCAATGACCCGATGGCTATGGCGAACCGCTATCAGTTGCTTGAAAACCTAGCTCTCGCACTCAGTCGCCCTGGTGTTGATGGCGTGCTTGGCACTCCAGACATCATCGACGACCTAGCCCTCATGGGTTGCCTTGACAACAAGCTCGTGGTTGGTTCGATGAACCGCGGTGGCTTGCGTGGCGCGAGCTTCGAGATGGATGACACCGTGACCGGATATGACATTGGTGCGATTGTTCGCGACGGCCTCGACTTCGCCAAAATGCTAAACCGCATCAACTTTGAAGATGCTGGCACTTCGAACATGCTCACCGAAAGCTATGCAGCGGTGAGTGAGGCAGCAGAAGCTCGGGTGCCAATCATGCTCGAGCCGTTCATCTCAAAGTGGCAAGACGGCAAGATCAAGAACGATCTTTCGACCGAGGCCGTTATAAATTCGATTTCAATCGCCCAGGGTCTTGGCAACTCATCGGCATACAGCTGGCTTAAGTTGCCGGTTGTTGACCGCATGGATGAAGTTATGGCTTCAACTACTTTGCCGACACTATTGCTTGGCGGAGACCCCGTTGAAGATCAAGACAACATTTATGAATCTTGGGATTACGCGCTTGCCCTCGATGGCGTTCGCGGCTTGGTTGTTGGTCGCACGCTGCTATACCCGCAAGACGGAAACGTCGAAGCCGCAATCGACACCGCTGTTCGTTTAGTTCACAGAAGTTAGAAGAGAGAAACAAATGTCGCTACCTGTTGTTGGCCACTGGATTGATGGCAAAGAGTATGTAAGCAAGTCGGGTCGCACCGCAGAGGTCTTTGACCCGGCACTAGGTGAAGTGACCAAGCACGTTGCTCTCGCCAATCAAGACGAAATTAAGCTCGCCATCGAGTCAGCGGCAAAGGCGTTTCCGGCTTGGCGCGACATGTCTCAGGCGCGCAAGCAGGGCATTCTGTTCAAGTTTCGCGAGTTGCTAAACGAGCGCAAGCCAGAGCTAGCCGAGATCATCACAAGCGAGCACGGCAAGGTTTTGTCTGACGCACTCGGTGAAATTTCTCGCGGTCAAGAAGTTGTCGAGTTCGCCTGCGGCATGCCACACCTGCTCAAGGGCTTCTATACCGAGAACGCGTCAACCGGCGTTGACGTTTATTCGACTCGCCAGGCGCTTGGCGTTGTCGGCGTAATCAGTCCATTCAACTTTCCTGCAATGGTGCCAATGTGGTTCTTTCCAATTGCTATTGCAACCGGCAACACCGTGGTGCTCAAGCCTTCTGAGAAAGACCCGAGCGCAGCCATCTGGATGGCAAAGCTCTGGAAAGAAGCCGGCTTGCCTGACGGTGTTTTCACGGTGCTCAACGGTGACAAAGAGTCAGTTGACGGGCTTCTAACCCACCCTGAGGTTGCAGCGATCTCATTCGTTGGTTCGACTCCGATTGCAAAGTATGTCTATGAGACCGGTTCGCAGCATGGCAAGCGCGTGCAGGCTCTCGGTGGAGCAAAGAACCACATGCTCGTTTTGCCAGATGCCGACCTAGAACTCGTTGCAGACTCTGCAATCAACGCGGGCTTCGGTTCTGCCGGCGAGCGCTGCATGGCGATTTCGGTCGTCGTGGCTGTTGAGCCTGTTGCCGACAATCTGATTCCAAAGATTGTCGAGCGCATGGGCAAGCTTCGCACCGGTGACGGTCGCCGCGGTTGCGACATGGGACCTTTGGTCACCAAGGTGCACCGCGACAAGGTGGCTTCATACATCGATATCGCAGCAACCGACGGAGCCACCGTTGTAGTCGACGGTCGCAACCAGAAGTTCGACGGAGCCGACAACGGTTTCTGGCTTGGCCCAACCCTTATCGACAAGGTGCCAACCACCTCGAAGGTTTACACCGAAGAGATCTTTGGCCCAGTGCTTTCGATTGTTCGCGTGAAGTCTTATGACGAAGGCGTGAAGCTAATCAACTCTGGTGCTTTCGGCAATGGAACCGCAATCTTCACCAACGATGGCGGTGCCGCCCGACGTTTTCAGAATGAGGTTGAGGTCGGCATGATCGGCATCAACGTTCCGATTCCGGTGCCAGTGGCTTATTACTCATTCGGTGGCTGGAAGAACTCACTATTCGGCGACACCAAGGCTCACGGCGTTGAAGGCGTTCACTTCTTCACTCGCGGCAAGGCAATCACCTCGCGCTGGCTTGACCCAAGCCACGGCGGAATCAACCTGGGCTTTCCGCAGAACTAAGAGCCGCTAGCCTCTAGTCATGCAGTGGGTTTATAGGTCAGGCGAGCTAGCTAAGAGCGGCTGGGATGTCATCGTCGACGAGTCGATCGCGGGTTGGCAGCACACCGGCCTTCGCATCGGTTCGCTTGCTGCTGGCTCAGTCTTGACCATTGCTGCCGACGGCAAGGAGCGCGTGATTTTCGCGCTCGAGTCAACCGGGCTATCTGTGGCTTACCGACTCGCCGGCGAAGACGAATTACAAGAATTTCAGCTCGCTGGCCGCAGTTCTGTTTTTGACTCAACAACAGATCACCTCTATTTGCCAATCAACACCGAAATCTCAATTTCGGGTGATGGGCGAGTGGCAGTCGGCGAGGCACCTGCAATCGAAGCTAAGCCCGTTGCGCTAATCAAGGCTGCCGATGTTGAAGTGTTTGTTCGCGGAGCTGGTCGTGAGAGCCGACAGGTCAACAACTTTGGTGTTCCTGAAGCGTTAGACGCCAGCCGACTAATTGTTTGCGAAGTCATCGTGCCAAGCGGAAACTGGTCTGGCATTCCGCCGCACAAGCACGACACCTTTATCGAAGGCGTCGAGAGCAACCTCGAAGAGATTTATTATTTCGAGGCGCAACCTGCTCGCGGTTCGAACGCACTCACTTCAGACCCATCCGGGTTATTGCACGTTTATGCGAGCGATGAACGACCAATCGATGTGACCACTCAGGTTCGCTCTGGCGATGTTGGTTTGGTGCCATATGGTTGGCACGGCCCTGTTGCTGCAACACCTGGCAGCGACCTCTATTTCTTCAACGTGATGGCCGGCCCAGACCCTGACCGCTCTTGGAACGTAACCGACGACCCGAACTACGCATGGATTCGCGAGACCTGGCATCACCAAGATGCTGACCCGCGACTACCTTTCAACGAAAGAAAGTAATTATGGCAACTCGCAGAATGACAGTCAGTCAGGCAATCGTTGAATTCTTGGCGCACCAATACACGGTTGACGGCGACACTCGCGTGCGCACCATCGAAGGCGTCTTCGGAATCTTTGGGCACGGCAACGTTGCCGGTCTCGGCCAAGCGCTCAAGCAGCTGAGCGTTTCTAACCCGGGCTTGATGCCATATCACCAGGGTCGCAACGAGCAGGGCATGGCCAACCAAGCTATTGCCTTCTCGCGCATGACCCGCAGGCTCTCGACCTATGCCGTCACGGCTTCGGTTGGCCCAGGTGCAACCAACATGCTCACCTCGGCTGCTGTTGCGACCACCAACCACCTGCCGGTTTTGCTTTTGCCATCAGACACCTTTGCCAACCGCGTTGCCGACCCTGTTCTTCAACAGCTAGAACAGCCTCACGACGCAACCCTCACTGTTAACGACGCCTTCAAGCCGCTGTCTCGATTCTTCGACCGAATCTCGAGACCAGAGCAGGTCTATAGCGCCATGCTCAATGCAATGCGTGTGCTAACTGACCCGAGTGAAACCGGTGCGGTGACCGTTTGTTTGCCTGAAGACGTGCAGGCCGAAGTCATCGATGTTCCAGAGGGGTTTTTGGCAGATCGCGAATGGCACGTTCGTCGCCCACGCGCCGAGCGCACGGCAATCGATAGGGCAGTGGCTGCCATCAAGGCCTCGAAGCGCCCAATGATTGTCGCCGGCGGTGGCGTGATCTATTCGAACGCAAACGCAGCATTGAAGACCTTTGTCGAAAAGACCGGCATTCCGGCAACGATGTCGCAGGCCGGTGTCGGCTCGCTCAACTGGGATCACCCGCAGAACCTAGGTTCGGTCGGTGCTACCGGCACCACAGCTGCCAACCGCATAGCGAAAGATGCCGACTTGGTAATCGGAATCGGAACTCGCTATAGCGACTTCACCACCGGCAGCCGCACCGCTTGGCAGAACCCTAACGTTCAGTTTGTGAACATCAACATCGCAGCATTCGACGCAATAAAGCATGGCAGCACAATCTCGCTGGTTGCCGATGCTCGCGAAACTCTCGAAGAACTAACCGCTGCACTCGCCGGTTATAACGTCGAGCCAATGTTCGAGCGAACCTATGCAACCGAAAAGCAGATTTGGAATTCGGTTGTCGACGAGAGTTTTGTTGACCAGAAGCGCGAACTGCCGAGTCAGTCAGAAATCATCGGCGCGGTTCAGGCTGCAAGCGACCACCGCGATGTTTTGATTTGCGCAGCTGGCTCGTTGCCTGGCGACCTGCACAAGTTATGGCGAGTGCGCGACGACCTGGGCTATCACGTTGAATATGCTTTCTCGACAATGGGCTACGAAATTGCCGCGGGCCTCGGTGTTGCCCGCGCCGATAAAACTCGCGACGCAATTGTCATGGTTGGCGATGGTTCTTATCT
>JAGOAI010000027.1 GCA_017983965.1 Rhodoluna sp. | reverse complement strand
CCACCGATTACCAAGGTGCCCTGAACGAGGTCGAGCGTTTGCTGCTCGTGGTTGAGGTCATAGACCAAATACAACTCATAGACGCCGGCAAGTGGAATCTCGATTGGTGCACCGACAACTAAACCGGCGTGCGTTTCGGTTCCGGCAGCGATCGACACCGACTGGTAAATCACCTTTCCGGTGCTTGCCTGAACTTTCGACCTCATGTTTGCCGAGATGATGTTGAGGTCTAGGTCTGTCGAAATCGGGCTCTGCAGCAACTGAGCGCTGGTTTGCCCAGGAGTGCGCAGCATTGCCACGAGTCGTGGCTGGTCGGCAGAGTCGTTCTCGAGTTTTGGCACAACCGAGTTGATCAGTGACTGCAGCGCCACCTCGTCGCTGGCACTTGAGGCAGAGAAGGTGTTCTGAACTTCGATCACGGCTCGCTCAGACTCGTTTAGCACCTGCTGAACGCGGGTTTGATAGAGGCCGTTGCCAATGCCGAAAGACAAGAAACCACCCAGAATGACGAGCGCAACCATCGAAAGTGCGATTGTGGTGACCACTGCCCTGGCTTGAAGGTTTCGACGCAACAAACTAATCGCGCGCTCGATGGCGCGACGCAAAACCATTTAGAAAGCGCCAGCCTTATAGCCGCGACCGCGAACGGTTGTGACGATCTGAGGGTCGTCTGGGTTCTCTTCAATCTTTGAGCGAAGTCGCTGAATGTGAACGTTGACCAAACGGGTGTCGACTTTGCCCTTGAAGTCGGTTTCGTCGCCAAGGTTCTTGTGCAACCAAACTTTTTTGAGCAACTCTTCGCGAGTGAAAGTGTGCTTTGGGTCTTCTGCGATGGTTAGCAAAAGGTTGAACTCGAGTGGTGTGAGCGAAATCTTCGAACCACCGCGGCTAACTTCATATGCCGAAACGTCAATTGCAATCGGGCCGATTTGAACGTTATCGCTTTCGTTGCGCTCGACAAGCTTTAGCAATCTGGTGGCTCGCAGCACCAACTCTGCAGTGTTGTATGGCTTGAAGGCATAGTCTGCAGCGCCAAATTTATCTAAGGCAAGGCTCACTTCTTCTTCGTCGGTTCTTGCGCTTGCCATGACCACAGGAACTGAAGACTCAGCAACAATTTCTTTCAAAATTTCGATGCCATCTTTGCCAGGCAACATCCAGTCGAGAATTACGAGATCTGGCTTGCTCTTTCGAAAGACATCCATGGCTAGAGAACCATCTTCGCAAGTCACCACTTCGTGACCCTTCAGCTGCAGCGCGGCTTGAACGGTTTCGAGAATCGATCTGTCGTCTTCGACGATCAGAAATTTCCAGCCCATGTGCTGCTCCTAGTACCTGTAGTGCTCTACCTTGAACGGGCCGTTTGCCGATACGCCGATGTAGCGCGCCTGCTCAGAGGTTAGTTCAGTCAATTCAACACCCAAAGCGGCCAAGTGCAAACTGGCAACCTTTTCGTCGAGGTGCTTTGGCAAGATGTGAACGCCCAGCTCGAACTCGTCGGTCTTGGTGAATAGCTCGATTTGAGCGAGAACCTGGTTGCTGAACGAGTTGCTCATCACGAAACTCGGATGCCCCGTTGCGTTGCCAAGGTTCATGAGGCGGCCCTCACTGAGAATCAGCACTGAACGGCCGGTTGGCAGGCGCCACTCGTGAACCTGAGGCTTGATCTCAATCTTCTCGACGCCCTTGATCTGTGCGATGCCAGCCATGTCGACTTCGTCGTCGAAGTGACCGACGTTTGCGATTACGGCGAGGTGCTTCATCTTGAGCAGGTGCTCAGGGCGAATGATTCGAGTGTTGCCGGTAGCGGTAATAAAGATGTCGATGTCTTCAATGACCGACTCGAGGCGGGCAACCTGAAAGCCATCCATGGCTGCCTGCAGCGCGCAAATCGGGTCAATCTCGCTGACGATCACGCGAGCGCCCTGACCGCGGAGTGCTTCGGCCGAACCCTTGCCAACATCGCCGTAGCCGGCAACGAAAACAGTCTTGCCACCGATGAGCACATCGGTTGCGCGGTTCAAGCCATCTGGCAGCGAGTGGCGAATTCCATATTTGTTGTCGAACTTCGACTTGGTGACCGAGTCGTTCACGTTGATGGCCGAGAACAAAAGTTCGCCGCGCTTGTGGAATTCATATAGACGGTGAACACCGGTTGTGGTTTCTTCGGTGACGCCCTTGATTTCTTTGGCAATCTCGGTGAAACGGTTTGGTGCAGTCTTCAATGAATCGCGAAGCAGTTCGAGAATCACGCCATATTCTTCGCTGTCGTCGACACCGGTCGGAGGAACCGAGCCGGCAAGTTCAAACTCACGACCCTTGTGAACCAAGAGCGTTGCGTCGCCGCCGTCATCGAGAATCATGTTTGGGCCGATGTAGCTCTTGCCCTCGGCAGCGGCTTCGGTTGACCAATCGAAGATGCGATCTGTGCACCACCAATATTCGGTAAGCGTCTCGCCCTTCCAGGCGAAGACCGGAGTTCCGGTTGGTGAATCGACGGTTCCGTTGCCAACAACGACTGCTGCGGCAGCTTCATCTTGGGTAGAAAAAATATTGCACGATGCCCAGCGAACCTGCGCACCTAGGGCAACCAAAGTTTCAATTAGCACTGCGGTCTGCACGGTCATGTGCAGCGAGCCGGCAATGCGCGCGCCTCTCAGCGGCTGGCTTGCTGCGAACTCGGCACGAAGTGCCATTAGGCCAGGCATCTCGTTTTCGGCGAGACGAATCTGGTGACGGCCAGCTTCAGCTAGCGAAAGGTCTTTGACGCGAAAGTCGAATGCGGTTTCTTGGCGGCTCATGCCGTCTAGTTTAAGCCCGAATTAGAGCGAGAACTTCGTCGCGGATGGCCGCCATGGTGTCGTTGGTCGCCGCCTCGATGTTGAGGCGAAGCAACGGTTCGGTGTTCGAAGCGCGAACGTTGACCCACCACCAGTTGGCCTGGGCTGGCGAAGAAAGCGTGATGCCATCGAACTCTTCGACCGTGGCACGGCCTTCGAACGCCTGCAGCACACGTGCCTTTGCGGCGGCAACGTCGGTCACGGTCGAGTTGATTTCGCCGCTCAAGAAATAAGGGTTGTATTGGCGGGCGAACTCGCTGAGTGGCAGATCTTGAGCACCAAACTCGGCAAGCACGTGCATTGCCGCGAGCATGCCGTTGTCTGCTCCCCAGAAGTCTCTGAAGTAATAGTGCGCCGAGTGCTCGCCACCGAAGATGGCGTTGGTGCGAGCCATTTCATCCTTGATGAGCGAGTGGCCGACCTTGGTGCGAACCGCTCGAGCGCCATCGGCTTCGATAACTTCGCGAACGATGTTCGAAGTGAGCAGATTATGCAAAACGGTGATCGGAGCGCCAGGGTTGCTTGCCTTCTCGCGAGCGATCTCGCGACGAGCAACGATTGCGGCAACCGCCGATGGAGTAACCGGCTGCCCCTTCTCGTCAATCACGAAGCAGCGGTCGGCATCGCCGTCGAAAGCTAGGCCGATGTCTGCGCCGTGCTCGACAACCGCGCGCTGAAGGTCAACGAGGTTCTTCGGGTCGAGCGGGTTTGCTTCGTGATTCGGAAAAGTTCCGTCGAGTTCGAAATACATCGGAATGATTTCGAGCGGCAGCGGCTCAAGATCGCTCGCGTGTCCAAGAACAGCAGGCACGGTCATTCCGCCCATGCCGTTGCCGGCGTCAACCACAACCTTGAGCTGACGAATCGAACTCAGGTTCACGAGTTCACGCAGATAAGAGGCATAGCGAACCAATACGTGCAGGTCGCGATAGGTGCCAGGCTGCGCGACCTCGGTAATGCCGTTGTCTAAGTAAATCTGCGCGCGATCACGGATAGCCCCGAGGCCGGTGTCGATGCTGATGCCTCGTGCGCCGGCGCGCGAGAACTTGATGCCGTTGTATGAAGCTGGGTTATGCGAAGCGGTGAACATAGCGGCAGGTGCATCTAGAAAACCGCTGGCGAAATATGACTCGTCGGTTGAGCAGAGACCGATTGAGACAACGTTTGCTCCGCGCGCCTGAGCACCCTCGGCAAACGCGTCAGCAAATTCTGGTGATGAGTCACGCATGTCGTGGCCGACGATTACGTCGCGGCCGGCAGCGCCAACCTCATCGACGAAAGCAGCGGCAAGAGCGCTGACAACTGAAGGGGTTAGCTGCGACCCGACCAAGCCACGAACGTCATAGCTTTTAACAATTTGATTTAGAGGCATTTCTTGGTTGCTTTCGGTTGTTTCGTTTTGGCTCTCTTGGCGCGGAACCGCTACGTGTCGAATTAGCTGCCATCCTTGCGGTGCAGTCAAAGTCTTTGCGTGTTTCTCGCAGAGGTCATAGGCGTGCGGTTCATAGACCGGGGTCAATTGCCCGAGCACTGCCGTGCGATCTTCGTGCGAGTAGGTGAGTGTGGCGACGGCTGGATGACTGCAAGTCACCTTTGAGCAGAGCCGTGTGTTCATCTGGTCAAGAATACAATGGCGCTATGAAACCAAGCCGTGGCAGCAGACGCGACCGCCACGAGCGGGGCCTGAGAAGGCCAATATTGGCAGGGCTCTTTCGGGTTGGAGACAGCCGACTTGCCAGCTTTGGCACCATCGTTGCCGGCACCTGCGACTACCTCAAAAATGCATGGCCAGAAGAACTAGCCGGCCTGCGCTGGCGGGTAATCGACGCCCCGGCAATCAAAGACACGGCCGAGGCGGTTGCCCGCTGGTCTGTGAATAAGGCGGCCTTCGAGATCACCATTTATCGGTTGCCGATCGAGCGCATGGGGCACAGCCGCCGCCCAGACGCACTCGACGAGCGCATGCACATTGAGCAGTATGTCTTCACCGCGGTCGGCGAGCTAATTGGCAAAGACCCGTGGGAACTGATTCCAGATCGCTTTCGAGGCGACGAGTAGCACCTTGAGCTAGCGAGCTCGGCTGGGGCTAGCGAACTCGAACCGAAACTTCGGCACCAAGATTCTTGTAATTCTCGACTGCGATGTTTGCGATTGCTGAGTCAACATCGATGACTAGGTTTGCGGCCACCGGCTGATCTTTAGAAACGATTGTCACGGTCTTGCCGTTGTCGACTTTGAGAACGACCATCGAACTCGCGGCAATCGAATAGGCAACTTGGTTGACGGTAACGCTTGCTGACTTTGAACCCGGGTTTGCAATTGTCAGTTTGCTAATGCCGGCTGATGGCACAGTGAGTTGTCGTGAGCCAGTGAAAGTTTCGGCGGCTTGAAGCCAGGTGAAGTCGGTGTTCGGCTTTTTAGTTTTGTCGGTTCGCACGAGTCGAATCGATGCCGTGATGTTTTGATCAGCGCTGATAAATGCAGAGTAATCGCCATTGGCAAGCGCTGGAATTTCAAAATCTTGCACGGTGCGCGGTGAAACCGATTCGTGAATTACGGTTCCATAGGTTTTATCAGTTGCGCCATTTATTTGCCCGGTGAATGTTGTTTTGCTTTCGGTCGGGTTGAACACTCGAAGCACTGGTTTCAGGTCTGAATAGTCGCCGTTGGTTGCGATAAGTGCCGCTGCATCTGTCGCTCCCCTGATTAGCACACCCGGAATCACGAGCGACTTTGAAAACACGGTCGCGGGTGCCACAAAGTCAGCGCCGGCATAGAGCAGGCCTCGAACGGTTCGCTGTTGCAACCAAGCCGCCACTGCGCCACTTGAACTCACCACATGAATAGCGAAGGTGCGAGTCTCAGGAATCAGCGAAGAAAGCGGAACAACGGTTGTTGCGGCAGCCGAGATCGAAATGCCGCTCAGCCCCGCGGCCTGAACTGGGCCGCCCTCAGAGAAGACCTCGAGGCTAACCGTTACGTCTACCGGGCTCGGGTTGGCCAAAAGCAGCAAGGTTTCACGACCGGTGGCCGCACTGCCGCCAACCAGCCAGTTCTCTGGACTTGGCGCTTGGCACGATGCCGCTAGCAGGCCGTTTAGGCGGGCCGAGGTGGCTTTCTGAGTCTGCGTGATGTTAACCATCGTGCTGCCCTGCTCGACCGAACCGCCCTTGGCAGAGAAGACTGTGCCAGCTGACGAAACCGTGTTGAATGCCTGACCCGAATAGCTGGCGAAGATGCCATCGGTCAGATAGCGCTGCTCGAAAGTTTCTGCGCCCACGGCAACATTGCCCACAACGCTCGCAACACCAAGTCGGGTGAAGGTGCCGACAGTTGTGCCGTTAGCGCCACCAGATCCAATTGCGGCACCCGGGCAAATCAGATTCAAATCTTGAGCGGCAACCGACAGCTTTGGTGACTTTGGTGCGTCGCCGACCTGCAAGTCGAAGTTTGGCAAAAACAGTGCCGTTGATGCGAGCGCTGCCAGAGCAACGACCAAAGCCAAAATGCGTTTAATCATTGCCATCACCCGAATCGACAAAAATGTCTGAAGACGCCGCGGCACGACGACGACCCGCACTAGGAATCGCGAGCAATACAAATGAAAGCAAGACCACTAGTTGAACAGCTTTGGTGATTGACCAAGGTGATTGGCTCTGAGCTTCTTCACTTGAAGCAAAGTTTCGAACTCGCCAAATTTTGCCGAAGTCGGTTTCGCCGGCAGCCTCGAGTTGCGACACCGAGTTAAGTGCTGTCGCAATTCTCGCGTTGTCGTTCGCCTGCGTTTGCGAAGACGCCTTTTCAATCAAGACATAGCCGATCGAATATTTGGCAAGCGCTGCATCGACCTGGCTCGAGTTAGCCGAAACTAGGTCGGCCACCAATTGCGCAACGGTTGAATAGTCGGTTGACTCCTGCTCGATTTCTGAGAGTGCGAATCGATAGGCGACGCTGGTGTCTTCTAGTTGCACGCCATCGACCGGAATCCATGCTGCTGAATATGCCTGTGAAGTCGAGTCGGAGTTGATGACGAGCACCTGCGCCTCTGAGCCGGCGGCGGCCTGTGCATCGATTAGTGCAGGCATAACCCGAGCATCTGACCAAGTTGCCGAAGGTGCTGTGACGGCGGCCACCGCTGCAGCCGGGGCAACAATTAACAGGGCAATCACCGAGGCGAACAAACGCGTTGCGGTTCGCATGCTAACCGAGTCGAGCCAAGCGGCAAGTGCCAGCAACGCAGCTAGCGACCAGATAGCGAGCAGCGCCTGCGGTGAACCATTGACGAAGTCTTGACCGGCCGGGCCGATGCCGACCGCCGCAAATTTGAGGTTGCCGACGAACCAGGCAAGAAGCAGGGCCGCGAAGCCGAAGCCGAGCAACGCGGCAACAGTCTTGGCTTTGGCCGAGAGCAGGCCCAGTGTCGCGAGGGCGACGACCAGCAAGCCAGTTGCGGCCAGGGCGATGGCAAGAGGCCACCATGAGCTTTCATCCAACGACCCTGAGAGATAGCGCCAGCCAGCCGCAGCGGCGGTTGGCAGAGCGACCGCAGGGTCGGCAAGCAAGGCTGCAGCATTGGCCTTGATAACCGCGAGATAAACGAAAATCGGAGCAAAAACCGTTGCCATCGGCAGGCCAATCCAGATGAGGTAACCGAAGCGTCTTGGGCGCATCAAGAAGACGACGATTAGCGCTGCGATCGCCAACAAGATTGTGTTCGGTGCTGCTGCGGTTTCGATTGCCAGCAATAGCGCGGCAAGGCCGACCCAAGTGAATGTCTGCTGGCGAGAACGAACCGAGATCTCTTTGCCGAGCAGCGCAACTCTCGAGATTGTGAAAACCAAGAACGGCAAAACCAACTGAGCGATTAGAGCCGGAAGCCGCAAGTCTGCTTGAGTCTCGATTAGCACTGGCGATAGCGCATAAGAGAGGGCGATCAGATTTCGCAACCAGGTTTTTGAAGTGAAGACCGAGGCGGCTTTGAAAGCACCAAAGAAAGCAATTGGTTTTGCAACGAAGAACAAAATTGTTATCGCTAAAGATGGCGACCAGAAAGTTAGCGAACCGAGAAGGGTCAGCACCCAGACAAACGGATCACTCGGAGCGATGAATCCGTGACCGATTGGGTGCCAACTGGCACCCGCTCGTCTGAATAGTTCGAACCAGTCTTGGCTGAGCGGCAGAGTTGCGCCGCCGCTGATTGCGACGTCGGTTGGCCAGAAGGCATATGAAACACCAAGCAACCCGGCAACGAACCAAAGACCCTTGGCCTCAACGAAAGACTTTGCCGTGCTCACGGTTCCGAGCAGCAACTGCTCGGTGTTTGGCGAAGACGAGTCGACAGAGTCACGCTCTGCTAGGGCCGCGTGCGCCTCGATGCGAGCTTCGATCTCGTCTTGCTCGAGGTTGCGACGCTTGTCATCGCGCACCTGCTGCTTGGTTGCATAAAGGGCCAGCATTGCCGCTCGCGCAGAACGAGAGAGCGATCGTCTGGCTCTCAGCCGAGCAAAGATAGTGAACTGAGCCCAGAACGCTGCTGCCAGTTCGCCGAGCAGACGGTCGGGGCGCTTCGCCCAGATGCGCCAAACCAAGCGGCCTAGGGTGATCAGCGGCAACAGCAGCCAGAAACCAAGCGCTTGCCAGAGCGGTGCCCAGCTAAGTCGCATCTGCAACTCGGCCTTGCGCAATGCGGTCTTCGGGTTGCCCGAGAGCCAGGCGCGATTGCGCTTGCCGGCTAGCGAGAGAGTTGCGTGAGCAACCTTGGCCTGGGGCGCAACTACAACACGATGACCGAGCGAACGCACACGCATCGAGAAGTCGATATCTGCTGCAAGCGGAGGAACCGAATCAGATAGACCACCGAGAGCGATGAAGACATCACGCTTGACCAACATTCCGGCGGTGCCCACAGCGAGCACGTCTGAAGTCTGGTCGTGCTGAGACTGGTCGAGTTCGTTGCTGACCAAACTAAACAGACCGCCGCGACGGGTGAGGGTTAGTCCTTGCTGAACGATTACTCGGTCGTCGTTGTAGTCAACTTGCTTTGGCCCAATGACTGCAACCGACAACGAAGTCTCTGCAATCGCGAGCATGGCCGAAAGTGAGCCAGGCAGTGGAGTGCTGTCGTCGTGAAGAATCCAGAGCCACTCGCTCTGTTCTGAGGTCTTCGACACCGCGAGCGCGAGCGACTTTGCTAGCGAAGCGTTTTCGAGTTTGAAAGTGTTTGAGGTTTGCGAATCGACAACGTTTGCAGAAGTTTCAACGTGAATTAGTTCGTCGACTGGCTGTTGCTCAAGTGCAGCAAGTGTGCGCGATAAAAAGGTTTGTGAATCGTGACTGATCACGATTGCTGAAACGAAGGTTTTCATCGCCGCGGCTTTCGCCGAATGTTAGGCGCGCTTTTTCAGCTTGCGACGCTCACGCTCAGATAGGCCACCCCAGATGCCGAAACGTGCGTCGTTCTTTAGTGCGAACTCGAGGCACTGCGCACGAACGTCGCAGCCACCACAAATCTTCTTAGCTTCGCGGGTTGAACCGCCCTTTTCAGGAAAGAAAGCCTCTGGGTCGGTCTGTGCGCAAACTGCGTCTGCCTGCCAAGCCAGTGGGTCTTCATCGCCATCGCGGTAGGCTCCGGCAACGCCAAGGTTCAGCGGGTCTTCAAACCAGTTTCCTGGTACGCGACTGCGGTCATCCATCTGTGTTTCCCCATCCTGGATGACCGACGATCATCCTTGATTACTTTCTTCTGTGTAATTACACCGATGTTATTCGCTCGTGTCAAGTTGAGATTTTGCAACTCTTACCCCTTGCTTGAGCCTTAGATAAAGGGTTTCGGGCAAGTAACCTAGGCAAATGAGCATTCTGGTTACCGGTGGCGCTGGCTACATCGGCTCGCACGTGGTTCGCCTGCTGCAG
>JAGOAI010000061.1 GCA_017983965.1 Rhodoluna sp. | reverse complement strand
GGCCGGTTCAGCCCCCAAAAAATGGCTCAAAGATAGACTTGACGAGAAAATGAGGTGTTGTTTTGGGCTTTCTAGAAAACTTTGAAAAGGGTCTCGAGCGCATCGTCACGGGCGCTTTTAGCAAGACCTTTAAGAGTGAGCTTCAGCCGATCGAAATTGCAGCCGCCATCAAGTCTGAGATGGACTCAAAGGCGAGCATCGTCAGCCGAGACCGCATCATCGCCCCAAACACCTATAACGTGCGCCTTTCGGCAGCCGACTTTCAGCGCATGCGCGCCCTTGGCGCAAACCTGATCACCGAGCTGACCAACCTCACCCAGACTCACGCCATCAAGCAGGGCTTTCAGTTCGGGGCGGCGCTAGACATCAAGTTGGTCGAAGACGGCAGCCTCAACCTCGGCCAAATCGTGGTGGCCTCTGCAACCGAAGAGATCGCCGTGACCTGGTCTCCTGCCCTTGATCTAGCGGGCAAGCGCTATCTGCTCACCGCCAGCCGCACCTCGGTTGGGCGCGACTCAAGCGCAGATATTCAAATTGACGACAGTGGTCTTAGTCGCAAGCACTTCGAAATTCTCTGGGATGGCTCGAAGGCGGGCATCCGTGATCTCGGTTCAACTAACGGCACCAAGGTCGACGGCCGCGCGATGAGCGAGAGCCCGTTGCAAAACGAGAGTCGCATTTCGGCTGGCCGCAGCGAATTCACTTTCAGAATTGTGGCGAACAAGGTGAGCAATGAGTGAGTTAGCTCTTTTCATTGTTCGAATTGCATTTCTTGTAGTTCTCTGGATTTTTCTGTTCAGCATTATTTCTGTAATTCGTGCTGACCTCTTTGGTCAAAAAGTTGTTTCACGCGTTGCCGAGGCAAACGCGCCACAGCGTGTTTCGTCGCCGGTGATTCCGGCAGCACCGAGCAACAACGTGACCGAAGCTTTGATGACAGAACCAACCGGCATCAACGCTACAAAACTTGTAATTACCGAAGGCGAACGCAAGGGTCACACACTTCGTCTTGATCGACGTGAAATTACTATTGGTCGCGCAGACAACAGCGACCTTGTCATCAACGATGAATATGCTTCGACCCAGCATGCCAAGTTGGTTCTCATCAACAACGACTGGCTGCTTCAAGATTTGAATTCAACCAACGGAACCTACCTAGATGGTTCACGCATTGGCACACCGGCCGTCGTTAAGTTGAACACCCCGATGCGAATCGGAAAAACCGTTTTCGAATTGCGGGCGTAATTTCGCATGTCGATCAAGACACAGAGTTTCGCGGCCTCTAACATCGGTCGAGTTCGAAAGAGCAATCAAGACTCTGGCTATGCCGGCTACAACTTCTTCTTCGTTGCCGATGGCATGGGTGGTCACGCCGGTGGCGATATCGCATCGGCACTTATTGCCCAGTGCGTGGCTAAGGCCGACCGGGTTTATGACAACACCGACGAGGCCGCTGCCTCGGTGGTTGAGGCCTTGCTTGCCGCCAATTCAAAGCTCGCCGAGACCGTCGAAAGCCACCCAGAACTAAAGGGAATGGGCACGACCTTCTCTGGAATTGTCGTAACCGGAGACCTCGTCACGCTGACTCACATTGGCGACTCGCGTGTCTTCATGGTCAGCGACGACAAAGTCACGCAGGTGACCAAGGACCACACCTTCGTTCAGCGACTTGTCGACACTGGGCGAATCACCCCAGCAGAGGCACTCACCCACCCGCGCCGAAGTGTTTTGATGCGCGTGCTTGGTGACGTCGAAATTTCACCAGACGTTGACATCGAGGTTTTCAAGGCGACGGCCGGCGACCGTTGGATGCTCTGCAGCGACGGTCTCTCTGGCGTTGTGCCAGACGAAATCATCAACGAGATTTTGCTAAACAAATCGGTCGACGCAGAAGAAGCTACCGAACTTCTAATTTACGAAGCACTCGAACACGGTGCTCCTGACAATGTGACCGTTGTTGTTGTCGACGTTCTTTCGCCGGCAGTGCAGAGCGATTATGTTGCAGAGCCAACCTTCGTTGGTTCAGCAGAAAATGAAGTTGTAATTTCTACCAAGCGCGGCAGCCGCCTAGTTGAAATTTTCAACCCTCGCATCTTGCGTGACCTGCTTGTTCGTCAACCTCAAGACGCCGAGTTCGCGATCGAAACCGACGAGTTGCTCGAACGCATCATGAACGAAACTCGAAGCAAAGTTCGCTGGCGTCGCATCCGTGGAATGGCAATTATTTTGACGTTGATTGCCGGCGCTGGGTTTGTCGTGAACGCTGCTTATAACTACACGCAGACGCGTTTCTATATCGCAGAAGATGCCGGCTACGTAACCATCTATCAGGGCATTCGCGAATCGTTCGGGCCGCTGCGTTTCAGTCACGTTTATCAGCGCACCGAAGTTTTGGTTAGCGATCTGAACGAATATCAGCAACAGCTGGTGAGCCGTTCGATTAGCGGTGACAGCTTCGAAGACATTCTCAACAAGTTGGCAACGCTCAAGGATGTGGGCAAGTGACGACCACTAACACCGTAGCCATCGACATTCAAAAGTTGGCAAGACTTGTTCCGCGAAACCGCAACATCGAATTGGTGCTGCTGGTCTTTGCATTCGGAATCAACGCCTTCGAACTTGCTCAGATTCAGCTTTCGACCATCGAAATTTTGACTTTAGATTTGTTCACCTATTGGGCTCCGCTTGCGGTGGCCGCCCTCGCCCTGCACTTCATCTTGCGCTTGAAGGCGAGTGAGGCAGACTCGCTCATTTTGCCGGCAGCTGTATTGCTAAACGGTCTCGGCATCGCCGAAATCTATCGCCTCGACCTGGCCACCTTGGCGGCTGGCGGTTCTGAGGTCTTTGGCTTCAAACAGGTCATCTGGAC
>JAGOAI010000060.1 GCA_017983965.1 Rhodoluna sp. | reverse complement strand
GTCACCGATGTTTTCACCAATGGTGAGTTCACCGTTTACCTTGTGTGAATCATCAAGCTGAGCTGGTGACAACTCTGCATACTGATCAATCAAGTTCTTGGTGCGAGTTTCGAAAGCAGCACGGTCTGCATCTGTCCACCATGATTGCAATGCGCCATCGCCGTCATACTTTGATCCTTGGTCATCGAATCCGTGACCAATCTCGTGACCGATTACCGCACCGATTGCGCCGTAGTTAACCGCGTCGTCAGCATCGAGGCTGAAGAACGGTGGCTGAAGAATTGACGCCGGAAACACAATCTCGTTGAAGCCAGGGTTGTAATAAGCGTTGACGGTCTGAGGGGTCATGAACCACTCGTCACGGTCAATCGGCGAACCGATCTTGGCAACTTCGATCTTGGTGACGAAGCGAGCAACGCGCTGCATGTTGCCAACCAGGTCGTCGCGATCGATCTCAAGCTCTGAGTAGTCGCGCCACTTCACCGGGTAGCCGATCTTTGGGGTGAACTTGTCGAGCTTGACCAGAGCCTTCTTCTTGGTCTCGTCGGTCATCCACTCGAGGGCAAGAATGCTCTCGCGGTATGCCTCGATGAGGTTCTGCACGAGGCTATCCATGCGTGCCTTCGCAGCCGGCGGAAAGTGCTTCTGCACATAAATCTCGCCGACGGCCTCGCCGAGTGAACCCTCAACCGCCTGAACGGCGCGCTTCCAACGCGCGCGCATTTCTGGCTGACCGGTTAGTTTGCGACCATAGAACTCGAAGCGAGTGTTTACGAAATCTGCACTCAGGTATGGAGCCATCTGGTTGATGACGTTGAATGACAACCAAGCCTTAAGGGCATCAAGGTTTTCGTCGCTGAACATTGATCCGAGACCAGTGAAGAAGCTCGGAGTCATGACAACAGTCTCAGCGAGAATTCGCTTTTCTAGCTGCGCACCATCGAGCCACAACTGCCAGTCGTAGTTGCCGCTGGTTTCTTGTAGTTTGTCGAACGACTGAAGGTTGTATGTCTTTTCTGCGTCGCGAGTCTCAACAACGTTCCAGTGGTGAGTTGCAAGAGTCGTTTCGAATTCGAAAATCTTTTTTGCACTCTCGGCTGCATCGGCCGCAGACCAACCGGCAAGTTCTAGCATCTGCGCGATGTATGGCAAGTATGCGTCTCTGAACTCTGCATACTTTTCTTCACGGTAATACGACTCGTCAGGCAAACCGAGGCCACCCTGATAAATGTTTACGAGGTAGCGCTCTGGGTTACCTGGGTCGTTGTTGACATACATGCCAAACAATCCGTCGATGCCCTGCACCGAAAATTCGCCGAGCAATTTGTTTAGCTCTGCGATGCTAGAAATTTTTGCGATTCGATCGAGCTCGTCTGCAATTGGAGCTTTGCCAAATTCGTTTGCACGAGCCTCATTCAAGAATGAGCCATACATGTCACCAATCTTTTGGCTGACACCTGGCTGTGGGTTCGCAGCTGCGTCTTCGAGAATCTCGCGCACGCGCTCTTCGCTGAGGTCGCGCAAAATCATGAACGAACCATAGGTCGCCTGATCTGCAGGAATCTCTACCTCATCGAGCCACTTGCCATTGGTGTGGCGAAATAGGTCGTCTTGAGGGCGGGTGTTGGTGTCGAAAGAGGCTACATCTAGGCCTGGCTT
Source organism: Rhodoluna sp. (assembly GCA_017983965.1). Lineage (GTDB taxonomy): Bacteria > Actinomycetota > Actinomycetes > Actinomycetales > Microbacteriaceae > Rhodoluna. The sequence continues at coordinate 1,248 of JAGOAI010000060.1, read as the reverse complement.
GATAGTCATAACGCAAGGCTAAACTTTTAATCGTGGAACTACAAAAAATCATCTTGTATTACGGCTTCGCGCCGGTCGCCGACCCAGAGACTATGAAGCTCTGGCAGAAGACGCTTTGCGAGTCTCTCGGCCTAAAGGGTCGCATAATCGTGTCTAAGCACGGCATCAACGGCACCCTTGGTGGCGACATGAGCGCCCTAAAGAAGTATGTGCGCGAAACCAAGCAGTTTCCGGGCTTCGGCAAGATCGATTTCAAGTGGTCTGAAGGCACCGGAAGCGACTTTCCGCGCCTGAGTGTCAAGAACCGCAAGGAATTGGTGGCCTTTAACGGCCCGGATGAGATCACAGTAGATAAGTCGGGCGTGACCAATGGCGGCAAGCACCTCAAGCCGGCCGAGGTCAACAAACTGGTCGAAGAGCGAGGCGACGATGTGGTCTTCTTTGACGGCCGAAACGCCTTCGAGGCCAAGATTGGCAAGTTCAAGAACGCCATCGTGCCAGATGTTGATACCACCCACGATTTCCTAAAAGAGCTCGAATCTGGCAAATATGACCACCTAAAAGACAAGCCAATCGTCACCTATTGCACCGGTGGCATTCGCTGCGAGATTCTCTCTGCCGTCATGATGAACCGCGGTTTCAAGGAGATTTACCAAATTCAAGGCGGAATCGTGCGCTACGGCGAGACTTTCAAAGACAAGGGCCTCTGGGAGGGCTCGCTATACGTCTTTGACGAGCGCATGACCATGGATTTCAGCGACGAAACCAAGGTAATTGGCGAGTGCGAGGCCTGTGCCGCAGCCACCAAGAACTTTGTGAATTGCGCCAATTTGGGCTGCAAAGACCTAGTTTTGCTCTGTGAAGACTGTGCTTCGAAGCCTGAAAACCTAGTTTGCAAGCCAACCCACACCCGTGGGCGCTCAAAAGAGATGATTGGCTAACTCAAACCCCTGCTTAAAGTGAAAGCGGCCCGACTGAAAGGTATCGGGCCGCTTTTTCTTCAACTAAGGAGAGGAACGCAGGTTCTCTGATTTCTAAGATAGGCACTGCTCCCACGCAAACCCGCTCAAAACAGGCAACGCTAAGCGAGCGCACAGCAAACTCGAAGGTTTGAGTCTCGGGGCCGGTTCAGCCCCCAAAAAATGGCTCAAAGATAGACTTGACGAGAAAATGAGGTGTTGTTTTGGGCTTTCTAGAAAACTTTGAAAAGGGTCTCGAGCGCATCGTCACGGGCGCTTTTAGCAAGAC
>JAGOAI010000059.1 GCA_017983965.1 Rhodoluna sp. | reverse complement strand
CGGCAACGCAGGTTTCCGTTTCGTTCTAACTTCAGCCGCGCGAGTTTAGACTTGCGGCTATGGCCATCAAAATCGTCTCAGTAAACGTCAACGGTGTTCGCGCCGCCTTTCGCAACGGAATGCCTGCTTGGCTAGACGAGGCGAAGCCAGACATTCTTGCTCTTCAAGAGGTGCGTGCCGAGACCGAAGACTTAGTTCGACTCTTCAACGAATACGAAGCCGAGCGCGGCGGCGAGCAATGGCACATTTTGCACGACAACGCCACGGCCAAGGGCCGTGCTGGCGTGGCCGTGCTCAGCAAACTTAAGCCAGAAGCTCATCGCACCGAACTTGGCCCTAAGGCATTCGACAGCGCCGGCCGTTGGCTCGAAGCCGACTTCAAGATTGGCAAGCAGACCATCACGGTGATCAGCACCTATGTGCACTCGGGCGAGGTTGGCACCCCGAAGCAAGACGAGAAGTACAAGTTTTTAGAGGCAATGCAAAAGCGCATGAAGCAGCTGATCGATTCCGGCGGCCACGTGGTCGTGCTCGGCGATCTGAACGTTGGCCACACCGAGCTCGACATCAAGAACTGGAAGGGCAACCTCAAGAACGCCGGCTTCTTGCCAGAAGAGCGCGCCTATTTCGACACCCTGATGAACAAGCAGGGCTGGGTCGACGTTGGTCGCGCGGCTCATCCGGGAGTTGATGGCCCATACACCTGGTGGTCAAACCGCGGTCAGGCCTTCGACACCAACACCGGATGGCGCATCGACTACCACCTGGTCACACCTGCGTTGGCAGCGGTCGCCAGCGGCTATCAGGTGCACAAGGCCGGCAGCTACGCCGAGCGTTGGAGCGACCACGCCCCCGTTGCCGTGAACTACGACATTTAGAATTGACCAATGACTAACAAGCCCAACCTTCTCAGCGGAATGCAGCCGTCTGCCGGCTCGCTTCACCTCGGCAACTACCTTGGTGCGCTGGTCAACTGGGCTCAGATGCAAGACGACTACAACGCCTTTTATTGCATCGTTGATCTGCACGCAATCACGGTGCCACAAGACCCGAACGAACTTCGCGCAAACACTCGCCGCACCGCCGCGCAGTATTTGGCAGCCGGCATCGACAGCGAAAAATCAGCACTCTTTGTTCAGTCACACGTTCCTGCACATGCACAGTTGGCTTGGGTGCTTCAGTGCATCACCGGCATGGGCGAAGCCGGCCGCATGACTCAGTTCAAGGACAAGTCGCAGAAGACCGGCGCAGACTCGGCTTCGGTTGGTCTCTACACCTACCCGATTTTGCAAGCGGCAGACATTCTTCTTTATCAACCAAAGGCAGTGCCAGTTGGTGAAGACCAGCGTCAGCACATTGAGCTAACTCGCGATCTTGCAATTCGATTCAACGGTCGCTTCGGTGACACCTTCGTTATTCCTGAAGCTGTGATTCTCAAAGAGACTGCAAAGATTTATGACCTGCAGAACCCAACCGCAAAGATGTCAAAGTCTGGCGACCCTAAGGGCTTGGTCAACCTCATGGATGACAGCGCAGCCATCGTCAAGAAGTTCAAGACGGCCGTGACCGACACCGACGGCGAGATTCGTTTCGACCGCGATGCCAAGCCTGGCGTTAGCAACTTGCTCGGCATCTATTCGGCGGTCACCGGCGAGAGCATTCGCTCGCTCGAAGAGCGCTTCGAAGGCGCAGGCTATGGAGCGCTAAAGGGCGAGCTTGCCGAGGTCGTTGTTGCTCACATCGAACCGATTCGCAACCGTGCCGAAGAACTGCTCTCAGACCCAGCCGAGCTAGATCGCCTCTTGGCTGCCGGCGCGGCCCGCGCCAACGAACAGGCCGAAAAGACCCTGAAGGCCGTCTATGACGCCGTCGGGTTCATCGCCGCACGCATCTAAGCTCTGTGCATTATTTGAGCGAGACCTAAAAGCTCAAACTAGCGTTGGGTAATGCAAGGCACACTTGGCGTTTATATTGATGGTTTCAACCTCTACTACGGAGCTTTAGCAAAGCGAGCGAACCACCGTTGGCTAGACCTTCAATTGCTCGTTAGGCAAATTGAACCGAACTTCAAGAATTACGAGGTGAACTTTTTCTCGGCTCACCTAAGGCAACAATTCAAGGATGACCTCGAACCCAACCGTCATTCAACATATTTGAATGCACTTGTAGCTAGCGGCGTAAAAGTCAAACTTGGGTACTTTCGAAAAGATTCAACCCTGCTCAATTTTGCAACAGATGACTGGGCGCAAGCGATCGTTCCTGCACCTCGAGGCCTGGGTAAGATTGCCTGCATTTTGAAATTTGTGTTTCCATCTACAACCCCGCTCAACCAACGCAAAGCTAGGGTCTTGAAGCTCGAAGAAAAAGCCACAGACGTTAATCTCGCTACACAACTCTTAGCCGACGCATTCAACCGAAAAATCGATGCTGCGCTGGTAATTTCTGGCGATGCAGACCTCGCCAGCGCCATAAACGAGACTCGGAATCTGGGAATCGCGGTTACCATTGCAAACCCCGATAGATCTGGAAGGGTCTCACGATTGCTGCTCGAATCTTCTGACAAGGTGATTCAGATTCGAGACTTCGACTTAAACGAGCTGCAGATGCCTACCTCCATTGTTGGCCGAAACGGAAGGCCAATAACGAGACCAAGAGCCTGGACTTAAAAAGCCAGCCCCGAACATCGTTCGGGGCTGGGACCACATCACGAAGGAAGTGGCGTTGTGGAACAAAAATAACATAATCGGCTTTACACACTCAAGATATCCACAGGCTTGACGCATTGTGGCCAGAAATAATCTGGCACTCAGCCCTGTTTAGTGTGAAGATAGACAAGCAACAAAGTTCTTCGGGGTCAGTGAAAATCTGAGCCGGCGGTATAGCCCGCGACCCGACGAGCCCCGAGAAAGCCAAAAGCATTCGAACAGTCTTTGG
>JAGOAI010000026.1 GCA_017983965.1 Rhodoluna sp. | reverse complement strand
TCGCACCAATCGGTCCGGGTGTTGTCACCGACTGGGATTTCAAAAACAAGACCATTCGCACCCTGGTTAACGGCGTCGTCAAGCAAGAAGACAACACCGACAACATGGAGTGGGACATGCACTACCTGGTTGCCGACATTGCGCGCACCATCACGCTTGTTCCTGGCGACATCTTGTTTAGCGGAACCCCTGCGTTCTCTCGCCCGGTTCAGCCAGGCGACATCGTCGAGGTTGAGGTCGAAGGCCTTGGCAAACTGACCAACCACATCGTTGAAGGCCCGACCCCAATTCGCACCGACGTGGGTGCGCAACCAACCGAGAGCGAAGAGGTCATCTCGACAGCTCTCGGAGGCGACTGGGAGTTTCGCGGAATTCGCACACCATCAAAAGACCTTTACCCATCAACCGTTGAGGAGAAATAAATGACCATCAAGATCGATGTCGACATGACCAAGTGCCAGCACTATGGCCAGTGCGTTTTTGAAGCGCCAAATATTTTTCGCCTGAACAACGACGACAAGCTCGAGTATGTCGCAGAGGCAGACGACAGCGAACGCGCAAACGTCGAGGCAGCAATCGACGTCTGCCCAATGCAGGCAATCTTCATCGTCGATTAATTTCTTCGACTTTTACACGGATAGGTAACTCGTGACCAAGCCGGTCGTCATTGTTGGCGCGTCTATGGGTGCGCTTCGCACTGCCGAAGCTCTGCGCCGTTTTGGCTATCACGGACCAATCACTGCCATCGGCGATGAGCCATACGCGCCCTATAACCGCCCACCGCTCAGCAAAGAGGTTCTAGCCAAAGAGGTTAGCCACGAGGCTGTGGCATTCGCTCAGAGAGCGGCAACCGAAGATGTGAACTGGGTGCTCGGCACCAAGGTAGTCAGCGCTGACCTAGAGCACAGCAAGGTTACAGACTCAGACGGCGTCACCCACGCATACTCGGCACTGATTGCTGCCACCGGATTGCGCCCAAAACGCCTTCAGGTGCCAAACGGTGAATTGGCCGGCCGCCACGCGGTTCGAACGCTCGACGACGCAATTGGTTTGCGCGCGGCATTGACCCCAGGGGCGAATGTTGTAATTCTCGGAGCCGGCTTCATCGGTTGCGAAGTTGCCGCCACCGCTCGCAAGCTTGGCTGCGAGGTGACCGTGGTCGCACCGGGTGTGCACCCGATCGTTCGCCCGCTCGGCGTCGAGCTTGCCAAAGAGATTCAGCGTCGCCACGAAGCCGAGGGCGTGCGCTTCATCATGAAGACGACCATCGATGACTTGATTGGCGAAAGCCATATCACCGGTGTCGTGCTCGACTCTGGCGAAGAACTTGCCTGTGATGTTTTGGTTGAGGCAATCGGTTCTCACGCCAACACCGAATGGCTCGAAGGTTGTGACGTCGACATCGCTGACGGAATTCTCACTGACAACGCCATGCGTGCTGTTCGTCTAGACGGCAGCGCACACGAGAACTTCTTTGCCATCGGCGACGTTGCCCGTTTTGCGAACCCGCTCTTTGATGACGTGGCTCGTCGGGTTGAACACTGGAACATTCCGACAGATACAGGCAAGCGCGTCGGTCAGGTGTTGGCAGCCATGCTCAATCAAGCCGAGAACTGGCCTGCGGTGCTAGAAGAAAAGTTCGCGCCGATTCCGTCATTCTGGAGCGACCAGTTTGAAATGCACATTTTGGCATTCGGATTGCTGGCACTAGCCGACGAGGTGAGACTCATCCATGGTGAAATCGATGGCGACTGCGTCTTCGGCTATTACCGAGGCGGCCAAATGGTTGGCGTCTGCGGAATCGGCCTGCGCTCAACCGTTCAGGGCTACCGAGCCCAGGTTGGCAACCAGTAACTAAACGATCTGGCAGAACTCGTCGAGCGGCTGCTTGCGACCGGCAACCACAAGGTGATCGCCCGCCTTCAAAATCGTCTCAGGAAACGCCGGCTCATAGTTGCCGTCGCCGTGGCTAACAGCGACAACCGTGACCTTGTATGTGCTGCGAATCTTCAACTCGGCTAGAGACTGGTCGCTGAAAGAAGGCGGGCAAACAGCCTTGACCATGACGAAGTCTTCATCGATGTGCACGTAGTCAAGAGATTCACCGGTAACCATGTGTGCAACGCGGCGACCCATTTCGTGCTCAGGAAAAATCACGTGGTGAGCGCCAAGCTGGTTCAAAATTTTGCCGTGTGCTGTTGAGTTCGCTTTAGCCCAAAGTTGCTTGACTCCCAGCTGAAGCAAAAGCGATGTGGTCAGAATGCTTGCCTCTAGATCGGCACCAATTGCAACGACAGCGCAATCGAGGTCAGCTAGACCAAGTTCTTTAAGTGTCTCTTCGTCGGTAGTGTCAGCAGAAACTACGTGGGTGAGTTGCCCAGACAATGCCTGAACAATGCGGTCATCGGTATCGATTCCTAATACCTGGTGGCCACCCTTTACCAATTCGAGAGCAAGCGAAGTGCCGAAACGGCCGAGGCCAATCACGGCGACGTTGGCAGCGTGAAAACTGCGTCGCTTTGTTGGATTATTTGACTTTGACAACTAAATGCACCTTCTCTTCGCTAACAACATTAGCGACTTAACCAATTAGGGGTCTTTCCTTTGGATATTCAAAATGACGTCTGGTGCGGCGAAGTGCCAATGAGGTGGCAACAACGATTGGCCCCAGACGACCAAAGAGCATAAGCAGCGAAATCAAGAACTTGGCGTGATCTGGCCAGGCCGAAGTGATGCCCGTCGATAACCCAACTGTGCCGGTGGCCGAGACAACCTCAAACAGAATTTGATCTAGCGTGAAATCGGTAGTTAGGCGAAGCAGGGCAACTGCACCCAGAATCACGAAAGTTGTGAGGCTCACGATGGTTAGCGCTTGGCGCTGCATAGAACGTGGCAAGCGTCGGTTGCCAATGTTTACGGCAGCTTCACCCCGAATCTCGGTGAAAATGACATAGAACAAAACCACAGCCGTGCCGAGTTTGATGCCACCGGCGGTCGAAGCGCTTGCTCCACCAATGAACATCAAGACCTCAAGACCAAGCCACGTGCTCGGATTAAGCGCTGCGATATCCATTGCGTTGAATCCAGCGGTGCGAGGCATGACCGAAGCGAAAATGCTGTCAAGAGCTTTGCTAAGCGGGTCGAGCGGGCCAAGAGTTCGAGGGTTATCCCACTCGAGTATTGCCACGCCAAATGTTCCCGCCAGAAGAAGAACGAAACTGGCCCATAAAACAATTCTTGAATTAAGCGACCACTGTGCAGACATCCAATAGGTGGGCTCTTTCTTGAGCAGCTTGACGATTTTTAGCCTCAATCGATCTCTAATCTCAATCAAAACCGGAAAACCCAAGCTTGCGATGAATACTGTGATAAAAATCGGCGCGATTATCCAACCATCGCGAGCAAACCCAATCAAGTTGTCTGAATAAAGTGCAAATCCCGCGTTATTGAAACTTGCAATAGCGTGAAAGATTCCATGACCTAATGCGTCTTGCAAGCTGTAGTCGTAATAGACCAAGAAACGCACAAATAGAAATACAAAAAGCAAAAGTTGAAAACCAATCATCATCTTCGCAATGTTCTTTAGCAACGACTTAATGTCAGGTGCAACTTGAACTGAAGTTTCAGATGAGGTAGTCATCTTGTTCTTGAGTGAAATGCGACCCTCGAGCAAATAACCAACCAGGCTTGCAAAGCCGATGATTCCGAATCCACCGATTTGCATCAAGATTGCGATAAAGAAGTGACCCCACGAGGACCAGTGGGTTTCTGTGTCTACGGTTCCTAGCCCCGTTACAGTGACGGCCGACGTAGAAGTGAAAAGCGCATCTATGAAGCGGGTCTCTTTGCCCGGTGCAGCCGAAATCGGCAACCACAATGCAAATGTGCCTAGGAGGATCACTGCGGTGAATGCGACTGCCACCAATTGAGCGGGGTGTAAACCTTTACGGTTTAGCATTTGCGAACCCCTTTCAGAGCCAAGCAACATACTACTCTCGAAGGGGCAAACATCTGAGAGAGCCACCTTGGGGAATTGAACCCCAGACCTGCTCTTTACGAGGGAGCTGCTCTACCAACTGAGCTAAGGCGGCAAGTGCCAGCCAAGGCGGGCAACTAGGCAAGTTTAGCCAATGGCCAAACCAAGACCGCAAAGAGAAACCCCGACCAGTGGCCGGGGCTTCTCTTTTGCTTGAACTAGTGCTGAACGGCCTTGCCAATAGCAGCGCCGGTTAGCGAACGAACTTCTAGCTCTGCATATTTCGCAGTGTTGCGCTCGTTCGAGGTTACGGTGCCCAACCAGCCCATGAAGAAACCGAATGGAATCGAGATGATTCCAGGGTTGTTCAATGGGAAGTAGTTGAACTTGACACAGCTTGCAGCATCAGGAAGACACTTGATGAAGCTGGTCTCGGTTCCTGAAACGTTGCCTGAGAAGATCAACAACACGATTGCTGCAATCAGACCACCATAGATGGCCCAAACTGCTCCGCGAGTGTTGAAGTTCTTCCAGAACAATGAGTAAAGAACTGTCGGAAGGTTTGCCGAAGCAGCAATCGCAAATGCGATAGCAACCAAGAAGGCAACGTTTAGCCCCTGAGCACCAATCGCTAGGGCAATTGCAACGAGTCCGATTAGAACTGCAGCAATCTTTGCTACACGAACTTCTTTCTTCGGGTCAACGTTGCCCTTCTTGATCACGTTGGCATAGAAGTCATGCGCGAACGATGAAGAAGAGGCAAGGGTTAGACCTGCGACCACGGCGAGAATCGTTGCGAATGCAATCGCACCGATAACCGCAAGCATCACTGCACCACCGGTTGTTCCTGCGCCACCACCAAGCTCTTGAGCTAGAAGCGGTGCCGCTAGGTTTCCACCCTTGTCTGCCTCGCTGATCTTGGCTGAGCCAACAAGAGCTGCTGCACCAAAACCAAGAGCGATGGTCATTAGGTAGAAGAAACCGATGTTTCCGATGGCCCAGTTAACACTCGTGCGAGCTGCCTTTGCAGTTGGCACGGTGTAGAAGCGAATCAGAATGTGAGGCAAACCTGCGGTTCCGAGAACAAGAGCCATGCCAAGCGAGATCAGGTCAAGCTTGCTCATGAGAGTCTTGAATGCATCAATGTTGCCTGATGCATCAAGGATGTCCTTGCCATACTTGCCACCTGGCTCTAGGAAACTCGCGCTGCCGCTGGCTTCTTTTGCAGAGCCAAGAAGCTCTGAGATGTTGAAGCCAAACTTGGCAAGAACCATAACGGTCAGCAGGGTTGCACCAATCATCAACAAGAATGCCTTGATGATCTGCACGTATGTAGTGCCCTTCATGCCACCAACGGTCACATAAACGATCATTAGAACGCCGACCACCAGAATGATGACGTTCTTAGCAGCTGTGTCAGTTGGGTCAATGCCGAGCAACAGGGTCACAAGGCTTCCGGCTCCAACCATCTGCGCTAGCAAATAGAAGATCGAAACGACAACGGTTGAGGCAGCAGATGCACTGCGCACTGGGCGCTGGCGCATTCTGAATGACAACACGTCACCCATGGTGAAGCGACCTGAGTTTCTAAGCGGCTCAGCAACTAGCAGCAGTGCTACAAGCCAAGCGACCAAGAAGCCAATTGAATACAAGAAGCCGTCATACCCAAACAGCGCAATCATGCCCGCGATGCCGAGGAACGACGCAGCAGACATGTAGTCACCTGCGATGGCTAGACCATTTTGAAAACCAGAGAACGAAGCTCCGCCGTCATAAAAGTCTGAAGTGTTCTTTTTGTTTGAGCGACCCGCACGAAAAACCAACACGAGCGTCACAGCAATAAACGCTACGAACAGAATCGTAGCTAGGGTTCTTGAATCGATCACTTGGCCAACCTCGCGTTTACTTTGTCGCGCAATGCGTCTGATGCAGGGTCTAGCGTGCGTGATGAGTGGCGCTCATAGAGCCACATGATTACGAACGTAGAAACGAACTGCAAAACACCGAGCACAATTGCGATGTTAATGTTCGGTGCAACTTCTTGGCTTACCCAGTCACGCGCAAAGGCAGTGAGCAAGACATACATGAAGTACCAGCCAAGAAAGGCTGCTGTTACCGGGAATGCAAAGCTGCGAAACTTCTTTCGCAACGCTTGAAACTCTGGACTGGCTTGTGTTTCAACCCAGACCTTTTCATCTTCAGACGAACTCATATAACTCCGTTGTTCCATGAGATACCGATGGCCTCGTTGCCACCGATCTGGGTTACCCCTCGAACAATCTAGCGAACGTTTGGGGTCTAACAGTTCGGGTCGTTGACCGGAACAACACCCTTTATGAGAAAGTTATCAACCGCGGTGACGACGCATTCGTTTGAGCGACCATAGGCCGTGTGGCCCTCGCCATTGAAGGTAATCAGGTGACCATCGCTCAGAATCTTGTCTGCCAGGTTCTGGGCCTGCCAATAAGGCGTTGCCGGGTCGCCAGTGGTGCCAATCACCACAATTGGGCCAGAGCCCTTTGCCGCATAGCTGGCTGGCTTGGCGGCAATTGGGTAAGGCCACTGCTCGCAACCAAGCGCCCCATTTTGCCAATAGCGACCAAAGAATGGGCTCAACTTCTTCAGGCGAGCGTTCTGCGCCTTCATTGCCGCTGATGTCGCCTTCGACCGACTATCGAGGCAAGAGACCGCCATATTCGCCTCGAGCATGTTTGAGGCATAGGTGCCGTCTGAGTTTCTGTCGTTATAGAAATCGGCGAGTTGCAAGAACGTTGTGCCGTCGCCCGCAAATGCTGTCTTGAAAGCGCTCGACGTGTATTGCCAATAATCTTCGCTATACATAGTCATCACCAGGCCAGTGATGCCGCCTGAAATTGTCAGTTTGCGACCGGCGAGAGTTGTGCGAAGCGGAGTCGACTCGAGCTTTATGAAGAATTTTGTAATTTGACTCATCGCTGAGTCAACGTCGCCGGTGAACGCGCAGGTCTTCTTGTTTGTCGATAGGCAATCTTTTAGATAGTTGCGAAGCGCTAGATCGAAACCTCTGAGTTGGTTTGTGCTCTGGTCTTCATCGCTCACGCTCGGGTCGATTGCGCCATCGAGCACGAATCGACCAACTCGCTGCGGGTAAAGCGCCGCGTAGGTCGTTCCCAAGAAAGTTCCATATGAGTAGCCGAGATAGTTGAGTTTTTGCTGACCAAGTAGCGCACGGATGACATCCATGTCTCGCGCTGCCTCAACCGTGCCAACGTGCCCAAAAATTTTGCCGCTGTTCTTAACGCAGGCCGCGATGTATTTCTTCATCGCTTTGCGCTGTGCCGCAATTTCGGTTGCTGAACCTGGTGCACCCGGAGTGGTTCCGTAGAGAAACTCATCGGTGTCTTTGGCACTAAGACATTTGATTGGCGTGCTCTTCGCAACGCCACGTGGGTCGAAACCGACCACGTTGTAGTGCTTGCGCAACTCTGCACTGCCAACCTGCTCGCCACCGCCGGCCACGAAGTCGAGGCCAGAGCCACCTGGTCCGCCTGGGTTCTCGAGAATCCAGCCGAGGTCAGCAGGCCCGGTAGACGCTAGATAGTTGATCGAAAGGTTGATTGAGCCAGAGGCCGGCTTAGACCAATCGAGCGGAACCTTGATGGTTGCGCACTTCAGGTCGGTGCCGCACGACTTCCAGTTGAGAGCTTGGCTATAAAAGGGCTTTAGGGCCGCAGACACGTCTTCAGACATCGCCGAGGATGTTGGGGTTACCGTGGCACAACCGCCCAACAAAAGAGTGAACATGGCAATTGAGGCAAGCACGCGCTTTAGTCTCATTTGACTCCCCTTTGGTTTATGGCTTTGTTCGCAAGTTTACGGCCAGGGCATCCATGACCATCTGGTCTTTGACGTTTGCCGAAATTCTGATTCTCGCAAGCTCGATCTGAGCGAGTTTGAACAGCGATTGCTGTGCAGTCGAACGGTTGGCGATGTCGAGCAACTGGGTTCGCAAATCTTCGTTGACCAAGGCCACCTGAGCATCGAGCTGCAGCATCAAAACGTCGCGATAGAGCGAAAGCAGGTCAACCAAGATTCTGTCGATGCCGTCGCGAAGCGATCGAGTGGCTCGACGCTTTTGTGAATCTTCGAGGGCCTTTACATCGGCGCGCGCATAAGGCGGCAACTTTGATGTGTCTTCGATTCCCATAACGCGAAGCAACTCTGCGCGCTCTTCGGCATCGCGTTCGGCGGTGAGTGCATCGGCATCTCGACGCGCGAGTTCTAGCCAACGCTCCGATGTGAAGATTGCGGTTGAGATTGAGTCGATGGCGAGAGCAGCCATCAATGTGTCGCGCCTGCGACCACGAGCATCTGCGCTGGTGGCAAGTCGGCGAGCCATGCCGATGTGGCTCTGAGCTTCGGCCGCAACTTTGATGGCGAGGCTGCGATCGATTCCGTCACGCTCAACCAAGAGTTCTGCAACTTCTTCGACAGCCGGAGTCTTCAGCGCAATGCGACGAACTCGCGAGCGAATGGTTGGCAGCATATCTGCCTCGCTTGGTGCGCAGAGAATCCACACGGTACCGGCTGGCGGTTCTTCGAGTGCCTTAAGCAAAACGTTTGAAGATCGCTCGGCCATGCGGTCTGCGTCTTCAATAATCATGATTCGATAGCGACCCATTGACCCGCCAAGTTGGGCGCTGGTTACCAGGTTGCGAATCTCTTCGATCGAAATGCCGACCTTCTCGGTGGTCAAGACGTCGATATCAGGATGGTTGCCTGCCATCGCCAGGGTGCAAGAACGGCAGGTGCCACAACCGCCATCGGCGCAGAGCAGCGCTGCGGCAAAGGCAACGGCCATGTTTGAGCGGCCAGAGCCAGGCGGGCCGGTCATGAGCCAGGCGTGGTGCACGCCTTCGTCACGGTGTTTTACGGCCAGTTCGAGTTGAGCGATGGCATCGCTCTGCCCAAACAACTCACGCCAAATCGGTGCCGGCATCAGCCAAGCAACTCCTGCACGCGAGCGCGAATAATCTTCTGCATTTCTTCAACCGAAAGCTCGGCGTCGATGACTAACCAGCGAGCAGGTTCGGCAGCTGCCATTTTTAGATATGCCTGGCGTGCGGCTTCAAAGAACTCGGTCTTTGCACGTTCTAGGCGATCTGGCTCTGCACCCGTCTTGTTTCGGCGTGCGGCTGCCTTGTCTGCGTCGAGGTCAAGCAGAACAGTTAGGTTCGGCAACAGCCCATCGACAGCGAACATCGATAGATCACGCACCTGATCGAAACCAAGGTCGCGACCGCTGCCCTGATATGCAACCGAAGAATCGAGATAGCGGTCGGTCACAACAACTTCGCCGCGCTCGAGTGCTGGGCGAACAACAGTTGCAACATGGTGCGCGCGATCTGCCGCGAACAACAGAGCCTCTGCGCGCGGTGCAACCTCGCCCTTGCGGTGCAACAACAATTCGCGAATCTCGCGACCGAGATCTGTTCCGCCCGGCTCAAGCGTGCGGCAAACCTGGCGACCCTGTTCATTCAAAAACTGCACGAGCAAATCGAGTTGCGTTGATTTGCCAACGCCATCGATTCCTTCGAATGAAATAAACAAGCCGCCGGTCATGACTAAGCCTTCTTCTTGCGGGTCGCGCCTTTTTTAACGACGCGTGTTGTGGTTGCTGTCTTGCGTGAACGCGAGGTCTTTGGTGGTGCCTCACCTGGCTCGACGCCGAGCTTCTCACGACGAATCATGAGCAACTCAAACGCGCGGTCAGGGGTCAGCTCTTCGAGCGGTTCTTCTTTCGGAACCGTCGCGTTGACCAAGCCGTCTGTGATGTAAAGACCAAACTGGCCGGTCTTGGCCACCACGTTGAGCTTTGACAGCGGGTCTTCGCCGAACTCCTTGAGCGGCGTCGCAGCAGTGCGGCGACCACCGTACTTTGGCTGCTTATAGAGCTCTAGAGCCTGGTCGAGAGTGATGTTGAAGATATCTTCTTCACTTGCCAACGAGCGAGAGTCGGTGCCCTTCTTCATGTATGGGCCGAACTTGCCATTCTGAGCGGTGATTTCATTGCCGCTCTCAGGGTCGGTTCCGACAACGCGAGGCAACGAAAGCAACTTGACGGCCTCTTCGAATGTGAAGGTCTCAGGCGACATCGACTTGAACAGCGATGCGGTCTTTGGCTTCGCTGCCTTCTCGTCATCGAGCAAGACATAAGGGCCATAGCGGCCATCCTTGAAAAGAATGTCGAGGCCAGTCTCAGGGTCTTGACCCATCACGCGGTCACTGATGATCGGGGCATCGATTAGCTCTTGAGCTTTCTCGACGGTCAGTTCGTCAGGGGCGAGCCCTTCGGGAATGTTTACGATGCGACGACCGTTTTCGTCGGCACCCTCACTGCCTGGCTCGACCATCGTTTCGATGTATGGGCCATACTTGCCGGTTCGCAAAGTGATGTTGTCTGCGATGTGAATCGAGTTCACGGCGCGAGGGTCGCTGTCGCCAACATTCTCAACCGTTGGGTGCAAGCCTTCGATGCCTTCGCCGCCGAAATAGAAACGGTGCAGCCAGGTGCTGCGATCAAGATCGCCAGAAGCAATTAGGTCGAGGTCTTCTTCCATCTGAGCTGTGAACGCATAGTCAACCAAGCGCTCAAAGTTGTTTTCTAGAAAGCGCGTGATGGTGAATGCGATCCACTCAGGAACCAGCGCTTGACCGCGCTTGGTTACATAACCCTTGCCAATGATTGTCGACATGATCGACGCATAGGTCGAAGGTCGGCCAATGCCGTCTTCTTCGAGAGCCTTAACCAGCGAAGCCTCTGTGTAACGAGGCGGCGGTGAAGTCTGGTGGTCTTTTGCAAAGACGTCGACCGCTTTTAGCTTCTGCCCAACTTCGAGCTTCGGCAACTTAGATTCTTTTTCTTCGTTGTCTTCGTCTTCGTTGCGACTCTCGTCTTGGCTCT
>JAGOAI010000025.1 GCA_017983965.1 Rhodoluna sp. | reverse complement strand
AGAAGGTCAATAACTTCGTCTTCGGTGGTGCAAAGGTAAACACGAGCGCCATCAGACATAAGCGTGGTGCGAGCCAAGTCGTTGATGCCGGCGGCTCGCAACTGTTCGACTGCGATGCGAATCTGCTGAAGCGAGACGCCAGTGTCTAGAAGTCGTTTGACCAGCTTCAAAACGAGAATGTCGCGAAATGCATACAGTCGTTGCGATCCAGAACCCGCTGCGCCGCGAACGCTTGGTTGAACCAGACCGGTTCTGTCCCAGTAGTCGAGCTGACGATAGCTAATGCCCGCTGCAGCGGCTGCCGAAATTCCGCGGTAACCGACCTTTGGGTCAGCCGACGGGCTTCCGTCGCTAAAGAGCATGTCTTGCGAGTAATCGTTTTCAGGCGACGTCGAGTCATCGGTAGGAATCATCACGCCTCCTTCAGGTTCAACTACAGGTTTAAGTTCTAGAGCAATTCTTGCCTGAACTCTAGGTATAGCTCCGTTAATTAATATGCTCGGCGTGTCGCGAGAAATTCGCTGCTGTGGCGCAGACTAGTCGTCGATTTTAGAAATCGCGCCGCGAATCAATTCTTCACGGATGTTCGCGAAGTGACTCTGCAATTCTTCGGCGAAGTGAGCAGCCTTTGAACGGCTTGAAGCCTCTTTCTTGCCAAGCACAGGCGCGATAACGCCCTCAATGATGCCGATTTCACGTTCGGCTGCGGTCTTGATTCCGCGCAGGTGACGTGGAGTCAGACCGAATCCTCTGTTTAGTTTCATGATTGAGCGAGCGATTTCGATTGTGTTTGCACTGAATGGCTCTTCGGTGATTAGACCAACCGATTGCGCCTCAGCGATTAGAGCGTCAGTGATCGAGGTTTCGGCAATAAGTTCGATTCTCGTTACATTTTTAGCCTGAGCTACGCGAGCGTGCTTCGAAGATTTAGAGTCGTCGCCCGGAAGAGAGACCGACTTTCCGGCATCTAGGTCTGCGAGAAACTGGCCTATTACTTTAAGCGGCAAGTAGCGGTCGCGTTGCAGTTCGAGAATAAGTCGAAGTCTTTCTACATCGGCCTCAGCAAACTTGCGATAACCAGAATCGGTTCGCTGCGGGGTGATCAACCCGTTCTCTTCAAGAAAGCGAAGCTTCGATTGGGTGAGCTCCGGGAACTCCGGAGTAAGCAGTGTTAGAACTTGACCAATGGTGACAAGTTTTGCGGCGCGCGCCTGCGCAAGTGATGTCGGCTGTGACATTCTCTAGGCTCCTAAATCTGCGCGCGATGCAAAGAAAGTAAATTTGAACTTTCCAATTTGAACTTCAGCACCTTCATCAAGAAGTGCAGACTCGATTCTAACGCCATCAAAGTAGGTGCCGTTCAAAGAGGCCAAATCGTGAATCATGAAAGAAGTTCCAGTTCGACGAAACTCTGCGTGACGGCGAGAAACGGTGACATCGTCTAAGAAGATGTCGGCGTTTGGGTGACGACCAACTGTGGTCACATCTTGGTCTAGAAGAAAACGAGCTCCCTCATTTGGCCCGCGCTGAACAATTAGCAGAGCGCTTGCCGATGGCAACGCCTCAATGGCTTCTCGTTCTTCGGCGTCTAGACCGTGTTGATCTTGAGCTAGCAGATCGTCGCTAAATCTTTGCGTCGAATCAGTCTCGTCGCTTGGGCTACTCTGCCCCGTTGCATCAAAATTCATGTTCACCCTCAGTTGCCAAGCCTAGCCGAAGCATCTCGACCCAATTTCACGATGTTACGCACTTGCAATAAATACACTGCGGCTGCCCACCAGTAGAGACCAATTCCCCACCAGGCGAAGCCCCAAGCGATTGGCAGTACAAATTCAGAAATGTTCTCAAAGGCGGCTGCAATCAACAAAAGCGGAAACGCGTAGAGCAGAGCAAAGGTTCCGGCTTTGCCGAGATAGTGAACAGGTAGCGGGCCGTATCCGTGACTTGCGAGCACCGGATAGAAAGCCAAGAGCAAAACGTCGCGACCGATCACAATGAAGGCCAGCCAAGCGGGAACGTACCCCATTGCCGTGAGGCCCACCAAGGTTGCCAATATGTAAAGTCGGTCGGCGGCTGGGTCGAGCAATTGCCCAAGCCTGGTTACCTGATTGAGCCGGCGCGCTAAGTATCCGTCGAGAAAGTCGGTGATGCTAGAAATGGCGAGCACAACAACTGCCTGCCAATTTTGGTGATTCAGAATCAGAATCAAGAAGACAGGAACCAAAGCCAATCGAAGCAGACTGAGCAGGTTTGGCACTGTTCTCAACTGTTGCCAGATGGTCATTTCGATTCCTTCCTTTCATTTGTCGGGCTAGCGGGATTTGAACCCACGACCCCTTGTCCCCCAGACAAGTGCGCTACCAAGCTGCGCTATAGCCCGCTCGTTGCCGAGTGTTTATCGCTTGCGCTTCTCACGAATGCGCATTGCCACTTCAATAGGGCTTCCTTCGAATCCATAGGTCTCGCGAAGTCGGCGCTGAATGAATCGACGATATCCCGGATCCAAGAAGCCTGTTGTGAATAGAACAAACTTTGGTGGACGGCTTGAAACTTGGCTTCCATAGAGAATGCGAGGTTGCTTTCCGCCACGAACCGGGTGCGGGTTCTCCATGGTCAACTCTTGCAAGAATGCGTTGAACTTTCCGGTAGCCACGCGAGTGTCCCAACCATCGAGCGCAACTTCTAGAGCCGGAACCAGCTTCTCAAGATGACGACCGGTCTTTGCCGAGATGTTTACACGAGGAGCCCAATCAACGTGAGCCAAATCTTGTTCGATTTCACGCTCAAGATATTTACGGCGTTCATCATCGAGTTCGTCCCACTTATTGAAAGCTAGAACAAGCGCTCGACCAGACTCGAGAGCCATGTCGACAATTCGAATGTCTGCTTCGCTAATCGGTTGAGTTACGTCAAATAGAACAACGGCAACTTCGGCGCGTTCTAGAGCAGCCGCGGTTCGAAGGCTCGCATAGAAGTCTGCGCCCTGCTGCAGGTGCACTCTTCTTCGAATACCGGCAGTGTCGACAAAACGCCAGATCTTTCCGCCGAGTTCAACCTGCTCATCAATCGGGTCACGGGTGGTTCCCGCAAGGTCATTGACAACGGCACGCTCAGCGCCAACTGCCTTGTTCAGCAACGAAGACTTTCCGACGTTTGGTCGTCCGATAATCGCAACACGACGAGGTCCGCCGAACTCTTGCTTTGCCACAGCAGAAACCTCTGGCAAAACTTTCATGGCGGCGTCTAGCATGTCGGCTACGCCTCGACCGTGAACGGCAGAGACCGGATATGGCTCGCCTAAACCGAGCGACCACAAAGCAGCAGCCTCTGGTTCCTGCTTTAGATCGTCAATCTTGTTTGCAATCAAAATCACTGGTTTGCCGCTCTTGCGAAGCATTGGCACGACTCTCTCGTCGCTCGAGGTAGCACCAACCATGGCGTCGACTACGAAAATCACGGCGTCTGCAAGCTCGATGGCGATTTCTGCTTGCATCGCAACAGATTTGTCGATGCCCTTGGCGTCTGGCTCCCAGCCGCCCGTGTCAACCAGGGTGAACTTGCGGTCGTTCCATTCGGCCTTATAAGAGACTCGGTCTCGAGTTACACCCGGCTTGTCTTCGACAACAGCCTCTCGCCTGCCAAGAATTCTGTTAACCAGTGCCGACTTGCCGACGTTTGGTCGACCGACAATCGCCAATACCGGCAGTGCCGGAAGGTACAGCGGCTCGTCTTCGAAACCGAGTTCGGTTGCAAGAACATCGAGGTCTTCTGGCTCGAGGTCATACTCCTCGAGACCCATGCGCATGGCCTTGGCCTTGGTTTCGGCATCTTTATCTGACACCTCACGCAGTTTCTCTAGAAACTCCGGTGAAATCGCATCAAAGTTGAAATCTTCTTCGCTCATTGTTTTCTCGCTTTCAGGTCAGCTTCGATTTGAGCAGACATGACCTCAACGGTCTGTTCAAAATTTAGGTCTGAAGAATCGACGAGCGTCACGCCTTCAGCGGCGTTCATGAAATCCACAATCTTCGAATCGCTTGCATCACGTTTAGTCACCTGGTTCACGACGGCATTAGTGCTGCTTGCCGAGATCTCGGCAGAGCGTCGCTGCAAACGAACCTCTTCTGAGGCCGTGAGCAAGATGCGAGAGTCTGCATCAGGAAACACCACGGTAGTGATGTCACGACCTTCAACAATTGCACCATCGAGAGAACTTGCCGAAACAATCGATCTGGTCAAGCGCTTCATAAAGGAGCGAACATTTGAAATCTTGGCGACCGAGCTTACCGATTCAGATATCAGAGACGAACGAATTGCCTCGGTGACATCGGTGCCGCCAACCCGAACCCAAAAGTCATCTGGGTCTGTCGAAATTTGGTAGTCAAAGTCTTCTTCAAAATCGCCTGATTCCAATTTTGCCGAGTCAAGGCCATTCAAAGTCGCCCAGGCTAAGGCTCGATAGGCAGCGCCGGTGTCTAGGTATGAATAACCAAGTTTGCGGGCAAGTTGCTTGCTCACGCTAGATTTACCCGAACCGGCTGGGCCATCAATGGCGACTACGATTTCTGCCATTAGCCGACCAACTTCCAATTTCTTGAAAGGAGTTCGGCGGTGAGCTTCTCTTCTGCGTCTGGCAAGACCGAGACTTCGACGAGTCCCACGGCACTGCTTGGCGAGTGCTCGAGTTTGATTTCTTCAAGGTTGACGCCAATTTCGCCGATTTCGGTAAGCAGACGCGCGAGCTCGCCAGGCTTGTCATCGATCATGACGGTAAGCAATGAGTAATTCGTTGCCTTTGAACCGTGCTTGCCCGGAAGCTTAGCTACTCCAAGGTTGCCATTGCTGAGCGCATTGCTGATGCTTGAAAGGGCACCTGGAGCGTCAGTGTCTTCGAGTGCTGTGATCACTGTGTCTAGTTGACCCTGAAAAGACTTAAGCACCCTTACGACCTGCTCTGAGTTAGCTGTCAAGATTTGCAGCCAAAGCCTTGGGTCGCTTGCTGCGATTCTGGTTGTATCACGGATGCCCTGCCCGGCCAGCTCGATGTCTGCAGCGTGCGCATCGAGCAGAGTCGCGGCGGTAAGGCTCGCAACCAGCTGAGGAACGTGTGAAACCGCAGCAACGGCGCGGTCGTGCTCGATTGCTGAAACCTGAATGACAGCTGAGCCTAGGTCTAGAGCCAGGTCTTCAACGACCTTTATGGCTTCCGGCTTGCTTTGTTCATTTGGTGAAACCACCCAGACTCTGCCGGCAAAAAGATCTGCGCGACCAGAAGCTGCACCGCCGCGTTCGCGCCCTGCCATTGGGTGCGAGCCAACATAGTGTTTTAGTGCTGCGCCTGCTGATTGCAGCTCGGTCAAGATTCTCGATTTCACGCTCGCTACGTCTGTCACGACCGCATTCGGAAACTGCTCGATTTGTTGAGCGACTACCTTGGCCGTCACATCTGGTGGAACGCAAACTACAACAACGCTCGGCTGGTCTTCAGGCTTCTCGGCGCGACCAGCTCCATAGTCGATTGCAAGTGATTGAACCCCTGGCGATTGATCGACAAGAATCACGTCGATGCCGAGTTTGTTGAGCGCTAGGCCAATGCTGGTGCCGAGCAGCCCTGCACCAACAATTCGCACGCTGCCTTTAGTTCTTGATGTCACTGTGCGAGATCCAATCGCAGAGCAGTTGCTCCGCGCAGATAAACGTGCTGAATCTCTTGGCGGCTTGTAGCGATGTCGGCATAAACCATTACGCGAACCACTCTGTCGAGAGCGCCTTTGACATTCATTTCTACGAAGCACATCAGCGGAACATCGCCAAGCCCCAGTTCACGGGCTGCAAGCGCCGGAAACTCGCTTGTAATGTCTGGTGTGGCTGTGAACAAAATAGACACGAGAGACGAGTTATCAATGTTGTTTACGTGCAAAACCTTAGAGAGAAGTTCTGCTGTTGATTTCAGCAGGTGCTCGCGCTCATCGGTCTCTAACTGAATCGCCCCGCGAATGGCTCGAAGTGCCATGAGCTACCGCCCTCTTGTCTTAGCTGGTGAAACGTGCGGGGCCTTTTTGGCCGCCTGCGACTGCCGCATCGGCTTGCCCTCGGCAACCTTTAGCAACGCACCGATCTCTATTTTACTGAGTTCACGCACCTTGCCAGCCTTGAGTGGCCCCAGTTGGATCGACCCGAATTGCTTTCGAACCAAACCGAGAACTGGATGCCCCAAAAAGTCGAACATACGACGAACTATTCGGTTTCGGCCAGAGTGCAGCTCAATCTCGAGCAAACTCTCGGTTTGTGAGTGTTGCACAATCTTGGCCTTGTCTGCCTTGATGAAGCCGTCTTCTAGATCGAATCCGCTGAGCAGCTTGTGAACGATGCCCGGATCAACAATTCCTTGAACTCGCGCCACATAGGTTTTGGTAACCCCAAATTTTGGGTGCGCCAATTTGTGGGCCAAATCGCCATCATTGGTCATGATGATCAATCCGCTGGTTTCGGCATCGAGGCGACCGACGTTGAAAACACGCTCATAGCCTTCGACGAATTGACTTAGGTCTGCTCGACCATTTTCGTCTGCCATGCTGCTGACCACACCCACGGGCTTGTTCAACGCAAGGTAAACCTTTGACACGTCAAGCTGAATCGGCATTCCGCTAACCGAGATCTTGTCAACCTCAGGGTTTACCCTGGTGCCCAGCTCTGTGACTCTCTTGCCGTTCACAGTCACTTGGCCTCGCGTAATCAAGTCTTCGCAAACTCGACGAGAAGCGACACCGGCGGCTGCCATAACTTTCTGCAGGCGAACGCCCTGCTCGTCTTCGAGGTTAGAGTGCGGCATCGAAGTTTGTATTCGCATCTGGAAGGTATGGGCTAATTAGCGGCAGGTCTTCAAGCGAGTTGATTCCTAGCAGCTCTAGCAAGAGAGGTGTCGTTCCATAGTTAATTGCTCCAGTTTCACTGTCGGTAAAGAGTTCGGTGATCAAACCACGACTCAGCAGCGTTTTGACAACCGAGTCGACGTTCACAGCACGGATAGAAGCAACTTGACCGCGAGAGATTGGCTGTTTGTAAGCAATTACCGCAAGTGTCTCTAGCGCAGCCTGAGAAAGCTTTGATGGGCTCTCGTTTGCAACAAACATTCGTACTGCCCAGTCAAAGTCTTGGCGAACGAAAATGCGCCAACCTCCGCCAACCTCGCGAAGTTCGAAACCTCGAAGCGTAGAACCGTTCTCTCCGTTGTAGTCAGCCTGCAGGCTCAACACGGCTTCGCGAACAGCATTAACTGGGTTCTCTAGTGCAGCGGCAATTGCCAACAGAGAAATTGGTGCATCGGTGATCATAAGAATGGCTTCAACGGCTGCGCGCAACTCTGCCTCACCGAGCGGTTCAACGGTTTCGACAACCTGTGCCTTTTCGGTTAGATCAAAATTCTCATCAATCACAGCCTCTTCTGGCTCTGTGCTTTGTTCATCAAGATTCATAATCTGCTCCAAGTGCTGCTAGTTGTTCGTCATCAAAAGCATTGCCACGCCAGGTAATCGTGAGATCTCCGAGTGGGCTGTCTTGCTCAAAGGCAATCGCAGAAAGTCGATAAAGCTCGAGCACGGCCAAAAAGCGGGCAACAACCACTGCCCTGTCTTTGACAGCGCCAATTAAGTCTCTGAAGGTCAAACTTGCTTTGCCACGAAGCATGGTGATTACCTCTGCGGCTTGCTCGCGAATGCTTACTCGAGGAGCATGCAGGTGGGTTAGGCCGACGCCCGGAATCACCTTTGGCGTCATAACTTCTCCGGCAAGCCTCGCGAAGTCTTCGACTGCCATAGTCCAAACCAGTTCAGGCTTCTGCTCTCTAAATCGCTCTTCCACGCGAACATCGCGAGCGGTACGCGTGGCTTCGAGGTTGAAGCTCGAGTTGAACCAGGCAGAAATATCTTTAAACGCACGATATTGCAGCAAGCGAGCAAACAAAAGGTCGCGAGCCTCGAGCATCGCCACATCTTCAGGGTTCACGACTTCACCCTTTGGCAATAGCCCTGCAATCTTGAGGTCTAGAAGAGTAGCGGCAACAACAAGAAACTCGCTCGCCTGCTCCATCTCTTCGTCTTCATCGAGAGTCTTCAGATAAGAAATGAACTCGTCGGTAACTTTGCTCAGTGCAATTTCGGTGATGTCTAGTTCGTGTTTGCTGATCAGCGTGAGCAGCAAATCGAAAGGGCCATCAAAGTTTCCTAGGCTGAGAGAGAAACCGCCAGAGTGCTCACCAATTTCGTCAACCTGATTGTTATGGGGCGCAGCCACGAGAAACCAATTCTCTTGCTACTGCGCGATAGCTCTCGGCAGCCTCAGATGTAGGTGCATACGCAGTAATCGGCAGTTGGGCAACTGTTGCATCCTTGAATTTCACGGTGCGTGCAATTTGAGTCTTGAACACAAAACTTTCGAATGCTTCTTGAAGGCGATCGAGAACCTCTTTAGAGTGCAAAGTTCGTTCGTGCAGAGTCACCAAAATGCCGTCAAGTTTGAGTGCGGGGTTCAGGCGCTCCTGCACCTTATTGATCTGGTCTTTCAGCAAGGCAACGCCGCGAAGTGCAAAGAAATCAGTCGCCATCGGAATCAGAACGCCATGCGCAGCGGTAAGTGCATTGACGTTCAGCAAACCGAGTGATGGCTGGCAATCGATAATGATTACGTCGTACTCGTCAGAAACTTTTCGAAGAATATTGGCGAGTATGCTCTCGCGCGCGACTTCATTGACCAGTTCAATCTCGGCAACAGATAGATCGATGTTTGCCGGAATCAAATCGAGGTTCTTGACCGGTGACTTGCGAATTACCTCGTGCGGGTCTTTGATTGAACCCTTCATGAGCTCATAAATTGTGGCAATTTCGCCGGGAACAGCGATAACGCCGAGGTGGGTGCTCAAAGCGCCCTGCGGATCGAAATCGACGACTAGAACTTTGCGGCCATATTCGGCTAGTGCAGCGGCAAGGTTTACTGCAGTTGTGGTCTTGCCGACACCACCCTTTTGGTTGCACATCGCGATAATGCGGGCAGGGCCGTGGGAAGCGAGCTTTTTGGGTACAGCGAAGCGGGTGTCAACCTCTGCTTTTTTAGCCACTTGAATCCTCCCGGGTGAAGTTACTACTAGCCTACCCAACCCGAGAGCCCTTTGATTTCGGGCTATTTCGAGGCTCTCGGATGTGCCGTGGCATAGATTTCGCGCAAGCGATCCACGGTTACTAGGGTGTAAATCTGCGTTGTGGCAACCGATGAGTGTCCGAGCAGCTCTTGAACCACCCTCACGTCTGCCCCGCCCTCTAGCAGGTGGGTCGCAAAGGAGTGCCGCAAGGTGTGCGGCGAAACTTTGCCCGACAGCCCGGCATTATCGGCGGCATCGGCAATGATTTGCCAGGCGCTTTGCCTGCTGAGCCTAGAACCGCGTTGATTTAGAAACAGAGCCGGAGTGCCTTTGCCTAGGGCGACCAATCCCGGCCTGATTCTAACCAGGTATGCCGACAGGGTTTTTTGCGCGAAACTTCCAACCGGAACTATGCGCTCCTTAGAGCCCTTGCCAAAAAGCCGCACCAGAGTAGGGTCAACCAGGTCGTCGAGGTCGAGATTCACAATCTCGCTAACACGCCCGCCGGTGGCATAGAGCAACTCGAGCAGTGCCCTGTCTCGCAGTCTGATGCTTGAAACTATGTCTTGATCATCTGGATCAGGCCCGGCCGCAGCCAACAGCGATTCAATTTCGCTGAGAGAAATAGCTTTCGGCAAATTTCTAGGAGCTTTGGGCGGCTTGACCGTCGAAGCAACGTCGTTCTGCAGAAGATTCTCTTGAAGCAAGAATTTGTGAAGGCCTCGAACTGCCGCGAGCATGCGCGCAACACTCGAAGATGCTAGTCCCTGCTTTTGCGAAAGAGACTGCGCATATTCGGCAACAGTCAATTCGGTTACCTGAGCAAGCGAATCGATGCTTTGTGTTGCGAGAAATTGCGCATAATTCGCCAAATCGCGACGATAAGCCGAAATCGTGTTCTTGGCCATGCCACGCTCGATTGCCAGTTGGCGAAGATAGGCATCGATGTGTTTCTGCGAGCTCATGACTAGCCTCGCTGATTGAGCGCATAAGCCATGATTGCGACTGCCGCGCTCGGGCTCTTAACCTCACTAGCGAGCACGGAGTTCAGCGCATCAGCATAGTCAATCCACTCAACCAACAGCTCGCGCTCTTCACCATCTTGAATCTCCGGGCGACCAACAAAAGTTAGCTCGCGAGCCAAGAAGATCGAAATCTTCTCGCTGTTTCCGCCAGGGGTTGTATAGAAGTCGATTAGCGGCTCGAGCGACTCTGCCCGATAACCAGTCTCTTCGATTAGTTCGCGTTGAGCTGCTTCAGCTTTGCTCTCGCCCGAAACGTCAAGCAAGCCTGCTGGGATTTCCCAGAGCAACTCGCGAACCGGGTGCCTGTACTGACGAATCATCAGCACTTGCCCCTGTGCGTTTAGGGCTAAGACGGCAACGGCCCCGGGATGCTCAACGAACTGTCGAGTGAGTTCTTCTTCGGCGAATGCAAAGCGTTCGCTGAGAACGTTCCAAATCATGCCTTCAAAGACAACCTCGCTAGAACTAACGTTCGCAGCGAATGGTTGATCTTTAGGCATCGGCAGCCTCAAAAAGCTTGCTCGCCTGCTGACGCTCAAGTGCGGCAACGATTAGCCCCTTGAACAACGGGTGCGCTTTAGTCGGACGTGAGCGGAACTCAGGGTGAGCCTGGGTCGCAACGAAATAAGGGTGCACCTCGCGAGGCAACTCAACATACTCAACCAGGTGGTCATCAGGCGAGGTGCCAGAGAATACGAGGCCAGCAGTCGAAATCTGGTCGCGGAACGAGTTGTTGACCTCGTAGCGGTGACGGTGACGCTCAGAAACTGACTCTGCTCCATAAACCTCAGCCACGATTGAGCCAGGCTTCAACTTCGCTTCGTAAAGTCCAAGTCGCATGGTTCCACCCATGTCACCTGCAGCCAGAATGTCTACCTGCTCAGCCATAGTCGCAATTACCGGATGCTTCGCTTCTGGATCAAACTCGGTAGACGACGCCCCCTCAAGCCCAACCATGTTGCGTGCATATTCAATGACCATGCATTGCAACCCGAGACA
>JAGOAI010000058.1 GCA_017983965.1 Rhodoluna sp. | reverse complement strand
ACCCAGTCGCTGATGTGGCGAACCATGTGCATGTCGTGTTCAACGAAGAGCACGGTGGTGCCATTTGACTTGAGGTCTTTGATGTGGTCGAGAAGTGACTGGGTGAGCGCTGGGTTCACGCCGGCCATTGGCTCATCGAGCATTACCAACTTTGGCTCGGCCATTAGCGCGCGTGCCATCTCGAGCAACTTGCGCTGACCACCCGAAAGGGCAGCGGCAAAGTCGTCTCGCTTGGCATCGAGCTTGAAGCGCTTTAGCAACTCTTCGGCCTGCACGGTGATGCGGCTCTCGAAGCCGCTCCAGAGCGGCTTGAACATTGCGGCCAAGAAACGCTCGCCAGGCTGCTTCTGAGCACCGAGACGCATGTTCTCGATGACGGTCAGCATGCTTAGGGCCTTAGTTAGCTGAAAGGTGCGAACCATTCCGAGGCGAGCAACCTTGTATGAGGCTACGCCAGCTAGGTTCTTGCCTTCGAAGGTCCAGGTGCCCGTGGTCGGCTTGTCGAAGCCGGTGAGCAGGTTGAACAGGGTGGTCTTGCCGGCGCCGTTAGGGCCGATCAGAGC
Source organism: Rhodoluna sp. (assembly GCA_017983965.1). Taxonomy (GTDB): domain Bacteria; phylum Actinomycetota; class Actinomycetes; order Actinomycetales; family Microbacteriaceae; genus Rhodoluna. The sequence continues at coordinate 2,737 of JAGOAI010000058.1, read as the reverse complement.
CGTGATCTTGCCTCGAGGAATCTCGAGGTGAGCCACGTTTACCGCGGTCAAACCACCGAACTGGCGGCTGACGTTGTCTGCGACCAGAATCGGGTCAGCCTTTTGGCAGCCAGGTGAGGCGTCGCCCAATGAGATTTGGTTAGACATTGAACTGCAGCTCCTTCTTGTTTCCGAAGATTCCTTGCGGTCTGAAGACAACCAGAGCCATCAAGCCCAAACCGATCAAAATGAAGCGAACCGGACCAATCTGGTCGGTGGTCAAGAATGTGATGACGCCGATGTTGACCAATCCCTGAAGGATGCCGTCGGTTAGCGAGAGCAGAATCCAGAAGACCATCGAACCGACAATTGGGCCAAGCACAGTGGCTGCGCCACCGAGAAGCATGACCGTCCAGATGAAGAAAGTAAGACCGGTTCCGTAGTTCGCCGGCTGAACTGCGCGAGGCAAGATGAAGATGATTCCGGCGAGGGTGCCGAGCACGCCACCGAGAATCAACGACTGCATCTTGTATGCATAGACGTTCTTGCCCAAGCTGCGAACTGCGTCTTCGTCTTCGCGAATGCCCTTGACCACGCGACCCCATGGGCTGCGCATCATCACGAGAACGAGCAGGGCAGCCAAGATGACAAGTGCCCAACCGACAACGCGAACCCAAAGTTCCTTTTCGGTTACGTCGAATGGCCAGAACAAATAGTTGCCTGCCGGAAACGGATTCATGTCATAGAACTCGAAACCGAATGCTGACAGACCGTTTGAGCCACCGGTTAGACCAACCATCGAAGTTGTCGAAACCACGTATCGCAAAATTTCTGCAGACGCGATCGTGACGATGGCGAGATAGTCAGAGCGAAGTCGCAGCGTTGGAATTCCGAGAATCAAAGCGAAGACAATCGAGAGACCGATTGAAACCGCGATGGCTCCCCAGAAAGAAACTCCGAAGTTCAAAATTGAAACTGCGAAACCATAAGCACCGATCGCCATGAAAGCTGCTTGTCCGAAGTTGAGCAAACCGGTGTAACCGAAGTGCACGGCAAGACCGATTGCAGCTAGCGCATAGGCGGCTGTAGTCGGGCTGATAAGTTCTGCGGCAGCGTTGCCGAAGACGAGTGACCAATCCATGTTCTCTCCTTAACCGATTCTCTGCGCTTTGCCGAGGATTCCCTGAGGCCGCACCAGCAGCACGAGAATCAGCACCACCAAAGCTCCAGCGAACTTGAGGTCAGACGGAATTACTAGCGTCGAAAGTTCAACGAACAGACCAACGACCATCGCGCCAACGGCCGCGCCGAAAGCGGTGCCTAGGCCACCGAGGGTTACCGCGGCGAACATGAGCAACAGAATTGAGAAGCCCATGTCCCATGAGGCCTGCAAGAACAAGCCGAGCATTACGCCCGAGATGCCTGTCAGAGCGCCGGCTACGACCCAGACGATGCGAATGATTCGCTCGACGTCGATGCCTGTGGCGGCAGCGAGTGAGGCGTTATCGGCAACCGCGCGAGTGGCTTTTCCGATGCGGGTCTTGGTCAAGAAAGCTGCTACCAAGAGCAGAATCACAATGCCAATGCCCGCACTGATGACGTTTACGGCCTGAGTCGGAACACCGGCGATGTTCCAGATTTCACCCTGGCTGAGCACCTTGGTGTCGCCGCCATAAATGATCTGAAAAATGTAGCGAACAACGAGCGAAAGACCGATGCTCACGATCATCATCTGAGTCAGACCAACGCGACGCTTTCTAAGCGGTCGCCAAATCGCTGCGTCTTGAAACCAACCGAATGCAGAAACGAGCATCATGGTCAGCACCGCAGAAATCAAAAGGTCGATGCCCATCAGCTTGTTTAGCGAGAACGCAACGAGTGCACCCATGGTCACCATCTCGCCGTGTGCGAAGTTGTTTAGCGCGGTGGTTCCATAAATCAAGCTCAAACCGATTGCAGCCATAGCGAGCAAGATTCCTAGGATGAGCCCTGCAATCAAGCGGCCCAAGAAAATGTTGGTCTCTGCTTGAACGGGCTTATCGCCTGGGCCACCGGTTGTAGAGGTGGTGTCGTTCAAAGTGAAGAGAACGTTCACTGTGTTAACCACGTCGATCTTCACGGTCTTGGTGATCTTGTTTGGGTCGCGCAAGCTTGCGCCCTCGGGCAAAGTCTCGATCAATAGGGTTACTCGATATTCGCCCTTGCTCGGAACAGCAACTACCCAGCGACCATCTGCAGCGGTCGTGCCGGTTGCGTCGAAGTTGTCGCCGGTGACGGCTAACTGAACGCCTTCGAGCAGAACATCGCCGTCTTTGATGATGCCACCGATAGATAGCGCGTTGCTGTCTGGCGCAGGAGTCTCACCTGCCGCGAGTGCTGGTGAGGTCTGAAAGACGAGACCGAAGACTGCAAATAGCAATCCGAGTGAAACGGCAAACCTCTTGGTCACCTGAAGTTTTAGCTGGCTCAAACCAACCTCCGTATAGCTGTGAACGTTTGCACGTCGTTGTTGTTTCTGAGATTACCGCAAAGGGTCGGGGCAGAAATCTTCGTTTTAGCGTTCAGTCGCTTGCAGAGGTGCGATTGTTGCCGACTCGTTACAAGACTTGCTCAAAGGCTAGAATTGGCTCACCGCCAACTCGCTTGAGGACAAAATGACTGAAAACAACCCTTTCGGCTTTCTCGGACTTACTTATGACGATGTGCTGCTCTTGCCAGGCGAGTCAGACATCATGCCTTCGTCTGTAAACACCAAGAC
>JAGOAI010000057.1 GCA_017983965.1 Rhodoluna sp. | reverse complement strand
GTTAATCTCAGCGCTGATTGCGGCGAAGCCAGCAACATAAAGCTTTGCGCCTTCGTAGTCACCGGTGAAGCGATCTGAGATGCGCTTGCCTACTTCTGCCTGCACGACATCGTCTTTAACCTTCACGAAGAAATAGGTGGCTTTTCCGTCGGTGCTTCGCAGTGATGCCGGGTTACCGACTGTGTAATAGCTGGTTACCTTTTCAACGCCAGAAACCGCCTTGAGTTCATTGAGCAGGTGAGCGCCGATTTTCTTGCTCGCATCTGTGTCAACCAATTCAGGCATGTCTGCAATCAAGACAACCTCTGGGGTTTGAGTTGCGAATTTCGAATCGAGCAATTCACTCACTCGAGTTGAGTCGCCATTCGGGTTGTCATAACCGCCAGCCTTTAGCAGGCCAAAACTTTGAAAGCCAAAAATCGAACTGAGCAGAATGACTGCGATGAAACCGAAAAGAGCCGACTTCTTGCGGCGAACAACTAGTTCTGCCCAACGATTCATGGTGCGTTTCCTGACTTTGGGCGTGCGAAGATTTCCCTATGAATGTTCAACGCAGAACTGCCTATTTCTATTTCATTCTCGCAGGTGCGGGGTTGATCACGGCTTGGTATTTCAACTTCATGGCAATCATCGGCGGCGAAGATTTCTTCGGCGGTTGGTTCAAAACCAATGCCGACTTGGTTGTTGCCTGCGACCTTCTCATCACGGCATTTGCGGCAGCGCCATTCATGATCATCGAGGGTCGCCGCCTGAAGATGAAGAGAGTTTGGCTGTATATCGCCCTCAGTGGCGTGAGCGCTATCGCCTTCGTATTCCCTCTGTTTCTGGGCATGCGCGCACTCAAACTGCAAAGAGACCACCTGGCCGGTGGCCGCCTAGAAACCCACACCATTCATAAGCACCGCGTCGATGTCTGGGTGCCGGGCGACCTAAACCCAGAAACTCCCGTCTTAGTGATGCACGACGGGCACAATCTGTTTCTTAGCGAAAACACCACTTATGGGGCAACCTGGGGGCTACTCGACGCCCTTAGACCAGACGCGCGCGGCTATCGGCGCATCCGTGGTGAAAAGCTGCCGATGATTGTTGGCGTGTGGCAACTCGACGAAACAACCCGAATCAACGAACTTGCGCCGCAGTCGATTGTCGAAGCGCACCCAGAGATTCTCGATCAGCTGCCTGAGCAATTACGCCCAGCAAGTCGCGTGATGCTAGGCGATGCCTATCAAGAGATGATTGCGACAGAAATCTTGCCGAAGTTGGAGAAGCGGCATTCGCTAAATCTTGCAGCGAACAGAACCGCTATTGCAGGCTCTAGCATGGGTGGGCTCGCGGCACTCTATGGGTTAGCGAAGTATCCCGAGGTTTATGGCACCGCGCTGGCCTATTCGACTCACTGGCCTTTTGGTTTTGAAGTCACGACAAACCAACTTGCGAGCATGATGCCAGAGGTAACAACTCATCGTGTCTGGACAGACTGCGGAACCATTGAACTCGATGCGCTCTACCCGCCACTGCACGAAAAGTTTGTTGCCCAAATGCACGCACGCGGATTCACCAGCGAACAGAATTTCATTGGCGCGATCTATCCAAACACGGGCCACAGCGAGAACTGGTGGGCTGGTCGCGTTGAGCACCCGATTAACTGGTGGCTGAACCCAAACGAGTTTCGCGTAACTCTCGACGACTATAAATAGTCTCTAGAAAATTGGCACGTCGTCGTCAGGAATGAAGTCGCCGTAGTCGCCCTCATCGATGCCCGGCGTCTCTGTGTTGTGGTGACCGTTCATAAACGCCAACACGCGCTGATCAATCTTCACGTCGGTCAAACGAATCGCACGTGACAGATACAAACCATCGAGCGAGCGAACACGACTCAAAGCCACGTATGTCTGCCCAGGCGCAAATGCTCCAGCCCCCATGTCGATCATTACCTCGTCATAGGTTTGACCCTGCGACTTGTGAATGGTGACGCCCCAGGCCAAACGCAACGGAAACTGCTTGAATTCGGCAACCGGAACAGCAATGAGAGTTTCTTTTACCTTGTTAGTGTCTTCGTCGAAATACTCTTCGATCTCGTAGCGAACTTTCTCCCAGGTCGAACGACCAACGTCGAAGCGTTCGCCATCAACCTCGACAACAACGTGGCTGTCGCTCTTGAATTCAACAACGTGACCGATGGTGCCGTTGACCCAGCGGCGAATCGCTGTGCCGTCGCCATCCTTGAACGGGCTTGAGTCATCGTTCTTGATGAACATGACCTGGGCACCAAGCTTCAGCTCGAGCTTCTCTTCTGCCGGTTTCACTCGCTCGAAGGCCTTCATGTCGCCAGATGCCGTTGCAAGAAAAACCTTTGGCTTGTCTGCGATTTGCGAGAGGCGGCTGATGTTGACCTGATCGACCGTGCGGTTGATGGTGGCCAGACGCAGAATGTCGTCGTGTGGCATCGAGCGCACCGCCAGGCGGTTTAGTTCGTCGATCATCTCTTGGGTGCAAGAGCCGTCGCGAATGGCGTTCAAAATATCTTTGAAGTGAGTGTCGGTCTGTCTAAAAATCTCGATTAGCTCGTAACGCTCGAGGCCGGCATCGCGCCAAACATGGGCGTCGAAGAACCAAGAGCTCTGGTAGTTCTCGGCCATGTATGCGATGTCTTCTGGGTTCTGGGGTGGCACAGGCGCCAACTGGTATGGGTCGCCGAACATGACCACCTGAGCGCCACCGAACGGAACCTTGCGCTTGCCTCGGGCAATGCCCATGGCCAGGCTCATGGCATCCATCATGTCGGCGTTCACCATCGACACCTCGTCGATTACCAGGATGTCGACAGCCCCGAGGATCTCGCGGGTGTAGCGACGCAGGTGCTTCGCGATGTCTACGTTGCCGAGAATGCCAAAAGGAAAGCCAAACAGCGAGTGAATCGTGCTGCCGCCAACGTTCAGCGCGGCCACGCCGGTCGGAGCACAGACGGCTACCGACTTGTCGGTGTTTTCAATTAGGTAGCTAAGCAAGGTCGACTTACCAGTGCCGGCTCGACCGGTGACAAAAACGTGCGAGTCTGTCGACTCGATGTATTCAAACAGGCGCTGCTGTTCTTCAGAAAGTTTTACCTGTTGCATTAGCGTGACCGCTTGTCACGGTCGGCAAGTTTATTGAGCATGGCGTTATAGTCCTCTAGATCTTTGTTTCCCCCGCGGTCGGCTGCGCGATCTAAACGACGAGCTTCACGAGCATCTGATCTGAACCACTGAACCGAGACGATAATCGTAAGCGCTGCGGTCGGCAATTCGCCGATGCCCCACGCAATTGCTCCACCTATTTGTTGATCTTCGAGCGGAGTCACACCCCA
>JAGOAI010000056.1 GCA_017983965.1 Rhodoluna sp. | reverse complement strand
CGCAAACTGAATGAGCCAGAAGACATGGGCTTCATGTTCAGCTGGGGCTTCGAAGACCTAGACGGCCACCTCTGGGATCTCTTCTGGATGAACCCAAATCACGTCGAATAAAGGCACTTTTTAGCAGCTCGTTCTCAGGCTCTAGGGAATAGCCTCTGCCCCGCATGGGTTGAAATTGAGGCGGTTCGCTGAAGAACCAAATCTCGCCCGACACTCTGGTTGAGGCACAAATTTCTAGGATTGAAGGTTTTCGCATGGCCGAGTTGCTCTATCGAATTGGCCAGTTTTCGGGTCGTCGGGCTTGGCTAGTAATCGTCACCTGGGTTTTGATTCTCGTGGCCACCGTTTCGGCCATGGTGCTGAGTGGTGGCAAACTCGCCACCACATTGTCAATCAGCGGAACCCCGTCTCAGCAAATCATTGACGATTTGCGCGACAAGTTTCCTGATGCCAGTCGTGGCACGGCCCAGGTGGTTTTTTATAACGAATCTGGTGCGAGGTTTTCTGCAGCTCAGGTAGCCGAAATCACTGAAGCACTGAATGGCGTTGCACAAATTGAAAACGTGAACAGTGTCGTCGATCCATTCGTCACTGATGCAGAACGCGCCTCTCAATTGCAAGAACTGAACGATGGCGCAGCAAAACTTGCAGACGCCGAAGTTGAAATCGCGTCGCAAGAAGAGAAGTTGACAACCGCACCGGCACAAATTGCCGCCGGGCGCAAAACCATTAGTGAGAAACTCGCAACACTAACCACTGGTGAAACGCAGGTTCGTGCCGGTCTCAAAACTATTGATGGTCAACTTGTTCAGGTGCAAGCCGGCCTCGACGCTCTGGTTGCAGCTCAAGCTCCAGCAGATCAGTTGACCGCGCTTGAGTCTTCGAAGAGTCAACTGGTTTCTGCCAAGGCTGGGCTAGTTGCACAACTTGCCCAGATTGATGCCGGAAAGATCGCTCTGGCAAACGCCACTGCAAACATCGACGCGCAAGAAGCTCAAATCGCTAGCGGAAAAATCGCTCTCGAAGATGGCAAAACTTTGCTCGCCGAGAATTCATTGCAAGTTAACGCTGGCCAACGTCTCGTTGCTGCAGCCGAGAAGTTTCGAACGGTTTCTGCCGATGGCGCAACCGCGCTGGCAACCATTGTCTTCACCAAGCAGATTGACCTAATCGAGCCGGCTCAGCGTGAAGAGATTATCGAGTTCATTTCGTCAAAAGCTCCGGCCGGTGTGCAGGTTGAGTTCTCTCAAGCGCTGACCAACTCGGCCGAAGGCATCCTTGGTGTTGGCGAACTGATTGGCTTATTCATTGCCGCAATTGTTCTGTTGTTGATGCTGCGCACATTCACCGCTGCCGGGTTGCCGCTGCTCGCCGCAGTTCTGGGCGTGGGCATCAGCGCGACCTTGACCATGGCTCTAGCCGCGGTTGTTCCGATGACCTCAACCACCCCGATCTTGGGAGTGATGCTTGGCTTGGCCGTTGGCATTGACTATGCCCTGTTCATCTTGAACCGCCACCGCCGTCAGCTAAAGGCCGGCATGCCAATGCTCGAGTCGATAGGGCTCGCCAACGGCACTTCGGGCAACGCGGTGTTCTTCGCCGGCCTGACCGTGATCATTGCCCTTGCTGCGCTGAACCTAACCGGCATTGAGTTTCTGGGCATGATGGGCACAATGGGTGCGGTTGCGATCTTCGTATCTGTGCTTATTGCAGTCACGTTCACACCAGCCATCTCGGCTCTGATTGGTGAGCGCATGCTCTCGAAGAAAGAGCGTCTTGCCTTGGCCGGTTTGGCAAGTCAGCCTAAAGTCGAAGAGCCTGAAGTTTCTGACAAGCGCCGAATCTTCTGGCCAGTGGCCCACCCATTCATCTCACTATTTTTAGTGGTTGCGACTCTATCGATTGCTGCACTGCCGCTGGCGTCTATGAGACTCGGATTACCTGACGGCTCTTCAGAGTCAACCGAGTCAACGCAGTATCGCGCGTTCAAACTCACGAGCGCTGGTTTTGGCGAGGGCGCTAACGGTCAGGTGATTGCCGTTGCAACAATTGAAAAACCTGAGAGCGAAGCCGAGCTTCTTGAAGTTCAGGCCGACATCGCAGAACGAATCATGAGTGTTTCAGACGTGGCAGCGGTTGTTCCGGCTGCCGTTTCTGAAGACGAGACTCGCATTTTGTTTCAGATTCAACCGGTCGAAGGCCCAGCAAGTGCAAGCACCGAAGAGCTGGTTTTTGCTTTGCGTGAACTTGCTCCCGAGTTCAAAAACAACTTCGGTGCTGCTCTTGGCATCACCGGGCTAACCGCGAGCAACATCGATGTTTCGCAAAAACTCAGCGACGCATTGCCTCTCTATCTCGGCACGGTTTTGTTGCTGTCTATGTTCATTCTCGTTCTGGTTTTTCGATCGATTGCTGTGCCGATTATCGCCAGCCTCGGTTTCTTGCTGACGGTCGTTGCAACTCTTGGAGTTGTTGTGGCTACCTATCAGTGGGGTTGGCTTGGCGGATTGCTTGGCGTTCATGATCCGGGGCCAATCTTGAGTTTCTTGCCAACAATCGTGATCGGCATCGTCTTTGGTCTGGCAATGGATTACCAGTTGTTCTTGGTCTCCGGAATGCGCGAGGCCTATGTGCACGGCGAGAGCCCGAAGCAGGCCATCTTGAGCGGCATTCGCTCGGGTCGCTCGGTTGTTGTGGCCGCGGCCATCATCATGATCATGGTGTTTGGTGGGTTCGCCTCATCTGAGCTAGCAAGCGTGAGGCCAATGGGTCTTGCTCTGGCTGCCGGCGTTCTCATCGACGCGTTCTTGATTCGACTGGTTTTTGTTCCGGCTCTCATGAGCCTGATGGGCAAGAGCGCCTGGTGGATTCCACGTTGGCTAGATCGTGCCCTGCCTCAGATGGATGTGGAGGGAGCCAAGCTCGAGGCGCGCCACAAGGTTGGCGCTTAGCCGAACCAGCGACGAACCTTCTTGCGAGTTAGATTGACAAGCTGGTCTTTGTTTTCACGCTCGGCCTTGGCCAGCGGCCAAAGCACCTCGTAGTTCTTGCCAAGCTGATTCTGCAGGTCGGCAGCGAATCGTCTTGAAGTCATATTGAAAAGCGCTGGGTTTTCGTTGGCTTTCCAGCGGTAACCATCTCGAGTGGAATCCCAGTAGGTCAGATTTGCAAACAGTTCATTGAGTGCGAAGGCATCTGCCTTTAGCGATTCGCTGATCGGAGCAATCTGTTCGATATCTTGAAAGTCATTGCTAAACCAAAGTGGCCAGCGCATGTGCATTACGCGCACGTAGACCTTGACCTTGGTTTGCTTCATGAACTTAAAACTTAGTCAGCTTTTCGAGACTGCGCTTTTTAACGACGTTAGCGTAATCCCACTGAAT
>JAGOAI010000024.1 GCA_017983965.1 Rhodoluna sp. | reverse complement strand
CTCATTACGGCGACGTGGTCGCTCAAGAAAATTGCTTCGCTGATTCCGTGGGTAACCATCAAAGTGGTAGCTGGCTTTTCTGTCCAGATGCGAAGCAGTTCGAGATTCAAGCGCTGACGAGTCATGTCGTCGAGTGCGCCAAACGGTTCGTCAAGCAATAGAACTGAAGGTTGAACAACTAGCGCTCGCGCAATTGAAACGCGTTGGCGCATGCCGCCTGAAAGTTGCGCAGGTTTAGCCTTTTCGAATCCTTGAAGGCCAACGAGTTTGATTAGGTCTTCAACCTGGTTCGGTTCAGGTTTGACGCCTGAGAGTTCGAGCGGCAGGCGAATGTTGTCGATGACCGATCGCCATGGCATTAGAGCCGAGTCTTGAAACGCGATGCCTAGTTCGTGGTTCTTGCGCAACTCAGCGGGAGTCTTGCCGTCAACGGTCACGAAACCTTCGGTTGCGGTTTCAAGCCCGGCCAAGATTCGAAGAATGGTTGATTTGCCGCAGCCAGAAGGGCCAAGCAATGAGAGAAAGCTACCGCGGTCGCTGTGAAGATTGGCGTCTTCTAGGGCGGTTAGGGTCTCACGGCCGATTTTGAACTTCTTGGTGAGGCCAGAAATGGTGATGCCGCTGCCCAACTCAGGTGAGAGGGCAGCGGCACCGTTCAAAATCATGAACCTAGATTACTTTAGTTCAGGAGCTCAGGGTGCTCTTCGTAAACCTCGGCTAGAAGGCTCATGTCGAATAGCTGCTCAGCAGTGATCTCGAATCCAGAAGCCTTCAGAGTTGCCAAGTTCTGCTCGATCATGGCGTCGCTGATGGTGAAGAGGCCGTTTGCGCGGGTCTCATCGGTCTGAACCAAAATCTCGTTCTGAGTCTTTGACTGGTACTCCTCTTTGTCCTTTGAAAGACCGAGGTCCTTGCCGTAAACCTCAAGTGCTAGTCGCGCACCCTCGGCTGAATCGGCAATTGAGTCCTTCCAACCACGGATGGTTGCGTAAAGGAATGCCTTTAGCGCTTCGCGGTTGTTGTCGATTGAGTCCTGGGTTACAACGAAGCTCTCGGTTACGAAAGGCAAGCCGTTGTCTGCGAATAGCAAGTTGGTTACTGGGTAACCCTGCTGCTCAACAATGAATGACTCGTTGGTCACGTATGCCAAGAAGCCGTCAACTTCACCGTTTACTAGCGGTGCTGGGTCGTACTGAACAGGAACCTTAGTTACCTTCGAAGCAGCAATTCCGTTTGCCTTTAGCAAAGCGTCGAATAGTGTCTCGTTCGGGCCAGCCTGAACACCAATCTTCTTACCGATCAAGTCCTGAACGGTCGCGATGTTCGCGCCATCCTTGAGTGAAACGATGGTGAATGGGTTCTTCTGGTAGGTGGTGCCGATAATCTTCAGCGCTGCACCTTCATTAAGAATGACTGGTGCAACAGAAATTGGGTTAGCAATTCCAACGAGCACGTTGCCATTGAGAACTTCTGCTTCGGTAGCTGCAGGGCCAGCGATTAGGTTTACTGAGCCGAAGCCAGCTTCGGTGTAGTAGCCGTTCTGGTCTGCAAAGAATTCACCGGCAAACTCTGAGTTCTTGATCCAGCTGAGCTGAACGTTGAGGTCGCCAAATGACTTGGCTTCGTCGGTTGAAGCTGCTGGAGCGCAACCACTGAGGGTTAGCGCCGCAATTGCGATGGCCGCAACTGCGATCTTCTTAATTGACTTGAGCATTAAATAATGTACCTTTCGGGAGTCGTTTTTGGAGCTGTCGGATAATCCCAGCACATGCATGTTTCATGCGTATTTCGTGTGGGCTTGCGCCAATTCTGGCAGAAACTTTGGGGCCTTTTGACCGCGAGGCCCTAATTAGGGATCAATTCGATTAAACTGATGCAGTTCGCATGCCCTCGTAGCTCAGTGGATAGAGCAAGAGCCTTCTAATCTCTTGGTCGCAGGTTCGATTCCTGCCGAGGGCGCAAGACCCGAGCGAGGCGGCAAGTTATGCCGACTCGGTGGTCGCGGCTTGTGCGTTCTACTTGAGTTAAAGAGTGCAAGACCCGAGCGAGTTAGTTGCTCTTATTGCCAATTGCCCGCAGCAGTCGCGCGGTTGAGTTCATGGCCCCACCAAGCACCGCTGGTATTCCTCCACCCGGATGCACTGATGCGCCGACCCGCCAAAGCCACGGACGAGTTAGAGACGAATAGCCGGGGGAGTGAAACGGCCCACCCTGCCAGATTGGCCTTGTCGCACCGTAGAGAGACCCGCCGTCGGCTCCGAACTCTGCGAAGTAGCTCGGGTCAAGAATTTTGTAATCGAGAATGAGATCAGCGAGGTTTTCTTTTAGTCCGATCATCGAAGAAATGCGCTTCAGCTCGCGTTGCACGAAATCACTGGTGATGTCGAAAGGTTCGCCGTTGGCAGGTGCTGTTAGCAAGATTGCCGCGGTGGCCTTGTCATTCGGATAGACGTGTCCGGGTTTGTAGTAATTCAAAAAGGCCATGGTCTCGACTGGCACTTCGGTTTTGTCGAGTGAACCATGCAAGGCAGTTGGCGAGCTTGGCATGATCACCGAGTGGGTTACTGTGTCTGCTGGCAGTGGTTTCTTGAGTACCGCAAAAACAGCAACACCCGAGCAAGAAACTCGTTTCGACTTGGCCACCTTTTTGCCGAGAAGTCGATCGATTACCTGGGCGTCAGAAGCGCCGATAACAAAGTCAGCTTCAAAGATTTCTTTGTCTGTCCTGGCTGAGCCTTTCTTTATTTCTAAGACCGCGGTTTCGAGTTTGATTGTGGCTCCGGCCTGTGTTGCCAAGCGACCAAGAGCCAATGCGATTTCATAGACGCCACCCTCAGGCACAAAGATGCCATCGCGGGCCATAACGGCAGGCATGGTTGCATATAGAGCCAGCGTGCGCTCTGGTGCGATGCCCGCGTTGAGAGTGTGAATAGAGATCACTTCGCGAAGACCCTCGGGCATCCAGCGCAAACCTTTTAGATACGAGCTTGTTGAAAGGCGAAGACCGTAGTTCTTGGTTATTGCCGAAACTGCTGGAACCGTTTTGGCATCGAAAGGGTCTGCCGTCAGCAATTTGGTAATCTGCGGGCCAAGGTGACCATGTTGGCTATCGAAACGCTGCCAAGCTTCATGCCAAGGATGGCCAGCCTCGACTGGCAAATTCACGATCTGATCTCTGAAGAAGTACTTGCCAACCTCAGGCAGTCGCTCAAGTTTCAGCTTGGCAATTGTTCGAGCGTCACTTTTGCTGCCAATCGCGTCATAGCGATTGAAGAGTTCTTCGAGAACCGCCGGAAAAGTCACGAGTGATGGCCCAGTATCGATGCGCTGGCCAGCAACTTCGATGCGCCGTGACTTGCCGCCTATCCATGAATTCTTTTCAAGAACTGTTACTGAGTGCCCAGCCTTAGCCAGCAGGGCAGCGGCGGTGAGCCCACCGAGGCCAGCGCCAACAATGACTATTTTCTTCATAGAACGATTTGGCTGAGAACCAGGTATGCGACTAATTGAACTCCGGCAACGGTGCCGACGACGTATGGAAAAGCCACCGAGTATTTATAGACGCGTTTTGCATTAGCGCCAGAGTTGTCTTGAGTGATTAGCCAAATCAGCCAAGCTGCAAAAAGTGCGTTGGCAATTGAGAGTGGAATGTTCACAAACGCAAACATGACGCTCGAGACTGACCACCACAAGCCAACCCACCAGAGCGACTTCTTGACGCCGAGATAAACGGCAGTCGTCTTGATGCCAACGAACGAGTCTTCTTCGATGTCTTGAATGGCGTCGTATGTGTGCTTGGCGAGACTCCAAGCCATGAGCGCGAACACCGCAAGCCAAATTGGTTCTTCGCCTAGTGCCAGCGGAACGATTGCCAGCGGAAACGCATAGTCGGCGTTGCTAATCGAGTCGAGAAATGGTCGACCCTTGAAACGAGCTGGTGGTGCCGAGTAGAACAAGAAGGTAAGGCTGTATGCCCAGATCCAAATGTTTGCGCTAACCGAGTAGTTGAGCGCAAAGAAAACGAGAAACGGCGCATTGAGAAGTGCAACTCCCCAGGCAATCCATGGCACCTCGCGTGGTGCAATTTTCGCGCCACCAAAGCCACCCTTGCGAATGTTGATGTTGTCTGTCTCTTGATCGAAGATGTCGTTGATGCCATAGATCAAGAGGTTGAATGGCAGTGTCACCCAGAGCAAGAGCCAGATGGCATCCCAGCGCCATAGGTCACCGGTCAGCCAAATTGCCATCACGGTGGTGCCAATGGTGTTGATCCAGAGCACTGGCCTTGAGATGGTTATGAGTCGCTTAAGCACGGTCTAACTCTATGTTGGCGTCATGCCTTTGCAGGCATTGGTCACGAGCGCTTGCGCAATAACTCGAGGGCAGATGTGCTGGCCAGAGCCCAAAGCACGAGCAAGGGCTGAAACAGCAACCGGATGCCACGTGCGAGATCGGTGTTCAGGCCGAAGGCATCCCTGTGCTCGGTGAACTGGGCGATGTTGCCAGGAAAAATCGCGATGAAAAACAATGCTGTCGCCAAGCCAAAGTGCTTGCGGTATTTCTTCGAGAAAACCAGACCAAGCCCAAGCGCGATCTCTACGACGCCCGAGGCAAGAACGACGAAGTCTGCATCGAGCGGCAGCCATGGCGGAACCTGGGCGGTGAATTCTGCCCTTGCGGTGGTGAGGTGGCTGGTGCCGGCGAACACGAGTGCCGCACCGAGCAAGATTCTCAAAGCACTTCTAAAGACAGACATGGCCACAAGTTATCACTACACAGGTGACGCAATCGGAAAAGTTCTGCACAAAAAACGCCCCGATGCTCAATTCGAACACCGGGGCGAATAGTTTTGCTGAACCATTCCGAAGTGGTGAATCACGCTCTGGGCTCTTTTTGGGGCACTTAACGTGAAGCTTCCCAGAGCGGAAGAGATAAGGAATGGTGTGCATGAGCATTTGTTCAGTGGTGCGAAATGCCGCCCGCAACCTTTGGTTGCAGACGGCACTTCTAAACCACAATGCACTAGTACTGCTGGTTCAGCTGTTGTTGCAGCTATGTAGCTAGCGGTGTGCAGCCACTCGAGGTATTTCTCCCCACCTCGGGTGGTTTTCACTACGAGCAAAGTATTACACGCGCCAATACCTCGAACGCAAGCCGAAAACGCCAACAAAGTGCCAAAATAGAAAGTGAATATCCTCTTGGATTCGGGCAGTAGTCGGGCGAAGGCGCTTCGACGGGGGACCCACCCGAGGAGCCATCCGTGATTAATCGCGAACGACTAGCGCAACTAAACCAGCGCGAACTTTCGACCTTTGCAGAGCGCAACCCAAAATCGCGTGCGGCCTATGACAAAGCCGACCACCTATTCGGTCGCGTGCCAATGACATGGATGAACAAGAAGGCAGGTGGGTTTCCGGTTTACTTCGACAAGGCAGTCGGCAATCGCATCTGGGATATCGATGGCAACGAATACATCGACTTTGCTCTGGGCGACACCGGCGCAATGGCCGGCCACTCAAACCCCGTAGTTGTTGAAGCAATCGAGAAGCGCATCAAGCACCAGGGCGGCTTGACCACCATGCTGCCAACCGAAGACGCCGAGTGGGTTGCCGCAAACTTGAGCGAGCGCTTCGGAATGGCGAAGTGGAGCTTCTCGCTAACGGCCACTGACGCAAACCGTTGGGCGATTCGCCTGGTGCGCGCAATCACCGGCAAGCCAAAGATTCTGTTCAACGCTTACTGCTATCACGGATCAGTTGACGAAGCGCTAATTGTCGTTGGCCCAGATGGCGAGGGCATGAGCCGCCCAGGAAACGTTGGCTCACCGGTTGATGTCACCGAGACATCTCGTGTTGCAGAATTCAACGACCTCGAAGGTCTCGAACGCCAGCTCAAGCGCGGCGACGTAGCTGCTGTTCTGATGGAGCCAGCGATGACCAACATCGGCATCGTCTTGCCAGAGCCTGGCTATCTGCAGGGCGTTCGCGAATTGACGCGCAAATATGACGCGCTGCTGATCATCGATGAAACGCACACATTCTCTGCCGGCTATGGCGGCATGACCAAGCGCGATGGTCTCGAACCTGACGTTTTCGTTATCGGCAAGGCGATTGCCGGCGGCATTCCAACCGGCACCTATGGCCTCAGCGCCGAATTCGCCGAGAAGGTCTTGGCTCGTACCGACCTTGACCTCGTTGACATGGGTGGTGTTGGTGGCACCCTTGCCGGCAACCCGCTGTCAGTGGCAGCAATGCGAGCAACGCTAGAGCACGTGCTCACCGAAGACGCTTTCGAGAAGATGATCGACCTAGCCACCTATTTCACCGATGGCGTCAACGCGCTTTTTGAGAAGTTCGACCTGCCGTGGGCCATCAACCAGCTCGGAACAAGGGCTGAATACCGCTTTGCTAAGCCTTACCCAATCACTGGCACCGCAGCCTATGAATCGGCAGATGGCGAGCTCGAGGACTTCTTGCACCTTTATCTTGCTAACCGAGGCATTTTGCTCACACCTTTTCACAACATGGCCTTGATGTGCCCAACGACAACCAAGGCCGACGTTGACGCTCACCACGAGGTTTTCGAGGCTGCGATTAGTGAATTAGTCGGGCGCTAAGTCTGATTGGCAATTTAGACTTGAGACATTATGTCTGAGTCCTCATACGCCCTATTTGAAATCATTTCGATGGTGGTCATCACCGGCATTCTGCTTGCAGATGTACTGATGATCTTCAAACGCCCTCACATTCCGAGTGCGAAAGAGTCGACCATCTGGGTCGCGGTGTATGCCGCTCTTGCACTGATTTTCGCATTGGTGCTTGGTCAGACGGTTTCGGCAACCAAGGCAACTGAATTTATTGCCGGTTGGTTGACTGAATACAGCCTCAGCCTCGACAACCTCTTTGTCTTCGTGATCATCATGACCAGGTTCGCGGTGCCTAAGAAGTACCAGCAAGAGGTCTTGATGGTTGGTGTGGTTCTCGCGCTTATTCTGCGCGGAATCTTCATTGCTGTCGGCGCTGCCCTGATCGAATCGTTCAGCGCTATTTTCTATATTTTCGGCGCATTCTTGCTTTACACAGCATGGCACCAGGCGTTCAGATCGCACGATGACGAAGAAGAGTCTGAGAGCAAGTTGATCGTATGGCTGCGTAAGCGCATTGAAGTTTCGAAAGACTACGACGGCGCAAAGATTCGCACCGTTCAAGACGGTCGCAAGATGTTCACGCCGATGCTGGTTGTCTTTATTGCCATTGCAGCAACCGACGTGATGTTTGCATTCGACTCGATTCCAGCAATCTTTGGAATCACGACCGACCCGTTCATCGTGTTCACTGCTAACGTGTTCGCTCTGATGGGCCTTCGCCAGCTTTACTTCTTGCTGGGAGGCCTTCTCGACAAACTCGAATACCTCAAGTACGGCATCGCGTTCATTCTTGGCTTTATCGGCTTCAAACTTGTTTCGCACGCGATGCACGTCAATGAGTTGCCATTCATCAACGGCGGCAAGCACATCGATTGGGCTCCAGAGATCAGCACCGACACTTCGCTCATGGTGATTGTCGGCTCGATTGTGGTTTCGGCTGCTGCGAGCATTATTTCGGCCCGACGCAAAAACAAGGCCTAGAGTTTGAGCGAGCAACTGCCAGCGTGCCCTTTGTGCGCCTGCGAATACACCTATGAAATGGGCGAGCTATTGGTCTGCCCAGAGTGCGCTCACGAATGGCAAGCTCAGGCTGAATCTGCCGACGAGTTTGCCGAAGTCGCCAATGAAATCAAGGATGCCGTTGGCAACGTGCTGGCCGATGGCGACACGGTGACCATTGTCAAAGACCTCAAGGTCAAGGGCAGTTCAACCTCGATCAAGGTTGGCACCAAGGTTCGCAACATTCGTTTGGTGAATGGTGCAGATGGGCACGACATCGACGCCAAGGTCGATGGCTTCGGGTCGATGATGCTCAAGTCGAGCGTTGTGAAGAAGGTTCTTTAGCCGAGCAAGCTTTTCATCTGCTTATAGATGATGTTGGCTGCCATAACCGGGTTTAGTCGGCTCAAGCGATCCATCATGGTTGCGTCTGAACCGATAGTGATTCTCGGCTTATTGTTTTCAATCGCGTCGACCATTGCCTTTGCTGCCACCGGGGCAGGTGTGGTCTTGAATTTGTTTTCTGTTTCGGCAGCTTCTGCAGAAATCACCATTCCGGAGTTCTGAGCAATGTTCGTTGCGATAGCGCCAGGAAACACGATGGTTACACCGACCTTGGTGTCTAAGAGTTCTGAGCGCAAACCTTCGGTGAACAACTTGATTGCTGCCTTTGAAGCACCATAAACACTCTGGCCAGGAACTGGGGCATAGGCGCCCATTGAAGCGACGTTCAAGATGTGTGCCTCGTCGCGAGTGAGTAATCCGGGCAAGAATGCCTTGACCAACATGAGTGGGCCGGTGAAATTCACGTTCATCACCTTGGCAGCTGACTCAAGCGAGAGTTCGTTGATCTTCACAAATGGCTGAATGATTCCAGCATTGTTGATTAGTGCGTCAACTGGGCCGAGCTTCTTCGCGACGTCTGTCGGTAGCTTTGCCACCTTGACCGCGTCGGTGATGTCAATGAGAAATGTCTCGACGGTTCCACCGATGGCCGTTGCCAAAGTCTTGGTCTCTTTGAGAGTCTCTGCTCGCATGTCTAGTGCTGCAACTTTGGCACCACGGCGAACCAACTCGAGTGTGAGTTCGCGGCCCATTCCGCTGCCTGCGCCAGTAACAACTACAACTTTTCCGTTCACCTTCATGGTGACCTCCTAGGTCTATAGGGGCAGACTACGCCTGCAAAAGTCGTTAGGCAACTAATGATTACCTAACTTGAGAAGACAGAAGAAAGCGGGGCCGACGTCGACTTCGGCCCCGCTGTGTTTCCCCCAAGCGGTCAGTTGGCTGCTCTCTCTAAATTGCGCAACATGGCTGAGCGCCACCGGTGCCTGACATTGGTGCAATTGTGATGGCGGTCATTGAGACCAAAATCGCAAGCGCTCCCGTCATCAGGATCATCTTTACCCTTTTCATGATTCCCCCTTTCGGCATCGATGACACGATATTGTCAAATATTGTCAAAAATTGTCAAGCAAAATAGACTCTCGATATGGTCACGATCGATTCACTGCAGAGCAAGGCTTTCAAGGCCGCCAGAACCGCTCTTGCCATGAGTCTGGCTGAGGCCTCAGCCGGCATTTGTTCTGAGAGTTACCTGTCGCTCATTGAAGCCGGCAAGCGCCAGGCCAGCGCAAAAATGGCTCGTCAGTTGGCCGCTCGTTTGCAGGTGGCAGCCCCTGAGGCGAAGAAGCAGACCAAATCACGAGCTCTCGCTCTAGAGGCTGAATTGGCGATTCGCACCGGCAACAAGAAGCAGGCAAAAGAGCTTTTGGCAAAAGACTCGAGCGACGAGAGGGCCTCATTTGTTCTCGGACTAATTGCAGAGGTCGAAGGCAATTTTGAATCGGCCATGAATTTTCAAGAAGCGTGTCTCAGCAACTCTGGTGCCTCAAATCAAACCCTCATGGATAGTTCGATTGCCATGTGTCGAATAGCTGCGAATCAACTTCAGGTTGCCACAGCAATCGAGGTGGGTGAGCGCGCTCTTCGAGAGTTCGCCACTCAGAGTGATGTCGACAGCGCGAGTGTCTCTGAACTGCGGGCAACGCTGTCGGGAGTCTATTGCGAAACCGGCAACATGCTTCGTGCTCGTCAGCTGACCGACCCGTCGCTAAACGACTTTGGCGCTAACGATCGAACCAAAGTGCAAGAACTCTGGTCGAGGTCTTATGTTCTTGCGGCCGAGTCAAAGTTTGAAGAAGCAGCGGTTCTCGCGCAGAGCGCTCTGAGCTTGCTAGAGAAAATGGAACGCCCGATGAAGTTTGCTGCACTAAAGCAAACGCATGCCTGGTACCTCTTGCAAGACGAAAACGCTGATCTGGGTAACATCGAAAAAGAGTTGCTCGAATGCATCACGATTGCTGAATCGGCCGATGCAAAAGTCATGCAGGCAAATTGTCGAGCTGTGCTCGGGCTGGTTGAGGCAATGCGGGCAAACAAATCGGCGTCAGAAGAATATTTCACTGTTTCCCTCGCCGAATTGAGCGGCAGCGATCTAGCCGGGGCATTGATTTTGAAAGCCAATGCCTCAGTGAGATTGGGCGCTATTTCAGAGGCTAAGTCAGCTCTGCAGTCGGCCCGAAAGCTGCTAGAAGATAGCGGCGCATCACGCTCAGAGGCTTATGCCTGGCGTCAGTTAGCTGCCATTTATGAAGAACTCGGCGAGGCCGAGTCGGCGCTGGCCTGCCTCAAGGCAGCAACCGACCTTATCGGCCTGAGCGCAAGCCCAATTGCTGCGTCTCTAGACGCCCGTTAGATCTTCGGCTGGTCGGTCAGCAGCTCGGCGTCCATAGGTTGGGTTGCCGGCAGGGTCTTTTCGATTTGCACTAGTTCGTCTGCGCTGAGTGTCACTTTGAGCGCGCTCAAGTTGTCTAGAACAGTCTCGCGACGTGTGACTCCAGGAATCGGAACGATTGACGGTGATAGCGAGCGCAACCAAGCCATTGCGACGGCGTGAGTTGAGCATCCGTGTGTTTGAGCAATCGCACCGAAGACGCCATCGAGATCTTTGACGCCCTTTGATGGCGACCAAGGCAAATAGACAACGCCAAACTCTTCACAGACTTCGAGAACGTCTAGCTCTTGACGATAGACCGGGTTGAGTTGGTTCTGAACGCTCACGATTCCGCCTTCGGCGGGTGTGCCTAGAATCTCGAGAGCCCTGCGCAATTGCTTTGCGCTGTAGTTGCTGACTCCGATGTGCTCGACGATTTCACGCTGGCGAAGTGCGTCGAGGTTCTCAACCTGTTGCTCAAACGGCATGTTTGGGTCAAGTCGGTGGTGTTGCCAGACGGCAATCTTGCTGACGCCGAGACGACCAGCCGATGCCTCAGCTGCTCGCAATAGGTAATCGACAGATGCATTGCGGCCCCAAACTTCGCCAGGCTTGCGAGTGATGCCCGCCTTTGTTGCAATAACCACCTTCGCTTTTTGCTCAGGAGTCGCGTTCCAAGTGCGCAGGGCATCGGCAACCATGAGTTCGTTCTCGCCGAATTTGTTCCAGGCAGATGCATAGATGTCAGCGGTGTCTAAAAGCCGCACACCGTTGTCTAGGGCCACGTGAAGCGCAGCTAAAACCGACTGGTAGGCCTCTTCAGAACCGAGGGCGATGCCATTGAACTGTGCATACATCGAACCGAAACCGATGTCGCCGATCTTGTCGCGAAAGTTAGTCATGTTGAAAGACTAGTTGGCTCAAAACTCTGAAGGGTCCTGAAGATTATTGACTTCGAGGCTCTTTCCGGTCTGCTTGTATCGAGAGCTTGTTCCCAGAGGTTTCCACGGAATGTACTTGCTCAGCAAGCCCGAGTGAACAGTTTCGCCCATCGCGCTCTTGCTAGATTCGGCGTTTTCTCGCTTGAGGGCTTCAAGCTCTTTAGGCGAGACTTTCACATGGCGGTTTGCGATGCGACCATTCGGAAATAATGCCATTGCTAGCCAAAGCAGTGGGTTTGCCATGTCAGTTCGTTTTCGATTCATCCAAGTCGCTGCCATCGATGCGTCTGCCTGTGCTCAAAAACAGCGAATCATGCACGAAATTTGCATTTTT
The DNA here is from genome assembly GCA_017983965.1 of Rhodoluna sp. Taxonomy (GTDB): domain Bacteria; phylum Actinomycetota; class Actinomycetes; order Actinomycetales; family Microbacteriaceae; genus Rhodoluna. Next base: position 356 of record JAGOAI010000024.1, on the reverse strand, counting down.
TGGCCCCTGTAGATAGAAATTTCTAGCTGGATCACCCATCGATTGTCTTTCGGACTCAATTTTCTCTCGTTTGAGTGCGAGCAATTCTTTGCGGGATATTTTTACCGGCCTATTGGCAATTTTGCTGTTAGGGAAGAGCGCCATTGCTATCCAGCGAATAGGGTTTGCCATGTCAGTCGTTCTTCGATTCTTCGATGTCTGTTCCATCTAGGCGTTTGCCGTAATTTAACAATTGCACCGAGTCATGCAAAAGCTCCGAATCTGCGGGCCTCAGGTTGCCATCTTTATAGAACATTTCAGGTTTCACGGTTTCACCCATGGACTATTTGCTCGATTCTGCAATTTCTCTCTGGAGG
>JAGOAI010000023.1 GCA_017983965.1 Rhodoluna sp. | reverse complement strand
AGATGGTTCGCATTGGCGTCGGGCTCTATGGCCTTTCACCTTTTGCCGACCACCACTCAGCCGAATATGCCCTTCGCCCTGCCATGACGGCCAAGGCTCTTGTCACCCAGGTGAAGCGAGTTCAGGCAGGGGCTGGCATCTCTTATGGCTACCTGGCCCGCACCACGGGCGAAACCACACTGGCGCTTGTGCCGGTTGGCTATGCCGAGGGTCTGCCGCGTAATGCGAGCGGCAAGGCCGAAGTTTCGATCAACGGCAAGCGCTACAAGATTGAATCGCGCATCGCCATGGATCAATTCGTCATCGATGTTGGCGACGACGAGGTTGTTGCCGGCGACGAGGTCGTAATCTTCGGCGACCCGGCAGCCGGTGTTCCTAGCGCAGACGACCTTGCCGTTGCTGCCGACACCATCAACTACGAAATCGTGACGCGCATGGGTGGCCGCTTCAGAGTCACCTATCTTGGCGCGATTGACTAATTCGGCAGCTTTGATGTCTAAGCCAATTCTCGAATTACAAATTCGCGACGCAGATGAAATGCACGCGCTTGGCATTCGCCTGGCCCAACAATTTCGCGCGGGTGACCTTGTGATTTTGGTTGGCCCGCTCGGTGCCGGCAAGACGACATTGACCAGAGGCATTGGCCAAGGCCTGCAAGCTATCGGAAACGTGTCATCGCCAACCTTTGTAATTGCCAGAACTCACAAACGCGAAAACTCAACTGTGCCGATGGTTCACGTCGACGCTTATCGTCTTGGCAGCGCCGATGAACTCGATGACCTCGACATCGATTTCGAAAACAGCATCGTGCTTGTCGAGTGGGGCAAGGGCATGCTCGACGGCGTTAGCGACGACTGGCTCGAAATCGAAATCGCTCGTGAATCTTTTATTAGCGATGAGGCAGATGAAAGCCGCGAAGTTCGAATTACTGGTTTCGGCGAACGCTGGAAGGCCGTGACTTTCTAATGGGCGCGCTGCTAGCTATCGACACATCTGCCGGAACCAGCGTTGCGCTGTTTAGAGACGGCAAGTTGGTTGCCGAGAAGAACATCACAGACAACATGAAGCACGCCGAGAGCGTTGGCTCGGCCATCGCTTCGGTTCTTGCCGAGGCGAACGTCACTGGCAAGACCGTGATTGAGGTCGTTGTTGGCCGAGGCCCTGCTCCGTTCACCGGCCTGCGAGTTGGCCTAGCAGCCGCAACCATGTTTGCCGAAGGCGCTGGCGCTCAACTATCTGGCGTGGTCAGCCTCGACGCAATCGCTCTCACCGCCTTAAAGACCCTGCAGGCAAGCCCTGCTAAACCGCTGCTGGTCACAACAGATGCCCGCCGCTCAGAGGTCTATTGGGCGCTCTATAGCGGGGTCACGGCTAACGGGTCGCCTATGCGTGTTGAAGGCCCCGAGGTCATGAAACCAGCCGCCTTGGCTGAAATGCTCGAAGCCAGAATGCTCGAGCCACTGACCACCGATGCCCAGATCACAGGTGCTGCAATCGGTGAACTTGCCGAGGCGCTGCGTGCCGACAACAAACTTGAACGCGATGTGACTGCCATGTATTTGCGCGCACCAGACGCCGTCGAACCAAAGGCAAACGGCCAATTTGGCAAGAAGGTCAGCTCGTGACCGCGAACTGGGCAATTCGAATTGCAGATGAAAACGATCTCGATCAAATCATGCGAATCGAAAACGAGTGCTTCGCGAGCGACGCCTGGTCAATCGAAAACATGCACGATGAATTGGTTGGCGCAGAACGTTTTTACGTTGTCGCTTATTCGACCACTGCCGAAGACCCTGATCGTCTGATTGGTTATGCCGGGTTGGCAAAGTCGCCGCTAGTTGCTCAGGGTGACATTCAGACCATCGCGGTCACGCCGAGATCGCGCGGCATTGGTTTGGGCAAAGCTTTGATGAATGCGCTTCTAGCCGAAGCAAAACGCGTTGGTCTGAAAGATGTCTTTCTCGAGGTTCGCGCAGACAACCCAACCGCGCAAAATCTTTATCGTGTGCTCGGCTTTGAGCAGATTGATGTTCGCAAGCGCTACTACCAACCAGACGATGTCGACGCGATTGTGATGCGACTGGTTTTGGCAGGCGAAGCAAAACACGAACCTCTAGTTCTTGGCATCGAATCGAGTTGCGACGAAACCGGAATCGGAATCGTTCGCGGCAACACCCTGCTTGCGAACGTGATTTCTTCATCAATGGAGATGCACGCCAGATTCGGCGGGGTAGTGCCAGAGGTTGCCGCTCGAGCTCACCTCGAAGCGCTCGGCCCTACTCTTCACGAGGCGTTGGCCACCGCCAAAGTATCGCTCGAAGAAATCGACGCAATCGCTGTGACTAACGGCCCCGGTCTTGCCGGCGCTCTGATGGTCGGGGTCGGGGCAGCTAAGGCACTTGCCGTTTCGCTAGGCAAGCCGATCTATGCAGTGAACCACCTGGTTGGTCACGTTGGCGTTGACATTCTTGAACGCGGCGAGCTCGAGACCCCTACCGTTGCCCTGTTGGTGAGCGGCGGCCACACTTCGTTGCTTCTGGTGCGAGACCTGCTCAGCGACGTCGAGCTGCTTGGCGAGACCATTGACGATGCCGCCGGTGAGGCCTTCGACAAGGTTGCCCGAGTGCTCGGCCTGCGTTATCCGGGTGGGCCAGAGATCGACCGAGCTGCCGAGAACGGCGACCCGAAAGCCATTCGTTTTCCGCGTGGGCTGACCCTGCCAAAAGACATGGATAAGCACCGCTACGACTTCTCGTTCAGCGGCCTAAAGACCGCGGTGGCCCGCCACGTTGAGGTTGCTCAGGCCAAAGCAGCCACCGGCGAAGCCGCAGAAATGAATGTCGCCGATGTTGCCGCCAGTTTTAGAGAGGCCGTTGCCGACGTTCTAATCACCAAGGCCGTCAACGCCTGCATCGATCACAACGTGCCGCGCCTATTGCTCGGCGGTGGCGTTATTGCCAATCGCCGACTTCGCGAACTGGCGAAAGAGCGTTGCGATGCAAACTCAATCGAATTGCGCATTCCTGCGCTCTCGCTCTGCACAGACAACGGCGCAATGATTGCGGCTATCGGCGCACAGTTGATCATGGCCGGTCATGAACCGAGCAGTCTTGACTTCGGGGCAGACTCAACGCTGCCGGTGACCACCGTTCAGACCCGCTAAGAGAGACTTTGAATATGAAGCAGACAATTTTGCACATCGGTCTCGAGAAGACCGGCACGACCAGCATTCAATATCTGCTTAGCCAAAATCGCAGTCACTTGCTCGAGTCTTCAATTTTGGTTTCAAACACCACGAATGCCGGCAACAACTACCACCTAGCAATTGCGAGCTATTCAAAGTATCGTGCCGATGGGTTAACCAAGCAGCTAGGAATTCAAAACCAGCAGCAGCTCGATGCTTTTCGCAATAAGAAGTTAGCGTCGCTCAAGAAAGAAATTGAAACATCTAATGCCGAGCGCGTGATTCTAAGCAGCGAACACTTTCAGTCGCGACTGCTGACGATTGAAGACATCGCTCTTCTCAAAACCTCACTCGAATCTGTCGGGCTAAGCAACTTCAAGATCTTGCTCTATTTGCGCGACCCACTCAAAATCGTGATGAGTCACCACGGAATGGCAATCAAAAAGGGCGTTCACGTAACCGATGCTTTCTATCGCCCGGAGCATCCGAGAATTTCACACATCATCGACAACAAGAAGACACTGCAGAACTGGCAGGCCGTCTTTGGCCGCGACGCCATTGACGTCAGAATTTATGCCGAGTCGCAACCTGGTGAAGCTCTGCTGACCGACTTCTTGAGCGCTTGCGATATTTCGACAGGCCAGCTCGACATGAGCAAGCAAGAGGTGCGCAACATCAATCTGTCTGCCGCAGCTCTGCGCGCGCTGAATCAGGTGAACGCAACTTCAGATCGGGTTCGAGTCTTGGCCGACGATCGCTGGTTGTTCAACCAGCTCGAGAAGCGCCACCCTGGCAAGGGGCTGACCCCGAGCGAATCAACCATTGCCCTGTTCGAAGAGCGGTTCGGGGCTGAGCACGAGCAGATTGCTCGCGACTGGTTCGATGGCAAGACCCCACTGTTTGCAGCCAAGTGGCCTGCCCAAGAGTCAATCGACGCTGCAGCAGAGCAAGCGGTAGCCGAAGACATTGATAACTTGATTGCAGAGGCGATGCGCAAGCACGAGGTGTCGAAACTGACGAGCTTGCCTCGCCGCTTGGCAAAGCGCCTGCTCGGCCGCTAGTTCTTGAAGCGGCTAGTTCTTGAAGAAGGTTTCGAGAAGCAAAGCCACGTTTTCGTCTAGCGGGGCTTCACCGTCTAGCACTAGCTCGGCAGCGGTTGGCGGCTCGTAGTCTTGGCCAACGCCAGTTAGGTTTGGCAGCTGCCCAGCGGCGGCCTTCTTGTAAAGACCCTTCGGGTCGCGCTCTGCACACACCTCTGCCGGCGTCTTGATAAAGACTTCGCCAAAGTGACCAGGCTCAAAGAGTTCGCGTGCGTGGTCGCGATCGACCTTGTATGGGCTAACCAAAGCAACAATCACAACGAGCCCGGCATCGTGCATCAGCTTTGCGATTTCAGAGACACGGCGAACGTTCTCGGCACGATCTTCTTTGGTGAAGCCAAGGTCTTTGTTGATGCCTAGTCGAAGGTTGTCGCCGTCGAGCACATAGCTGTGAATGCCTGACGCAAACAATTTCTTTTCTAGCGCGTTGGCGACTGTCGATTTTCCTGAACCTGACAAACCGGTTAGCCAAAGCACCTTCGGCTGCTGGTTCTTTTGCTTGGCGCGAATGTCCCGATCGATTTCGAAGTGGTGCTCGGTGATGTTGCCGCTTCTGCGAAGCACGTGGCTAACCATTCCAGCGCCGATGGTTGACATCGAAGTTCGGTCGACCAAAATGAAGTTGCCTGAGAAGCGGTTCTTCGCGTAGGTGTTCAAAGCGATTGGCACATCGGTTGCAAATTCAACGACAGCGATGTCGTTTGCCTTCAGCGTGCGCGCAGATTCGTGGCTGCCATCGTTGATGTTTACAACGTGTCTAATTGCCGTGACCATTGCCGGAACCATGGTTGACCCGTTGATTAAGAAATATGAGCGGCTGTGAATTAGCTCTTCTTCGCTAAGCCAAACAATCTCTGCCGTGAATCGGTTGGCCGGTTCTTGAAAGTTGCTCGCCAGTTCGATTGAGTCACCGCGTGAGGCATCGACATCTGGGTCGAGCACCAGCGTCACTGCCGTGGTGTCTTCGGCAACGGCTAGGTCGCCGTCAAAGGTTGAGATTCGCGAAATCTTGGCACGCTTCTTCGAAGGCAGAACGACGACCTCGTCGCCAGTCTTGAAGCTGCCACCAAACACGGTGCCGGCAACCCCGCGAAAGTTCTCGGCTCGGCTGATGGTCTGAACGCCTAGGTGCGGGGCGTTCTCGGTTGCCTGAACCTCTGGCCAATCTTGCACATAGTCGAGCAGGGTTGGCCCGTCGTACCAAGGCATGTTCTCGCTTGCGACCGAAACGTTGTCGCCGCTGAGCGCGCTAACCGGAACGAACTCGACGTCGCGCAATTGCAGGCGGTCGATGGCTGGCTGAAGATCGAGTTTGATTGCCTCGAACACGGCTTCGTCATAGCCAACGCCATCGAGCTTGTTGATGACCACGGCGATGCGCGAGACCTTCATGAGCGAGCAAATGTTGAGGTGGCGCAAAGTCTGCGGCCTGATGCCTCGGGTGGCATCAACCAAAACCAAGCCGATGTCTGCGCGCGAGGCAGCAACCGCCATGTTGCGGGTGTACTGCTCGTGCCCTGGTGCATCGGCGATGATCAAACGTCGGCCGTTTCGAAGTTGCATCGAACGGTATGCCACGTCAATCGTGATTCCCTGTTCGCGCTCTGCCTCGAGTCCGTCGGTTAGCAAACTGAAATCGATTTCGCCCTTTTTGATTGTCGAACCGGCACGGCGAACATCCTTGGCTGCATCTATGGTGTCGTCAGGAACGCTGTCGGTTTCAACCAGCAGACGTCCAATCAGAGTGCTCTTGCCGTCGTCAACGCTGCCGCAGGTGACGAGTCGAATAATCGCTTTGGTCATTAGAAGTAACCCTCAGCTTTCTTCTTCTCCATCGAGGTTTCATTTGAACCGTCGATCAATCGCGTTGCTCGCTCGCTTAGGCGAACGTTGAGAACTTCTTCGACGACCTTTTCGATTGTGTCTGCATCAGAACGCACACCCGCGGTTAGCGGGTAGCAACCAAGGGTTCTAAAGCGCACCATCTCGAGGGTCGGCTCTTCGCCAGGGTTCAGCGGGTAGCGCTCGTCGTCAACCATGATGAGTTGCTCGCCGCGGCGAACCACCGGTCGCGGCTTTGCCAAATAGAGCGGTGACACTTTGATGCCCTCTTGCAAGATGTAGTTCCAGACGTCGAGCTCTGTCCAGTCGCTAATCGGAAACACGCGCATGGTTTGCTCTGGTGCCAAGTTCGGGTTGTAGGTGCGCCAGAGTTCTTGGCGCTGGTTGCGGGGGTCCCATCGGTGGCCGGGTTCGCGCACGCTGAAGATTCGCTCTTTGGCGCGGCTGCGCTCTTCGTCGCGGCGCGAGCCACCAATGGCGGCGTCGAACTGGTGGGCGTCGAGAGCCTGGCGCAAGCCCACGGTCTTCATAACGCGGGTGTATTCAGAGGCACCGAGCGTGAACGGGTTCGCGCCTTCGGCGACGCCATCCTGGTTAATGTGAACTAGCAAATCGAGGTCAAGCTCGGCAGCCATCTGGTCGCGAAACTCGATCATCTCTTTGAATTTCCAGGTGGTGTCTACGTGCAAAACCTTGAAAGGAATTCGACCCGGATGAAATGCCTTGCGGGCTAGGTGCAACAAAACAGAAGAGTCTTTGCCAATCGAATAGAGCATTACCGGATTCTTGAATGCGGCTGCTGTCTCACGAAGAATCTCGATCGATTCGTTCTCGAGTTCTTTCAAAACCTGTTGGCTAGTGACCATCAGGCAAGTCTAGATTGCGACGGTTTCAGAGCTCGCGAAGATTCCTTTAGAAAATGCAGTGAATTCCCAGCACAAACCCAGACTGCAGTGGTGCTCTTGTCTAGAGCCAATCAAAACAGAGGAGCAACATGGCAATCAAGAAGACAGCAGCCGACGAGGTTGCCGAAGCACCAGTAGCAAAAGGTTTCAACTTCAACTCGCTAAACACCCTCGCAGTGGTTTCACTCGCGACGGCGGTTACCGGTTTCGGCGCAGTTGCCGGAATTATCACCGGACACTTCGCTCTAGCTCAGCTAAAGCAGAAGCCTAAGTCTGGTCGAGGCCTGGCAATCGCCGGTTTGGCAATTGGCTATGCAACCATCGCACTCTGGGTGGTCGGCGCAATCGCAATGACCTTTTTGCGCGTTCGCTATGGCTTTGAAGATGGCGGCCCGATGATGGGTGGCTTCGGTGGTCAAGACGACCGCGGCGGAATGATGGGCTGGCGCGACTAGTTCGCAGGCTCGCTATTTGAGCGGTTCAGCAATGAGCGCTCGGTGATCGTCGCCAATCCTGGTGAGAATCAGGGTGGCGGCGATTTCGCCTTTAAGGCTCATTTCTTTTCGCAACTGCTCGGGAACCACATCGACTCCGCGCTTCTTGATTTCGAGCGTGCCGATGTTTTTGTCGCGCAAGTAGGCCTTGAGTTTCTTGCGATCGAAGGCCATTTCGTCTAGAACTCTGAAGCCGCGCATGAACGGCGAATCGATTGCAACGTCTGAACTCAAGTAGGCAATCTCGCGCGAGACGAGAGTTGCGTCAACTTCGCGAGCCAGGTCTGCAATTAGGTGCGAACGAACCACTGCGTTGTCTGGTTCATAAATGAACTGTTTTAGAGGTGCAAGATCGGCCGGTTCGCTGACAAAGGTTTCGCTGACGATCTCGTGACGGCCGGCAGAGTTCACTACGGTTGCTGCGCGCGAAACCTTAGGTCGCTTGACCTCGCCAAACCAAAGCGCGAGTTCGACAAGGTCGCCATCGATCGAGAGCCACTGTGCTTCGGCATCTTGGGCAATGGCTTCGTGCGGGTGACCTGGGCCGAGTTTGATGCCCGATGGCTTGGTGCGTGCCTGCTCAACCACCCAGTCGAAGTTCGGTGCGAATTGCGCAGGGTCAAACTTGCGAGCAGAGCGTTCGCCGCTGCCACCGAGTTCGCGACGCGCCGGGTCGAAGAACAGCGCTTCGAACTGCGATAGGTCGAGCTGAGTGACGTCAGCGTGAGTTACCTCGACGTTGTCGAATGCTCCTAAGTTGAAGACAGCGAGTGCCGCGGTGACCTCGTCGATTTCAAAGGCTTTGACCTCGAGATCGATGGCTGCCATCGCCAAAGACTCGGCGCCGATGCCGCAACCCAGGTCGGCAACCTGTTTGATGCCGGCACCGCGAAAGCGACCGGCGTGCAGTGCCGCCGCCTGCAGCCGTGAGGCCTGCTCGAGCCCGTCTTCGGTGAAGAACATGCCGTCTGTGAAGTCGCCGAACTTTTTGCGAGCCCGGCGGCGCAGTTTGGCCTGGCTGAGCACGGCGGCCACCAGCCCGGCGTCGTAGCCCTCGGCTCGAAGGGCGCTAACGAGTTTGAGCACGTCTGCCTTGGCGTCTAGGTCGCCAATCGAACCCAACAGGGCCAAGGCCTCTGGGGTGAATAGCTTGTATAGCTCGGCGCGCTCCATGCCCACAAGCCTAGACAGGTCTAGCGGTCATGCCAGATTTTGGCACTCACCTTGACCGAGTGCTAACCATGAATTAGAGTTTTCACGTGGCCACAAGGCCAACTAACCCCTCACCTAGATAGAAGAGGACACCATGTCTGTTTCAATCAAGCCACTAGAAGACCGCATTGTTGTTCAGCCTGTAGAGGCAGAGCAAGTAACCGCTTCGGGTCTGGTCATTCCAGACACCGCCAAAGAGCGCCCACAAGAGGCAGAGGTTATTGCTGTTGGCCCAGGCCGCATCGACGACCACGGAAACCGCGTTCCGGTTGACGTAAAGGTCGGCGACAAGGTGATCTTCTCGAAGTACGGCGGCACCGAGCTGAAGTACAACGGCGTCGAATACCTAGTGCTTTCTGCACGCGACGTTCTCGCAGTAGTTGAGCGCTAAACCAAGCGACTCGAAAAACCCCGCGCATAACTATGCTCGGGGTTTTTCTCTTGGCCTGACCGCCTATCTAATCTGGGGCAGTTTTCCGCTAATCATTTCGATGCTCGGCTTTGCCAACCCATTCGAAATTGTGGTCTGGCGAATCGTCTTTGGTTTTCTAACCGCCGTGGTTTTGATCGCAGCCACGCGCTCGTTCAAATCGCTTCGCGAAGTTTTCAAATCGAAGACCAACATCACCTGGATAGCCGCCAGCTCGCTCTTCATCTTTATCAACTGGCTCGTCTATGTCATCGCGATTTCTGAACACCATATTGTCGAAGCATCGCTCGGTTACTTCATAAACCCGCTGGTTACCGTTTTGCTCGCGGTGGTTTTCTTGAAAGAAAAACTCTCGGCATTTCAATGGACGGCCGTTGGCTTCGGCGCGCTCGCGGTAATCGTTCTCACTTTTGACTATGGCCGTTTGCCATGGATAGCCCTGACTCTCGCCGGCTCTTTCGGAATCTATGGGCTAGCCAAGAACAAACTCGGCGGCAAGGTCACCGCGCTAAACAGTTTTGCCATCGAGTCTGGCTTTGTGGTGCCGATTGCCATCGTGCAACTCGTGCTCGTGCAGACCATAGGTGGCGGCATCATGTTTGCCAGCCAGGGCGGCTGGGGCATGGCTGGCCTTGCCATGTATGGAGCGATGACTGCCATTCCATTGATTCTGTTTGGCGCTGCAGCTCAACACCTGCCGCTTCGCTTCATGGGTTTCATGCAGTACCTGACGCCAATCATTCAGTTCACCCTCGGCCTTGCCGTGTTTCACGAACCGATGCCGACAGCGCGCTGGCTAGGTTTCGGCCTGGTCTGGGTGAGCCTCGTGATCTTGAGTTTCGAAGCGCTAAGCCACAAAAGTCGCGCAAAAAACTGACCGAAACAATATCGTTACATCACAATTTTCGGACCATTTGTAACAGTCCAATTATTGAAACTGCGCCTGACGTCCTTATTCTTTGCGACCTATCCGTGATTGGTTGCCACATCTTTATCTAGTTGTGGCTAATTCGTTACCTGATGTTTCAGTTTGGAAATCTCTCAAAACCGCCGAATCGTTAGACTGCAAACGGATTTCGAATATGTTCATATTTCGGAACGCCCAAACATAATCAAGGAGATACATGTCTACTTTTACCAAGAAAGGTGCTGCAGGGATTGCTCTAGCAGCTAGCCTCGCGCTAGCACTAAGCGGTTGTGCGGCTCCAGCATCATTCGATGCAGCAAACTGCACCGATGCAGAGCTCAAGGTTGGCTCACTATTGCCAACCACCGGAAACCTAGCATTCCTAGGTGCTCCAGAAATCGCTGGCGTTGACGCTGCAATCGCAGAAATCAATGCCGCTGGCGGCGTGCTCGGCAAGTGTGTTTCTGTTTCACACAAAGACTCAGGCGACACCACCACTGACACCGCAACCCAGTCAGCAACTGCACTTATCAACGAGGGCGTAGACGCAATCGTTGGTGCAGCTTCATCTGGTGTTTCACTAAGCGTTATCGACCAGATCACTGGTGCGGGCGTTGTTCAGGTTTCACCTGCTAACACCTCACCAACCCTCAGCACTTACGCTGACAACGGTTTCTACTTCAGAACCGCTCCTTCAGACGTTCTGCAGGGTCGCGTTCTTGGAAACCTAATCACTGGTGATGGCAACGAAACCGTTGGTTTCTTGACTATCCAAGACCCATACGGCACCGGCTTGTATGACAACGCAAAGATCTCAATCGAAGCTGCTGGCGGTTCAGTCGTAGCTAACGAAGAGTTCGCTGGCGGAACCAAGAACTTCTCAGCTCAGGTTGACAAGGTTCTTGCTGCAAAGCCAGACGCAGTTGTCGTTATCTCGTTTGACGAGGTCAAGTCGATTCTTCCTGAGCTAGTCAAGGTCAAGGGCTTCGACGCTTCGAAGGTCTACCTAGTTGACGGAAACGTTTCAAACTACAGCGAAGTATTCACCGACTTCAGCATTGAAGGCGCACAGGGAACCATTCCTGGTGTAGTTGCAACCGACGCAATCAAAGAGAAGTTCTTGGCGGTCAACCCTGACCTAACCGACTTCTCATATGCAGCTGAGTCATACGACGCAACCATCTTGATCGCACTTGCTGCAATCGCTGGTGGAGCTGCTGATGGTGCAACCATCAAGGCAAACCTAAAGGCTGTTTCTGAGGGTGGCGAGAAGGTAACTGACTTCAAGACCGCAGTTCAGATGTTGGCCGACGGAAAGGACATCGACTTCGATGGTCTTTCAGGTCCGATCACTTTCGATGACAACGGAGACCCTACTGAGGCTTACGTTGGTATCTACAAGTTCAACAAGGACAACACCAACACCGCTACCAAGTCAGAGTACGGAAAGCTCAACTAAGTAGTAGTTCAATAAGAAACCCCCCGGCTTATAACCGGGGGGTTTCTTATTGCTAACTGGTTTAGCTATCAGCTCTTATAGATCGGCTAGGTTGCCGAGGTATAGGTCGATCATCTTCGGGTCGTTTAGAAGTTCACGACCGGTGCCGGTGTAGGCATCCTTGCCTTGATCGAGCACGTATGCACGGTCGCAGATCTGAAGGCAGCGACGAGCGTTCTGTTCAACCATGATGATGGTAACGCCAGCCTGGTTCACTTCTTTGACTCGCAAGAACGCCTCATCTTGGCGAACTGGTGAGAGACCAGCCGATGGCTCGTCGAGCAAGAGCACCGACGGGTCAATCATTAGCGCGCGACCCATGGCAACCATCTGACGCTCACCACCAGATAGAGAGCCGGCACGCTGAGCACGACGCTTGCCTAGATCAGGAAAAATCTCTGTGACGAACTCGAAGCGCTCTGCAAAGCGCTTTGGAGTCTGAAAAACACCCATCTGCAGGTTCTCTTCGATGGTCAAACTCGGAAACACATTGTTGGTCTGCGGAACAAAGGCAACACCCTTGCTAACCAACTTGTTTGCCTTGAAGTTTGTGATGTCTTCGCCATTGAGCATGACCTGACCTTCACGAACGTTCACCTGACCGAAGATCGCCTTCAAGAGCGTTGACTTGCCGGCACCGTTTGGGCCGATGATTCCGATCAGATCGCCTTCGTTTGCCACAAGCGAGCAACCGTTAAGAATGTTGATGCCTGGCAAGTAGCCGGCGTGCAAATCTTTCGCGTGAACGACTGGAGTTTTGTCAGCCATTATTCGCCATCCTTAGCAGTCTTGATTGAAACGGTTCCTAGGTCGATGTCTGCGTGGGCACCAAGGTAAGCGTCGATAACCGCCTGGTCTTTCATTACGTCGGCTGGTGGGCCTTCGGCAACGATCTTTCCTTCGGCCATAACGATTACCCAGTCGCTGATGTGGCGAACCATGTGCATGTCGTGTTCAACGAAGAGCACGGTGGTGCCATTTGACTTGAGGTCTTTGATGTGGTCGAGAAGTGACTGGGTGAGCGCTGGGTTCACGCCGGCCA
>JAGOAI010000006.1:13308-47980 GCA_017983965.1 Rhodoluna sp. | reverse complement strand
ATCGGAAAGAAGTTTGAGTCATTGCGCCAACGCGGCACAATGTGCTGGTGCAAGTGGCCGGCAATGCCAGCGCCAGCAACTTCACCCTGGTTCATGCCGATATTGAAGCCGTGACATTTGCTCACTGCCGTTAGAACTCGCATGGCCTGTTGCGTCATTAGGGCAATTTCAGCCACTTCGGCTGCGCTTGCCTGGTCATAGGTCGCAATGTGTCGGTATGGGCAGACCAGCAAATGCCCTGAGTTATACGGAAACAGGTTCAGCAGGACGAAACCATACTCTCCCCTGTGCACAATTAGAGATTCTTCGTCGCTGTTAGCCGGACCCAGACAAAACGGGCACTCGCGCTCTGCTGGCTGTTGACCGTTTTGGATGTAGACGAGACGGTGCGGAGTCCAGAGGTGCTGAAACGCGTTCGGCACACCTGGCATCTCTGCAGAGCTTTGCAAACTATACCTGGGCCTTAGTTTCTATCGCCGCGAGAATTCGCTCGATTGCTTTCTCTACTGGAACGCCATTCTCTTGAGACCCATCTCTGAATCTGAAACTCACTGCGTTTGAGTCGCGGTCTTGGCCACCGGCAATCAGCATGAAAGGAACCTTCGCCTTAGTGTGGTTCAGAATCTTTTTCTGCATGCGGTCGTCGCTGCGATCTACTGTGATGCGAACTCCCGCTTTGCGCATACGTGCTGCGATTTCATCGAGATAGTCGCCGAACTCGTCTGCCACCGGAACGCCAACTACCTGCACTGGTGCAAGCCATGGCGGGAAATGCCCCGCGTAGTGCTCTGTCAAGACTCCAAAGAATCTCTCGACCGAACCGAATAGCGCGCGGTGAATCATGATTGGACGCTGGCGCGTGCCATCAGGAGCCGTGTATTCGAGATCGAACCGTTGCGGAAGATTGAAATCGAGTTGAATGGTCGACATCTGCCAGGTGCGGCCAATGGCATCTCTCGCCTGCACCGAAATCTTTGGACCATAGAAGGCAGCACCGCCCGGATCAGGCACAAGCTCGAGGCCAGACTGCAAGGCAACTTTCTCAAGAGTTGCGGTGGCTGTCTTCCAGATTTCGTCGTCACCAACGAACTTTGGATTTCCGTCTTCTTTCGTAGACAGCTCAAGGTAGAAGTCATCAAGTCCGTAATCGCGCAACAGGCCGAGTACGAAGTTCAGCACGTTGGTTAGTTCTGACTCCATGGTGTCTGGAGTAACGAAGATGTGCGCGTCGTCTTGGGTCATGCCTCGAACTCGAGTCAGACCATGCAGAGTTCCGCTCTTCTCATATCGATAGACAGAACCGAATTCAAACAAGCGCAGTGGCAGATCGCGGTAGCTGCGACTCTGCGACTTAAAAATAAGAATGTGAAACGGGCAGTTCATTGGCTTCAGATAGTAATCCTGGCCTTGCTTTCTAACCACGCCACTTTCGTCAATTTCCTCGTCGAGACGCATCGGAGGGAACATGCCGTCGGCATACCACTGAAGGTGTCCCGATGCCTCAAAGAGATTCGACTTGGTGATGTGTGGCGAGTAGACGAACTCATAGCCACTCTCCTCGTGGCGCTTGCGTGAGTAATCTTCCATCACCTTGCGCATGACTCCACCCTTTGGGTGGAAGACGGCAAGGCCGCTTCCGATCTCTTCAGGAAAGGAGAACAGATCAAGTTCTTGACCAAGCTTGCGATGGTCTCGCTTGGCTGCCTCAGCCATGCGCTCTTGGTAAGCCTTGAGCTCATCTTTAGTAGGCCAGGCGGTTCCATAAATTCGCTGCAGTTGCTTGTTCTTTTCGTTGCCGCGCCAGTAGGCAGCCGCAACACGCGTAAGCGAAAACGCCTGGCCAATCATTCGAGTGTTTGGCAGATGCGGCCCTCGGCAAAGGTCTTTCCATTGGGTTTCACCTGAAGCAACGTCGATGTTGTCATAAATCGTCAGCTCGCCTGCGCCAACTTCTGCCGCGCCTTCGCCTAAGTCGCTGCCCTTTAGCCCGATAAGTTCAAGCTTGTAAGGCTCTGCGGCCAATTCGGTGCGAGCAGCTTCATCGTTTGTGACTCGTCTTACGAACCGTTGACCAGACTGAATGATCTTTTGCATCTGCTTCTCAAGAGAGCGCAAGTCTTCTGGGGTGAACGGAACATCGACATCGAAGTCGTAATAAAAGCCGTCGGTGACCGGTGGCCCGATTCCGAGTTTCGCCTCGGGATTGATGCTCTGAACCGCTTGCGCTAGAACGTGCGCTGCTGAGTGCCTGAGGATGTTCAGGCCATCTGGCGAACTGATTGAAACACCTTCAACGACATCTGCCTCGGCCAGCTTGTGAGCCAGGTCACGCAATTCACCGTTTACCCGCAAGGCAACAATCGACTTGTCGCTGAACAGGCCGAAACCGTCAGAGCCCTGCTCTACCTCGATGCTTGTTCCTGCGACGGTGACTTTCACGAATGTCCTCTCAACCCTGCCAATTCTAAGCCGACACTTAGGCGTGCCTTGCTAGCCACTGCTACAAAATTGGTGTTTTCTATCTGAATGGCTAAGAAAAAACTTTCCAAGGATGAACTGCAACTTATTAAACAAGATGAAGCCGTCATCGCTTCGGTGGAATTTCAAAGAAGCACAATGGCAGCCAAACTCAACTGGTTGCGTGCCGGAGTTCTCGGAGCCAACGATGGAATTGTTTCAACAGCCGGCTTAGTCATGGGCGTGGCAGGTGCGAATCCGAATAGCCCTTCTGCAGTCTTGGTTGCTGGAGTGGCTGGTTTGGTGGCCGGTTCGATTTCTATGGCCGGTGGCGAATACACCTCGGTAAGCGCTCAGAAAGACAGTGAAATGGCTGCTCTCGAGGTAGAGCGCAAAGAACTGGCAGAGAACCCTGAGCACGAGCTTCGCGAACTAGCTTGGTTCTATGAGCAAAAAGGTCTTTCGCTAGAGACCGCAATGGTGGTTGCAGATGAGCTGACTGCAAAAGACGCACTAAAGGCCCACGCCGAAGCCGAACTCGGCATTGACTCAGATCAACACGTCAGCCCAGGCCAGGCTGCGATATCGTCATTCGTGGCTTTCGCTGCGGGTTCACTTCTGCCAATCTTTGCTGTCACCGGGCCCTGGGTTGAACTTCGCATTCCTGCGACAGTCTTGGCAGTGGCCATTTCTCTTGCACTCACCGGATTCGTCGGTGCCAAAATCGGTGGCGCTAAAAGTGGCAAGGCCATAGTGCGAAACGTTGCAGTCAGCTTGCTAACCATGGGAGTCACCTATGCAATCGGAATGCTGTTTGGAACAGCAGCTCTTTAGCCAAAGGTAAACTTGCAACGTGAGCAAGTTAGAGAGAGTCGACGTAGCCCTTGTCGGCGGTGGCATCATGAGTGCCACCCTTGGCACATTTCTCAGACTCTTAGAGCCGAAATTCAAGATTTCTATTTATGAGCGTCTCGAGCGGGTTGCACTCGAATCTTCAAACCCTTGGAACAATGCCGGAACAGGTCACGCCGCTCTTTGCGAACTCAACTACATGCCAGATTCGAAAGATGGTTCGCTGCCAGACCCTTCAAAGGCAATTCAGATCAACGAGCAGTTTCAACTAAGTCGCCAATTCTGGGCTTTCCTGGTGACGAACAAGGTGATCAAGAATCCAAGCAGCTTCATTCACTCAACACCTCACATGACGTTCGTGCAGGGCGAGAAAGACGTTGACTACCTTCGTCGACGCGCCGAAGTTCTGGCAAAGCAACCACTATTCAAAGGGTTCGAATTCACTACCGATCACAAGACCATTGAAAAATGGGCTCCATTGTTAATTGAAGGCAGAACCCCAGGCGACAAAATTGCCGCCACAAGAATTGACTCTGGCACAGACGTTGACTTTGGTTCCCTAACTGAGCAGTTGTTCGACTATCTCGCGGCCAACAAGAGCAGAGTGCAAACCAACTCAGAAGTAATTTCAATCACTCGCGTTAATGAGGGTTGGCACTTGGTCATCAAAGACATGGTTACGAAGAAGAAGCGCTATGTAATTAGCAAGTTCGTTTTCGTGGGTGCCGGTGGTTGGGCCCTAAAGCTTCTTCAATCCTCTGGAATTCCAGAAGCAAAGGGCTACGGTCTATTTCCGGTTAGCGGTTCGTTCTTGCGAACCGATAACCCAGAGTTGGTAAAAAAACATCAGGCAAAGGTTTACAGTCAGGCCTCAGTTGGAGCTCCACCGATGTCGGTTCCCCACCTAGACACTAGGGTCGTCGACGGAAAGACGAGCTTGCTCTTCGGCCCATACGCCGGAGCAATTCCTAAGTTTCTAAAGCAGGGGTCTCTGCTCGATTTGCCCAAGGCCATCAAACCATCGAACATTCGCCCCTATTTATCTGTCGCACTAAAGAACCTTTCGCTAATCCAATATCTGGTTGGCGAATTGGCGAAGACAAAGACTGCGCAGTTCGATTCACTGCGAAACTTTGTGCCAAACGCCAAACCCGAAGACTGGAGCCTCATCGTTGCGGGTCAGCGAGCCCAAGTAATTAAGCGTGACGCTAAAGGCAACGGCAACCTTCAGTTCGGAACAGAAGTTGTTACATCAGAAGACGGTTCGATTGCCGGCCTGCTTGGCGCATCGCCTGGAGCTTCGACGTCTGTGCACATCATGCTTGAAGTTCTTGAGAAGTCCTTTGCCTCTCAAATGCCAGACTGGCAAAAGCAGTTGCAGAAGATGATTCCTAGTCTTGGCAAAAGCCTGAACGAAGATAAAAAACTTGCAGCAGAAGTAATGCAGCGCACTGCGCGAACCCTAGGACTTAAGGCTTAGTCGCACTCATCTCAGGCAGGCGAATCTGATCGCGCACAACCTCAAGTGGTTCATAGCCGAGCACCCGATAGCTGACTTTGAGTTTGGTTGAAGAAGATTGATCTCTCAGAACTTCGATGTAGGCGTTCATGTCTAGAAGTTCTTCGTTCTGACACATGAACCACTTGCCATAGCTTTCTTGCCACTCTGAGCGCCGCTCGCTCTGCGTGAAAACTTTGCTATCGCTGTGAGTGAAGAGCACGAATCTTCTGTGCAGGTGATCTTCATAGAGATATCTGTAATCGTAAGGAGCTTTCTTTAGCTTTCGCGTAAACCCTTCGACCCAGAACGGGTAAACAACAGCGTGCTCGAATTTGCAATAGCCACAGAGAGCAGGTTGCGATTCAGAGAGCAGTGTGACTGTTGGGCAAGCGATTAGAAATTGCTTTGACGCCGATGAAAACTTAGGGTCTTGGGCGATAAGCGCTTCGAGTGACTCGCCGCTCACAGCTGAGTAACCGAGTTCTTTAGCGAAAGCTGGGATTTCGGGATCGCTGGCCGGCAAGTTCGAAATGAAATTGAAGGCGACCAACGGAAGAAAGATAGCTACAAGCATTGTGGCTAGAGGTTTGATGAACTTCTTGAACAATTGAAGCCCCACAATCTGGTGGTGGACGATACTGGGATCGAACCAGTGACCCCTTCCATGTCAAGGAAGTGCGCTACCGCTGCGCCAATCGTCCATTTGGTGTTACGAGGTGAAGACGGGATTTGAACCCGTGTAGACGGCTTTGCAGGCCGCTGCCTCGCCTCTCGGCCACTCCACCGTGCTTGCACACGAGTCTCTAACAAAAACCCGTCTACTGCGAGCGGATGACGAGATTCGAACTCGCGACCCCAACCTTGGCAAGGTTGTGCTCTACCAACTGAGCCACATCCGCGTTGTCCTGTTTCCAAGACCTCGCTACTCTAACCCAAAATCGTCAATTTTCGCAACATTGACATAGCCTTGTGCAATGTTCAACATAAGCACTGCCAGCCCTCTCGAGGTGCTGCTTGCTGTTTGTTTTGTATTCATTGCCGTGGGCCTACTATTGGCAACATTTGCCGTTGGTCTTGCCTTTGTCTTCTCGAATATCAAAGAGCGCTGGCACGAATATAGCCGTCAGAAAAAGCTCAAGGTGGTTTCGAACGTTGTCGTTACCGCCGCGGTCACAGCGATACTGATCACGCTTTCGACAATAAGGCTTAGTTAGCCACGCCAGGTCCAGCGTGGATCTGTTCCCGCGTAGCCAACCTCACCGTGCTGAACAAGGTCTACCCCAGCGATTTCGTCGGTGCTTGTAACCCGGAATCCGATCGTTTTTTGAATAAGCACTGCAATTAGATACGACGCAACGAACGCGAAAACACCAACCACCACACATCCAAGAGCTTGCTTGCCTAATTGATCGAAACCGTGCCCGAAGGCAAGACCCACGTTGTTGCCGAAGATTCCGATGTACAAAGTTCCAATGAGCCCGGCAACCAAATGCACGCCGACCACATCGAGCGAGTCGTCGAATCCGAGTGCATACTTCATTTCGATTGCAATGGCGCATACCACACCAACGATAAACCCGAGAAGAAGCGCCCAGATCGGAGACAGAAATGCGCAAGAGGGCGTAATCGCGACAGCCCCAGCGATGACTCCGGTTCCGGCACCAATTGATGTTGCCTTCTTGTGCTTCAACTTTTCATACAGGGTCCACGACAGCATTGCTCCAACCGGTGCTGTCAAAGTGTTCATGAATGCAAGCGACGCAATTCCATCGGCTGCCAGTTCGCTGCCCGCATTGAAACCGAACCACCCGAACCAGAGAATTGCTACACCAATGAGCACCAGGGGCACGTTATGAGGAGCGTGCATTCCCTTGGTGAAGCCGAAGCGCTTGCCAACGACGAGCGCAACTGCAAGCGCTGAAGCGCCTGAGGCGACCTCAACGACGGTTCCTCCTGCAAAATCGAGAAGACCGATCTCGTGAACCAGCCAGCCACCTGATTTGACAGTGCCGTCTTCAGCAAGTGAAAAGTTGAAAACCCATGAAGCCACCGGAAAGTAGACGATGGTAGCCCAGAGAGCCGCAAACAGCATCCACGAACCAAATTTTGCCCGGTCGGCGATCGCACCTGAAATTAGTGCGACTGTAACAATTGCGAAAGTTCCTTGAAACCCCGCGAAGGCAAAGGGATAGCCATCACCTGCTTTGGCGGCAAGCAACGCGTCATTCATGAATAACTTTTCAACCGAAATCGCAAAAACGCCGTCGATGCCGAAGAAACCATCGTCAACCGGGTTAGAGAAACTTATCGAATAGCCGTAGATGATCCAGAGCACTGATACTAGGCCCAGCGAACCAAATGACATCATCATCATGCTGACAACGCTCGAGGCACGCACAAGCCCGCCATAGAAGAAGGCCAAGCCAGGCGTCATGAATAAAACAAGTGCTGAACAGATGATTAGAAACATCGTGGTGTCTTGATGCATGTCACTCCAAACTAAACGCCAAAGAAAGGCACCCTCTCGGATGCCTTTCTCAGGACTTGCAAATATCTAACTACTAATTAGCCGCGATCTGCACCAAAGGCATAAGCCTCTTCGCCGTGAACCACGGTGTCGATGCCAGCAATTTCGTCTTCTGCCTTAACTCTGAAACCAATAGTTTTCTCGACAATGAAACCGAGCACCAGGGCCATGACAAAGCTGTAGACCAGCACGGCGGCAGCGCCTAATGCCTGCATTGCCAACTGGTGAAAACCGAAACCGAAGACTGCGCCAACGTTGTTGCCGAAGAGACCGATCCAGAGCGTTCCAACGATTCCACCGACGAGGTGGATTCCGACGACATCTAGAGAGTCGTCGAAGCCGAGAGCAAACTTTAGATCAATCGCGAGTGCACATAGAGCACCGGCAACTAGCCCAAGCAGCAAGGCCCAAACTGGGTCGAGCGAAGCACAAGCTGGGGTTACTGCGACTAGACCGGCGACTGCACCAGAACCAGCGCCAATTGAAGTTGCCTTGCCGTGCTTAATCTTCTCAATCAGAATCCATCCGAGCATTGCGGCCGCAGGTGCACCGATTGTGTTAATGAAAGCTAGCGAGGCAAGACCGTCTGCTGCTACCTCAGAACCAGCGTTGAATCCGAACCAGCCGAACCAAAGCAAGGCAACGCCAAGCAAAGTCAAAGGAACGTTGTGTGGCTGATTGATGCCCTTGCTGAAACCGAAACGCTTGCCAAGAATGATTGCGAGAGCAAGTCCGGCAGCACCGGCATTGATGTGAACAGCTGTGCCACCGGCGAAGTCGATTACGCCAAGGTTATAAACAATCCAGCCACCGTCGATTACAGAGCCGTCTTCGCCAAGCGTGAAGTTGAACACCCAGTTTGCGACCGGAAAGTAAACGATGGTTGCCCAGAGACCGGCAAACACCATCCATGCCCCAAATTTCGCACGGTCAGCGATTGCTCCTGAAATTAGGGCGACTGTGATGATCGCGAAAGTAGCCTGGAATGACACGAATGCCAACGATGGGTAGCTGTCAGAATCGGTCATGTTGAGCGAATCGTGAACCTGCTGCGTGAGGCCAAGCGAGTTCAGGTCGATTCCAAACCAACCGTCGATTCCATAGAAAGCGCCAGTGCCGGCGTTTGAGAATGAAATTGCGAACCCGTAGAGAACCCATAGAACTGCAATCAATCCGAGCGACCCGAAACTAAGCATCATCATGCTGACAACGCTCTTGGCCTTAACCATGCCACCGTAGAAGAACGCTAGGCCCGGGGTCATCAGCAATACAAGCGCCGCACAAATTAGAACAAAAGCGGTATTTCCTTGATCCACTTGTTTACCTCTTTCTAAATGAAGATCTGCCACGAGCTGCGGCATACATGCAGTTTGATGACAGCAGGTTTCAGAAAGTGAAGTGATTTGTTTCGCTTTTGTAAATACTTAGGCGCCGAGGGCTCCTAGGCGCGAGATTGCTCGAAGGTATTTCTTCTTGTAACCGCCAGCGACGTGTTCGGGTGAGAACACCTTGGTGGTGTCTAACCCTGCTCCCCTAATCAGAACCTGCTGCTCATAGGCTCTGTCAACGAATGCGACAAAACGCAGCGCCTCTGCCTGATCTTTTAAGACGTGCACACCGGTCAATGCCAACTTGTTAACGCCCTCGAGCAATAAGCCATATTTCGAGGGATGCACCTTGCCCAGGTGTTTGAGAAAGGCGTCGAAATCATCAAGCGCTGACATCGCACTGCCATCTAACCAAGCGACAACTTGCTCTGAACTATAGGTGTCGAGTGAAACGTCTGTGGGTCGATGCCTGTGATCTTCGCCGTCGATTCGCACCATCTGAAACTGGTCGGCGATGCCATGAATTTCTCGCGCAAAGTCTTCGGCGGCAAACCGACCCTCTCCGAGAGCACTCGGTGGGGTGTTTGATGTCGCCGCGAACTTCACACCGGTTTGAGTCAGTTCATAAAGCAGCCGAGACATCATCATTGTGTCGCCCGGATCATCAAGTTCAAACTCATCGATGCAGAGAAGCTGATATTTTTTCAAGGCGTTCACAGCGTTCGCGAAGCCGAGAGCACCAATCAAGCTTGTATAAGCAATGAATGAGCCAAACGCCTTAGTGCCCTTGAATGAGTGAAAGGTAGATGCGAGCAAGTGGGTCTTGCCAACTCCGAAGCCGCCATCGAGATAAATGCCGATCTTAGGCTGAACAGCTTTTGCAAAGAGTCCACGCTTCAGTGACGCACCGGTGGCGAAGTCATGCGCAATCTTCGAAGCAACAGCCTGCGACTGAAATTCAGCGTGAGGAATGTAACTCTTGAAACTCGCGCTCGCGAATTCTCTTGGAGGAACCAAGTCGGCAAGCAAACGAGCGGTGCTCGGCTCAGGAGTTCGCTCAATGAGCGAAATGAAGCCCTGGTTTCTTGCCAATTCTTACCTCGGGTCTAGCGCGGATTCCGTTCAACACTTAGCCTAGATGGGTAGTTCATTTGTAGTGAAGAAAGCGACATTCTGATGCCCCTAGGTTTTGACGATTCAACAAAAATCAACGAATACGCCCATCCTGAGGTTTTAGTTAGCACTGATTGGCTTCAAGCCAACCTGGGTGCAGAAAATCTGGTCATTGTTGAATCAGATGAAGACTTGTTGCTTTACGCAACCGGCCACATTCCAGGAGCCGTAAAAATTGACTGGCACACAGATTTGAACGACCCAGTTTTGCGCGATTACCTAGACGGCGAGAAGTTCTCCGAATTGCTCTCGTCGCGAGGCATTTGCCGAGACACAACAGTTGTCATCTACGGCGACAACAAAAACTGGTGGGCTTCTTATGCCCTTTGGGTTTTCAAGCTCTTCGGCCACGAAGATGTGCGCCTGCTCGACGGCGGTCGTGAAACCTGGATAGCCGAAGGTCGCGAGCTGACCATCGATGCGCCCGCATTGACCCGAAGCGAATATCCAGTGATTAAGCGCGATGACAGCACCTTGCGCGCCTACAGAGACGACGTTCTCGCTCACCTAGGTAAACCATTGGTTGACGTCAGAAGCCCGCAGGAATACTCGGGCGAGCGCACTCACATGCCGAACTACCCAGAAGAAGGCGCTCTTCGCGGCGGTCACATTCCAGGCGCTGCGTCGATCCCTTGGTCTAAAGCTGCAAACGATAACGGCACATTCAGAAGCGCTTCTGAGTTGCGAGCGCTCTATGTCGACAGCGAAAATTTGTCTTCATCAGAGGAAATCATCGCCTACTGCCGCATTGGCGAAAGATCTAGCCACACCTGGTTCGTGCTCAAATATTTGCTTGGTTTCACCAACGTCAAAAATTATGACGGTTCATGGACTGAATGGGGCAGCTTGGTCGGCGTTCCAATTGTCAAAGGTGAAGCGCGTGGTTCTTGGCCTGCGTTAGCCTAATTTGGTGAAACTAACCAACCCGGCGATTGCAATTGCAGAAGACTTTCAAGCGCTAGAAAAACAGCACCGACTCGAACTTCTGCTCGATTTCGCCAACGAACTACCCGAACTTCCAACCAGGTATGCCGATCACCCCGACCTGCTCGAACGCGTCGAGGAATGTCAGTCGCCGGTTTACCTTTTTGTCGAAGTCGTCGACGGTTTGGTTCAGCTGTTTCTAACAGCTCCCAAAGAAGCGCCTACGACTAGGGCATTCGCAAGCATTTTGCACACGGCACTAGATCAGCAAACAATCGAAGATGTCTTGAATTTCGATGACGATTTTCCTTCAATGCTCTCGCTCACAGAATTAGTAAGCCCCCTGCGAATGAGAGGCATTCGTGGAATGCTAGCCAGAATTAAGCGACAGGTTAGCGAGAAGCAATAGTGACCGAGCTCGAAGAGCTATTGACGCACTATCGTGCCTTCGAGGGCAATCGGCTCAACATGGTCATCGATAGCAACGTCCAAACAGCAGGCCCTGATGGGTCGAGTCGATCAATTTCGTCTGCTTCAGACAGAGATCTTCTCTTGCACCTCAGAAGCTTGTCTGGACTGATAATCACCGATGCAGCAACAGCAGCAACCGAGCATTACAAGCCTTCGAAATTCGCCCCTATAGAGATTTGGTCAAAGACGGCAAACTTTCGCGGCCTAGAAGCCGCTACAGCCAATGACCAAAAGCACGCGGTCGACCTTGTAAAGAGTTCTGAGTTAACCTCGGCTGTGCAGAATGCGACTAAAAAAACGCAAAAACTACTCTTCGAAACCGGCAAAACTGTTTCGGCCTTGTTAGGTGCTCTCGGATTGATTGATCAACTTTGCCTAACTGTTAGCGGCGCATCGACACCAGAACACGCTCAAGAGTTGGCTTCAACCTTCGTTGCCGAACTAAACCTGAACGACTTTCAGATCACAAATAGCACGCAAATCGACGGTTCATCGTTCTTGATAATGCAACGCTAAATCGGCGTGGCAGAGCCGATTCAGCAGCTTGCCACAATATCCTGTTGCAATGACAGTAGAAAACGCCGAGGTACTAGCGCCTGAGTTTCAGGCTGCTGTCTTCTCGATTCGCCAGGCTGCGATAAGAGCCGAGCTTCAAATCGAAGAACTCGCGGCGCCAAAAGATATAGCAACCCACGCAATCGCATTTTCGGCTGAGGTTTCTAGCGAAACCAGCGAAGTGCCCGGCAGTCTCGGCACTGGCCGATTTGTTCTGTTCTGGTCACCACAGCCCCAAGAAAATTGGACCACAAATTTCAGAATCGTTTGCTTCTCGCGAGCACCTCTAGAGAATGACATCGGTACTGAAGACCAAAGCGCAGACATAACTTTCACTTGGCTCACGGATGCATTGACAATTGCCGAAGCTGAGCACTCCGCCATTGCTGGCACAACTACGAGAATCATCTCAAAAGGTCATGGAATAATGGCCAATGAAAAGAACCACTCTGAACTTGAGATGCGTGCTAGTTGGTCACCTCACGGAACAGAAATCTCTAAGCACTTCGAGGCGTGGCAAAACTTGCTCTGCATTATGTCTGGGTTCGAATTGACGCCAGGGGTAGGCGAAGTTCATCGCCGATGACTGAAACAGAGATTCAACCGCTGCTCAAGGCGCGCAGACAAGTCGTTTTTATTGACACCCCAGACACGCTTGCCAGTGCAGTTTCACGACTTGAAGGGTACACCGGGCCCTTCGCCATTGATGCAGAGCGTGCCTCTGGGTTCAAATATGGTCAGAGGGCATACCTAATTCAGGTAGCTCGAGCTGACGGGGAAATATTTCTGATTGATCCCGCCGCCATTTCACCCGAGGTTGACACTCGACCATTCCAAGGGCTCGCTCAAATTCTCTCGACCGATACCTGGATATTGCACGCCGCGACCCAAGACTTGCCATGTCTAGCTGAACTTGGCCTAACTCCTTCGAAAATTATTGACACCGAACTGGGTTCACGCATTGCCGGTTTACCGAGAGTGGGTTTGGGCGCTGTCGTCGAACATTTTCTTAATCTGTCACTCGCCAAAGAACACAGCGCTGTCGACTGGAGCAAGCGCCCTCTTGAGCAGGGTTGGCTTGACTACGCCGCTCTCGACGTAGATGTGCTTCACGAACTAGCTCGTCTGTTGCTAAAAGACCTAGAAGAGAAAAGCAAGATCGACTGGGCCTTTGAAGAATTCGAACATTTGCTTAGGTTCAGGCCGAAGCCAGAGAAACCAGATCGCTGGCGCGGCACCACTGGACTGCACGAAGTGAAAAACCAACAGGGATTGGCCGTGGCGAGAGCCCTTTGGCAGGCACGTGAAAGCCTCGGCCAGAAACTTGACGTTGCGCCAGGCCGGCTGATTCCAGACAGTTCGATTTCATCTGTCGCAAAGTGCATCCCGGCAAGCAGGCCAGAACTTGCCAACTCAAAGAACTTTGCCGGACGGGCCTCTAGAACTTACCTTGACACCTGGTGGGCGGCAATCGACGAGGCAAAGCGAAGCAGAGACTTGCCGCCGCTGAGGCTCGCAGCAACGGGAATTCCGAACCATAGAAATTGGCCTAGCAAATGGCCAAAGGCGCACCAGCGGCTTATCTGCACCCGCTTCATGATTACCGAAGTTGCAAACAAAATGAACTTGCCAATTGAGAACCTTGTTTCTCCAGAAACAATCAGGCAAATCTGTTGGATTGAACGTGATAAGGCGACACCAGATGACATTGCCGCGGAACTACTGAGTTTCTCAGCTCGTCGCTGGCAAATTGAACTCATCGCTGAAGTGATTGCTAACGCCATTAATCAAAGTTCAACATTTGAATTGCCAAAAGTCGAAGAAGATCCTAAAAGTTAATTTGACTCTTCGAAGAATCTTCGATTTGTCGAGCATAAGGAACCTTCGCCCCTAGAACTTGAGCAACGATGTCTCGTGCGATGGTCTGGGCATTCAATCCAACACGATCGAGAATTTCGTCGCGAGTTGCGTGTTCTAAGAACTCATCAGGCAAACCGATTTCATTGAGTGCGGTGTCGACCTGTGCGGCTCGCATTGCCTGGCGAATTCTGGTTCCTATGCCGCCAACGCGAATGCCGTCTTCGATGCTAACGACCAGGCGGTGATCTGCGGCTAGCGAAACAACCGATTGGGCAACCGGAATAACCCAACGTGGATCAATCACGGTAGCCCCTATTCCCTGTGCCGCGAGTAGCTCGGCCACCGAAAGTGCAACCTTTGCCATTGATCCAACAGCTACCAAGAGCACGTCTTTTGATGCACTCTCACGCAGCACATCAACGCCATCACCGAGTGTTCTAAGCGCCTCAATGTTGCCATCAACCGAACCTTTTCCAAATCGAATCAGTGTTGGTGCGTCTTCGACTGCGATGGCTTCCGCGAGCAGCTCTCTAAGCAGCGACGCATCACGAGGCACAGCAATTCGAATGTTAGGCACAACCTGAAAGATGGCTAGATCCCACACGCCGTGGTGGCTAGCGCCATCTGGGCCCGTAACTCCAGCTCGATCGAGCACAAAGGTGACGCCTTCTTTGTGAAGTGCAACATCCATGAGAACCTGGTCTAGGGCTCGATTCATAAACGTTGCATAGACGGCGACTACTGGGTGTAGGCCACCGAAAGCCATTCCTGCAGCGCTGGTTACTGCATGCTGTTCGGCGATGCCAACGTCGAAGACGCGGTTCGGAAACTTCTTTGCAAAAGCAGCTAAGCCCACTGGGTTGAGCATTGCACCAGTGATTGCAACGATGCGCTCGTTTTTATCTGCAAGTTTGACAATTTCTTCGCCAAAAACTTTGGTCCAAGACGAGGTTGCTGCCTCGAGAGATTCACCGGTTTCAGGGTTGATTTGACCCACCGCGTGAAATTGATCTGCCTCATTCATAACGGCCGGGTCGAAACCCTTGCCCTTTTGGGTTATTACGTGAACGATAACCGGATGAGCGTATTTCTTGGCTTGCTCTAGGGCTTGCTCAACGGCCTTCTGGTCGTGACCGTCGATAGGTCCGATGTATTTGAGATCTAAGTTAGGAAACATGCTCTTCGGCGTTACAGAGCCGAGCAAGCCCTTTCCTGCTCCCCTGGCTACCGAGAAGGCCATGCGTCCAACCACACCAAATTTTTCAAAGAATTTGCGGCTCAGCCTGTATAGCCGGCGATAGGTCTGCTCAGTGCGAATGTTGTTTAGTGTGCGAGCAAAGCCACCGATGGTTGGTGCATACGACCTTCCGTTGTCGTTAACGATGATTACAAGCTTGCGGTCGTTGTCGTCAGAGATGTTATTTAAGGCTTCCCAAGCCATACCGCCGGTTAGCGCACCGTCTCCGATCAGCGCGACTACATATCGATCGTTCTGATTGGTGAGGCGATAGGCCTTTGCGATGCCATCGGCCCAACTGAGCGAAGATGACGCGTGTGAACTCTCTACGATGTCATGTTCAGACTCAGAACGCTGGGGGTAGCCCGCAATGCCGTTCTTTTGACGCAACGAATCGAGGTTCTTGCGACCAGTCAGGAGTTTGTGCACATAGCTTTGATGACCTGTATCGAAGACGATGCTGTCACGCGGCGAGTCGAACACACGATGAATCGCGAGCGTAGTTTCAACAACACCAAGGTTTGGCCCGAGGTGACCGCCGGTCTTGGCAACCGCTGAAACCAGGTATGAACGAATCTCACTGGCAAGAGTCAGCATCTCGGCATCAGAGAGGCCCTTGAGGTCTTCTGGGCCGTTCACGCCATCGAGAATTGTCATGTCTTTTCTAACCGTTTAGGTTAGCCATCAATTCCTAGGCGACCAGGCTTCGAAGCACATACTGAAGAATGCCGCCATTGCGGTAGTAGTCAGCCTCACCTGGTGTGTCAATTCTCACAACGGCGTCAAACTCGATGGTTTGCTTGCCAGATGCTGAATGAGCAGAAGGTTTTGCAGTGACTCGAACAGTCTTCGGCGTGACGCCTTCGTTGAGCTTCTCGACACCCGAAATGTCGAAGACCTCAGTTCCATCAAGGCCAAGTGAATCTGCGCTCTGGCCAGCTGGGAACTGAAGTGGCAACACTCCCATGCCGATTAGGTTGCTGCGGTGAATTCGTTCGAAGCTCTCGGTAATAACCGCACGAACACCAAGCAAACTGGTTCCCTTGGCCGCCCAGTCACGTGACGATCCTGACCCATACTCTTTGCCACCAAGAATCACCAGCGGAGTTGACTCTGCTTGGTAGTTTGCAGATGCATCGAAGATAAATGCCTGAGGCGCATCAGCCTGGGTGAAATCGCGAGTATAGCCACCCTCGACACCATCGAGCAGTTGGTTCTTCAAACGAATGTTCGCGAAAGTTCCACGAATCATGATTTCGTGGTTGCCACGACGAGAACCATACGAGTTGAAATCAACGCGCGAGATGCCGTGTTCGGTCAGGTACTTGCCGGCCGGTGAATCGGCCTTGATCGAACCGGCCGGGCTGATGTGGTCAGTGGTCACAGAGTCGCCAAGTTTTGCCAACACTCGTGCTGAGTGAATGTCTTTAACTGGCTCAGGAGTCTTCTTCATTCCATCGAAGTATGGAGCTTTTCGCACGTAGGTTGACTTTTCATCCCAGTCAAATGTTGCGCCCTTAGGTGTTGGCAAGGCCTTCCAGCGCTCGTCACCCTCAAAGACGCCAGCATATTGACTGGTGAACATTTCGCTGTTGATCGATTCATCAATAGTCTTTTGAACTTCAACCGGGGTTGGCCAAATGTCTGCAAGATAAACGTCGTTGCCCTCAGCGTCTTGGCCGAGTGCGTCTTTCTCGAAGTCGAAATGCATGGTGCCGGCAAGCGCATAGGCAATCACTAGCGGCGGTGAAGCGAGGTAGTTCATTTTCACATCTGGATTGATGCGGCCTTCGAAGTTGCGGTTGCCAGAGAGAACGGCCGTGACCGCCAAGTCGTTGGCATTTATCGCGGCAGAGATGCTCTCTTCAAGCGGACCAGAGTTTCCGATGCAAGTTGTGCAACCGTAACCCACAAGATTGAAGCCGAGTGCGTCGAGAGAATCGGTTAGACCTGCTTTCGAGTAGTACTCGGTGACGACCTTCGAACCAGGCGCTAATGAGGTCTTGACCCAAGGCTTTGCCTTGAGGCCCTTCGCGACAGCCTTCTTCGCTAGCAGACCAGCCGCAAGCATCACCGATGGGTTCGAAGTGTTTGTGCAAGATGTGATCGACGCAATGGTTACGTGGCCGTGATCTACGCTGAAATCTTCACCTGCGACGTTTGCAGGGTTCGACATCGCTGGAGCGTAGGTTGGCAAAGCCGATTCAAAGGCTTCTTTGGCTTCACTCAAGATAATTCGGTCTTGTGGGCGCTTAGGGCCTGCAATAGAAGGAACCACGGTGCTGAGGTCTAGCTCAAGGTATTCGCTGAACTTAGGTTCAACGCTTGGGTCGTGCCAAAGACCTTGGGTCTTTGCGTATGCCTCAACCAGGTCAATTTGCTCCTGCGGGCGACCGGTAATTCGCAAGTAGTCGAGCGTGACTTCGTCAATCGGAAAAATAGCTGCCGTTGATCCGAACTCAGGGCTCATGTTTCCGATAGTCGCGCGGTTGGCAAGTGGAACAGAACCAACGCCCGCGCCATAAAATTCAACGAACTTGCCAACGACGCCGTGCTTGCGAAGCATCTCAGTGATCGTCAGAACTACGTCTGTTGCGGTTGCGCCGGTTGGAATGCTGCCGTTCAACTTGAAACCGACAACCTTAGGAATGAGCATTGAAACTGGCTGACCGAGCATGGCCGCCTCGGCTTCGATGCCGCCTACTCCCCAACCTAGAACTCCCAAACCGTTGACCATGGTTGTGTGTGAATCGGTGCCGACACAGCTGTCTGGATAAGCCTGAAGTTCACCATTTACTTCGCGAGTCATTACGGTGCGAGCTAAGAACTCAATGTTGACCTGGTGCACAATTCCGGTGCCGGGTGGCACAACCTTGAAGTCGTCAAATGCGGTTTGGCCCCAGCGCAAGAATTGATAACGCTCACCATTGCGCGCGTATTCAAACTCAACATTCTTCTCAAAGGCATCAGCAGAACCGGCGACATCAATAACGACCGAGTGGTCAATAACCATTTCTGCAGGAGCGAGTGGATTGATTCGCTTTGGATCTCCACCCAGCTCGGCAACTGCTTCACGCATTGTCGCGAGGTCAACTACACAAGGAACCCCGGTGAAGTCCTGCATGATTACGCGAGCTGGTGTGAACTGAATCTCGGTGTCTGGTTCTGCAGAAGGAACCCAGTTGACCAGCGCTTTGATGTGCTCGGCGGTGATGTTAGCGCCATCTTCGGTTCGCAAAAGGTTTTCAAGAAGGATCTTGAGGCTATAAGGGAGGGTTGCAGCCTCGACTGCATCGAGTCGAAAGATCTTGTATGACTTGTCGCCTACTTTAAGATCTGCTGCAGAACCGAAACTGTTTACCTTTGACATCTATTCCTCAATCAATAGCCACTTTGCTAAGACAAAATTACCATTACGCACGACGCTGAATGACGTTGCGCAACATTAACCAGGTGACCCACAATCCCGCTGCGTAGAGGGGCAGACCCATAACTAGCTTGGCCGTGCCGAGCGCAGCCAGGTTGTTAGCGAGGTACAAAGGCCACTGAACCAGCAATCTTGCAGAGAAGATGCCCACCCAGAGCAGCGTTGCAGCCGTGAATACACGCATTTCAGTCTTGTTCTTGCGCCACGAGGTCTTCTCGCCGAGCAAAAAGCCTGCAATTAGCCCAATAAGCGGCCACCGCACCAAAACAGAAATGGCGAGAGGAATCAAGTAGGTAAGGTTCGTAATGAAACCAGTGACAAAGTAATCGCGCCCGCTTCCGCCTTCGCGCAAGGCTAGAAATGCGGCAACCGCGATTCCAATGAGGCCGCTGATTGCCTGAACGAGTGGCTTTTTCATGATAATTCTGGCCAAAATGAAGAGAACTCCGGTGATTGCCGAGACTGCCACTGCCAACTCGGCGTTGCGATTGAACGAAAAGACAATCACGAATAGAAACCCTGGCAGAACCGACTCAAGGATTCCTTGAATTCCACCCATAGATGAGAGCAAAGACTTGTGATCAAACTCGTGTTTGCCATCGACGGTGCGAATTCCGAGTCGATTGGCTGCAGAAGAAACCTTTGGGTCTTGTTCGGTCAAAATTAGGCCTTCATGCCTGGCGGAAGAACCGAGCCAGCAGGAACGCTGAGCGGCAAAGCTTCACCCGGCGGCAATGGCGTGTCGCCACGGTGCACGATTACGGCTCGAAATAAATCGTTTATGTCTGCGGCCGCTTTTGGGTCGGTCATCGCAGCGCCACCAACTGTTCCGCGAAGGCACCATCGCGGCCCATCGAAACCAACGAATCGCGCTAAGCGGTGACCCGCGGCACGCCCCTGATCATCAACGAGCGGAAGTTTGGCAATAAGTTCGGCACCGATTGCGCCATATCCCTCTTCGACTTCGCCGCCCTGAGCCACGATGTTTTGAGCAACAGCCGCACGAATGTCATTCCAGATGCCCTCGGTTTTGGGCGCAGCAAATGCCATGAGTTGCAGTTTCGAATTCGCGAAGTCAAGCGTGACCGCCACTACACGG
Source organism: Rhodoluna sp. (assembly GCA_017983965.1). Classification (GTDB taxonomy): domain Bacteria; phylum Actinomycetota; class Actinomycetes; order Actinomycetales; family Microbacteriaceae; genus Rhodoluna. The sequence goes on along the minus strand of JAGOAI010000006.1, from coordinate 28,569 downwards.
CTTGACCCATCTTCGACTTCTACGCTTATCGAAAGGTCTGTTTTCGGTTCAATACGAATCGAATCAAAATCGATATATGGCCGAACATCCTCGAGTTGCTCGCTGTCAAAAGGCCCAAGTGACGTTGAATAGTCGTTCATTATTTGACTCCCGTAGATCCGAAGCCACCATCGCCGCGGTTTGAATCAGGCAAGACATCAACCTGGATAAATTTTGCCTGTTCGACTCTCTGGACAACAAGCTGGGCAATACGATCGCCCACATTGATTTCAAAAGCCGTTGATTTATCTGTGTTCAATAGCGTCACTTTGATCTCGCCTCGATAGCCGGCATCGATAGTGCCGGGGCTATTGAGCACCATAATTCCGTTCTTCGCAGCCAAACCGCTGCGTGAATGAACCAGCCCCACGTATCCGGCCGGCAATGCGATTGCCATGCCTGTGGTCACAGTGGCCCGCTCGCCTGGAGCAATTACCAGCGCAACATTGCTGCGGATGTCAGCTCCGGCATCTCCGGCGTGTGCGTACCTAGGTACTTCGCCCGAAGTCACAATTAGAACAGGAAGGTCACTCATCAGAGTAAGAGCGTAGTCTAAGTTCATGCCCAACACAGCAGAAGGCAACTGGCTTTACAAAGAGTTCCAGGTTGCAAATCTCACATCGTTTTTGCCGAATCTTCTAATTGCACCGTCTGTCTGGTTGGTTTTCGCTCCAATCAACGCCGACCTTGGTCTGATTTTGTCTATTGTCTTGACAGTCGCATCGATCGCACTTCGCTTGGCTACTACGAAAACCATTGTCTTGACGAACGAAGAACTTCGAATAGGCAAAGCCACTCTGCCAAGAACGGTTCTTGCACATGCATTGTCGATAGAACCCGAAGCACAGTTCGCCGAGCGCGGGCCAAAACTCGATTCGCGGGCATTTCTGGCTCTAAAAAGTGGTTTGCCAGGATTGGTCAAGATTGCCGTTTCAGACCAGCAAGACCCTACGCCTTACATTCTGGTTTCGACGAGAAGAGCCGATGAAATCGTGGAGTTGCTAAACGCCTAAGCGCACTCTAGGCAAACTTCGCCGTATTTGCCCTTTTTCTTTGACAGCATCGATTTGTGCTTCACAATGAAGCACTCTGAACAGGTGAATTCGTCGGTCTGCGGTGGAACCACCATGACGTTTAGAGCTTCGTCGATGAGGTTCTCACGGTCGTGATCTTCATCGATGCTCACCTCTTCTGCGTCTAGAGAAGCAGTCGAGGTAGGCGCTGAGCGCTCCTTGATGGCATCCAGTGACTCGGCGTCGTCGTCGGTCTTTTTGGGTGCATCGTAATCGGCGGCCATTCGCTACCTTTCAGTTCGTTCAACTCAAGCGTGCATAGTTTGCATCCAAATGAATGAAATAGCAAACAATCCACGCCGAGTTTAGCCATATTTCCTAAAAACACTGCAACACTCGCCCGACTAAATACGCAAATATTTCAGATTCCAGTGGCAAACTTTTGGCAGATGAAGGAGCTAGTCATGACTGAGCTAAGGCTAAACGGCAACGACGGTGAATACCTGTTGCTCGAGTCTCTAACCGGCGACCAGTTCAGGGTGCTAATCGATGACTCACTGAGAAGCGCAATCAAGAGCACTTCATCACGCAATACGTCTTCGGTGCAATTGTCTCCCCGAGAAATTCAGGCAGAAATTCGGTCAGGAGCAACAGTCGATGAGTTGGTGTCAAAATCTGGTGATCCAAGAAGTTACATCGAAAAATTTGCTGCACCTGTTCAAGACGAACTCAGCCACGTAATAGCAAGCGCACTGAGCGTTCGCATTTCAATCGCAGGTGATCGCTATAACGACATTAGCCACATCGAGTTTGGCGAAATCATCGCCAGCCGGCTTGAAGCCAGCGGTGTCAACGAGAACTACTGGTCAGCTGTTCGCGACGAAAACCACCAGTGGATGATCTCAATCAATTTTGAACGCGACTCAGCTAGCAGCGCCGCGACTTGGGCATTCGACCCGAAGCGGCTACTACTTTCACCTGAAAACGAAACAGCAATAACGCTGTCAACTCAAAACTCACTCGGCGAGCAGACGTTTGCCAAGTTGCGAACTGCACCTAGTCTCTCTACCGCAGAAGCGACAAACGAAACCGAGACAGAAAACATCACCGAATCACTAGCTGATACACAGCTTGTTGAAACTGCAATTCCGATCGGCAGATCAAGTGATGTTGCAATGGCAAACCGAACTGCAGACTCGCACGCCGAAAATGAAAATCTCGCAACTACAACCGACCTTCTAGACGCACTCAAGAAAAAACGTGAAGAGCGTTCATCAAAACAGGCTGAACAGCCAGAGCCCGGCACGGCAACGCAAACAATGGACGTTGTCGCAGAGCCAGCAACACCCAATCATCAAGCTGCCGATGAACCTGATCTTGAAGAATATGAGCCAAGGCCAGCGCCTACCAGGCGTAATGCTCGGCCAAGCATTCCGAGTTTCGATGAAATAGTTCAGGGAACTAAAAGCGAAGAAGAATAAGCACCCAAGCCGATAAGCGGAAGCCTTATTTCTGCACTAGACAAGGCTCCGTGTTGCCCCACCATCTTCAAACTGTTGGCTTTGGCAAAATCGCGATGATAAATCGCGACTGATGACTCGGCAATAACCACTAGATCTGGCAACAAATCTTCGTCTTGCAGAATGGTCTCTTGCCAATAACTCGCGGCTATGAGCTCGCCGGGCTGGACCACAAGCGCTCTATCGGCTAGCTGCGAACGCAAGAACTCTTTTATCGACTGAAGCTTGTTCGATTCACGCAGGTAGAGAAAGGCAACCCTAGGGTCGCCGGCAACGTCGAGCAGTTGATCTCGAAGTTGCATAAATTCGTCGAGAAACACATGATTTTCGCTTGCAACATCGACAATTCCGTGATCAGAAGTAATTAGCAAACCCGTGTTGTCTTTCAGGATTTTCGACAACTTCGAAATTTCTATGTCGAGATCAGAAAGAAGATTGCGCCATTCTGCACTAGCCACCCCGTGGCGATGAGCCGCTTGATCGAGTTCGGGAACGTATACATAAATTAGAGCATCGTGACTGTTCGCTAGAGTCGCTGCGATTTCGAAACGACCTGCAATTGAGTCGGCAAAGTGATGCTCTGCCAGATGCATTGTGGCTCGGGTGAATCCCGAGTCTGAATATTCCCGCAACGTGACAGCATGCACTTGACCTGGTTCTTCGGAAGAAATCGGCTCGACTTTGAGATAGTCGAGAACTGAGTATTTATCGATGCCCGAAAGCAAATTGACACCTGCTTCGCGACTGCGGTCATAGATTTTGTAACCAAACAGACCGTGTTCGCTGTTTGAAACGCCAGACGCGAAACTGACGATGCTGCTAGCTGTAGTAGATGGGAATCCGCTGTAGATGGTCTCTCGCGGTGCACTCGATAAGAATGGAGCGCTCTTCGCTTCTGCAGTCAGGTTCTCGACGCCAAGACCGTCAACCATGATCACAATTGCTGAGCCGACTGCGGGCAAGTTGAATGCGTTATCTAAACCAAGAACTGATCGCTGAGCGCTGCGAAACACATCTTTTAGATTCCCGAATGCCGGGGGTATCGCGGGTAGCATCGAAGTCATTGATAAAAGTCTGCCATAGGCAGCAAAGCCATAGAGAACATGAGTAGCCCAGAAGACCTAAACGAGAAGATCCTCGACATCGACCTCACCAAGGAGATGCAGGATTCCTTTCTTGAATACAGCTATTCGGTGATCTATGCACGCGCGCTTCCTGATGCGCGCGACGGTCTAAAGCCGGTGCACAGACGAATCGTCTATCAGATGGGCGAAATGGGGCTTCGTCCAGATCGCGGTCACGTGAAGTCAGCACGAGTCACTGGCGAAGTCATGGGCAAGTTGCACCCGCACGGAGACGGCGCAATATATGACGCGCTCGTTCGAATGGCACAGCCCTTCACATTGCGAGTGCCACTCATCGACGGTCACGGCAACTTTGGTAGCCTCGACGACGGCCCAGCAGCCGCAAGGTATACAGAGGCGCGGCTCTCAAGCGCTGCATTGCTGATGAACGACGGTCTAGACGAGGATGTTGTCGACTTCAAGCCAAACTATGACGCCCAACTCACCGAACCAGAAGTGCTGCCGGCAGCGTTTCCGAATCTGTTAGTGAATGGCTCTTCGGGAATCGCCGTCGGCATGGCAACGAACATGCCTCCACATAACTTGCGCGAGGTGGTTGCTGCTGCGATCCACCTGTTAGCCAACCCCGAGGCAACGACAAAACAACTTATGAAATTTGTGCCTGGGCCAGATTTGCCAAACGGCGGAATCATCATGGGGTTAGATGGCGTCAAAGACGCTTACGAGACGGGCAAGGGCTCGTTCAAGACTCGCGCGCGAGTTTCGGTAGAAAGCGTCTCGGCACGCAAACTCGGTCTCGTTGTCACCGAACTGCCTTATTTAGTCGGACCAGAGAAGGTCATCGAGAAAATCAAAGATGGCGTCAACGCCAAGAAACTCCTGGGAATCGCAGACGTAACCGACCTCACTGACCGCACGAATGGCCTCAAACTGGTCATCGAGTTGAAGACCGGTTTTGACCCTCAGGTAGTGCTCGACCTGCTTTACCGCTTCACACCAATGGAAGACTCCTTCGGCATCAACAACGTCGCGCTGGTTGACGGAAGACCTGCCACCCTCGGCCTTAGAGACATGTTGAGTGTTTACCTCACGCACCGCATCGAGGTAATAAAGCGACGCACTGCAAACCGCCTTGGTAAAAGAGAAGCAAGACTGCACTTGATTGAAGGATTGCTCATTGCGGTCTTGAACATCGACGAGGTTATCCAGGTAATTCGCACGAGCGACGAAGTTGACGAGGCTCGCACAAAGTTGCGACAAGTGTTTGATCTCTCAGAATTACAAGCCGAATACATTCTCGAGCTGCGCCTTCGTCGGTTGACAAAGTTTTCACAAATCGAACTTGAGGCTGAAAAGAAGCAGCTACTAACCGAAATCAAAGAACTAAAGCGCATTCTGGCAACCAAACAGGCTTTGAACGAAGTGGTTTCAAACGAACTAGCAGAGGTTGCCGAAAAATACGGCGACGCAAGAAGAACAACTCTCATTTCTGAATTCGAAGAAATCAAACCCGTCGCGGTATCAAAGATTGCCGGCATGGATGCCCAACTGGCCGACTCGCCAAGCATCGTGCGTGTTACCACCAGCGGACTAATCTCTCGAATTGACACCGACGAGATAAGCATTGTTGTGGGCTCAAAGCGCAAGAGGCATGACGCAGTTGCCAATCGCATCAAAACTTCAACAAGAAGCGATATCGGATTTGTGACCAGTGCTGGCCGAATTGTTCGAGTTCACGTCGCCGACATTCCAGCCGTTGCCGACCCAACCGACCTGGCAAGCGGCGCAAAGGCCTCCGATTTCTTGGCACTAGCCAAAAAGGAACGTTTGCTGCACGCTTTTGAACTCAGCGACACTGCAGAACTGGCAATTGGAACCAAGTTTGGAACCGTAAAGCGAGTTTCGCCCGAGTGGCCAACAAAGAATGATTTCGAAATCGTTTCTCTGAAAACGGGCGACGAACTGGTCGGCGCCTGCGACGCTAACGACTCTCAGGAATTCATATTCGTAACAAATGATGCACAACTATTGCGCTTTAAGGTCGACTCGGTGCGAGCACAGGGTCGTGGCGCATCTGGTGTTGCGGGAATCAACCTAGCCAAAGACGCTCATGCGATTTACTTCAATGCCGTTAACCCGGAATCAGTTGTAGTAACCGCTGCGAACAACTCAAGCGCTTTGCCAGGCACAGACGCAGGCAGTGCAAAGGTGAGTGAACTTTCAGAGTTTCCTGCAAAGGGTCGCGCAACAGGCGGCGTAAGGGCTCAGAAGTTCATTAGAAACGAAGATCAGCTCTACTTCGCCTGGGTCGGCCCGGCAGATGCTCTGGTCGCAACAGTTGACGGAAAGCCAATCGATCTTGATCTTGAGCTCTCGAAGCGCGACGCGAGCGGAACTAAAGTTTCAAGCTCAATCGGTGCCATGGGCACTGCCTAACAATAAGTAAGCAAAAAACTGAGGTTTTAGGCGTCGATGCGCTCTCGCTCGAAGCTGTCTGCTGAATCAACAATGAAATCGCGTCTAGGTGCAACCTCGTTGCCCATGAGCAACTCGAAGGTCTTTTCTGCGAACTCGGCATCGAGAATGTTCACTCGGCGAAGCGTTCTTCTCGACCTATCCATGGTTGTTTCGGCCAATTGGTCGGCATCCATCTCGCCAAGACCCTTGTAACGCTGAATTGGCTCTTTATAGCGTTTGCCAGCCTTCTCAAGCTTCGTGAGCAAACTCTCGAGCTCTGACTGCGAGTAGGTATAAATGACCTCGTTGGCCTTGCTGCCGTGGTTGATGACCTCTACGCGATGAAGCGGCGGAACTGCGGCATACACGCGCCCGTCTTCGAGAAGTGGCTTCATGTAGCGGTAAATCAGAGTCAAGAGCAGCGTTCGAATGTGTGCGCCGTCAACATCTGCGTCGCTCATCAAAATGACCTTGCCATAGCGAGCCAGGTCGATGTCGAACGACCGGCCCGAACCAGCGCCAATTACCTGGATGATCGATGCGCACTCGGTGTTTGACAGCATGTCTGACACCGAGGCCTTTTGCACGTTCAGAATTTTTCCACGAATAGGTAACAGTGCCTGATATTCGCTGTTTCGAGCAAGTTTTGCAGTGCCCAGAGCAGAGTCACCCTCAACGATGAAAAGCTCGCTTACGCCAGTCTCAGAAGTTCGACAGTCAACCAATTTGCTAGGCAGCGAAGAGCTCTCGAGGGCGTTCTTGCGGCGCTGAGTTTCTTTGTGAGCGCGAGCAGAAACTCGCGACTTCATTTCGGCAACGATCTTCTCTAGCAGAAGCGCAGATTGGGCTTTATCATCGCGCTTCGAACTATTGAATCTTTCATTCAATGTTTTGGTGATGACATTAGAGACGATATTGCGAACTGCAGGAGTTCCTAGAACCTCTTTGGTCTGGCCCTCAAACTGAGGTTCGGCGAGACGAACTGTGACCACGGCAGTCAAACCGCTGAGAATGTCTTCTTTCTCGACCTTGTCGTTGCCGACTTTCAATTTGCGAGCATTGGTGTCAATGTGACCGCGAAGAGTTTTTAGCAGCGACTGCTCGAAACCAGCGATGTGAGAGCCACCCTTTGGTGTCGCGATGATGTTCACGAATGACTTAACTTCAGTGTCATAGCCGGTTCCCCACCGAACTGCGATGTCAACTTCACAGTTGCGAGTGACCTCTCGGCTAACCATGTTTCCGTCTTCGCCGAGCACCGGAATAGTCTCGGTGAAGTCGCCGCTGCCCGACAAACGCCAGGTCGAAGTTAGAGGCGTGTCTTTGGCAAGGTAGTTGGCGAATTCAACAATTCCTCCGGCGAACTTGAATTCTTGCTTTTCAGATTTACCAGAGCGCTGGTCGTCAATGTTGATGCCCAGCCCAGGAACCAAAAAAGCAGTCTGGCGAGCTCGGTCGGTCAAGTCAGCCATGCTGAAGTTGGCATCCTTGATAAAAATTTGCGGGTCAGACCAGTAGCGAACCCTCGTGCCGGTTACGTTCTTTGACACCTTGCCGATTTCGCGAAGGATTGAGCCGTCTTCGAAAGGCTTGAACGGGTTGTTCGGCTTGATGCCCTTAGCATCGTCGAAAATGCCTGGCTCTCCACGCCTGAACGACATGGCGTAGGTCTTGCCGTCGCGATCAACCTCAACATCGAGGCGCTCAGATAGGGCGTTCACGACCGAGGCTCCAACACCGTGAAGACCACCCGATGCGGCATATGAACCGGAACCGAACTTTCCACCGGCATGGAGCTTGGTGAAGACCACTTCTACACCCGATAGCCCAGTTTTCGGTTCGATGTCGACCGGAATACCGCGAGCCTTGTCACGAACCTCGACACTCGAGTCTTTGTGCAAGACAATTGCAATGTCGCCGCCATGACCGGCAAGAGCCTCGTCTACCGAGTTGTCGATGATCTCCCAGAGACAGTGCATGAGACCACGGGAGTCGGTAGAACCGATGTACATGCCCGGGCGCTTGCGAACGGCCTCAAGCCCCTCAAGCACAGAGAGGTGACGGGCTGAATATTCGCTCTTAGACACTCGGCAATGTTATCTGCGGCTTCGCTCTCAGCCACGGATTTACACGGTTCGCGAAAAATTCTCTGTTAGCGAAATCAGGTGTCAATGGGACTGTTTTGTCGCAGGTCTGTGTTGAGATTGATGCACCGGAAGGAATTTACATGCAACCAACTGAAATCGAACAAGAGCCAGAGCAAGTTACCGAACTAACTGCAGCCGATCGCTGCGATGAGTGCGGAGCCCAGGCCTACATTCGAGTTGAGCTTGCCACCGGCGAACTTCTATTCTGCGGCCACCACGGCAACGAAAAGCGCGAGGCGCTAGAGCCAATTGCTCTCAACTGGCACGACGAAACCGAGAAGCTACTCTCCCGCTAATTCGGCAGCAAGCTCTTTGGCCTGCTGGGCATATTTTGTAACCTGCTCAAACTTTTCAATATCAGGCTGGCGAACCAAATCAATCTTCGCTTGAAGCATGCGTTCGATGATCTCATCTGCGAGGTCAACATTCTTCGCGAGCAATGGCCCATGAAGCAGCGTCGCCATGAAATTTCCAGATTGCATAAATGGCTCTAATTCGAGGTCGCTGTTTAGATAGCCCACGACAGTTGAGTTCTCAGTTGCGACAGAAACAAATTTCGAGACTCTTTCGCGTCTCTCGATGCTCGCCGGCAGGTCTTTGCTCAAGCCATGAAGTGCAGCGAAACCGCTAGATACAGCCATCAATTGGGTGCCTTGTTGCATCCAATCTTCAAGTTGTGGAACCACGCGAGCTAAGTCTGAATAGATCTGACGCCAGGCAGCGGTTGATCCGTGCCCGAGCAAGACGAAGTCTGGTCGCGTTGCTGGCAATGGCTGCCCCGCGCGATGAGCGAACGTTTGAACAGCCACCTGCGCCCATTCGAGTCTTCGCTGCAACACCAGCAGGTTGCCTCTGTCGCCGTTTAAGTTCAAGTGCTCTGGATAGAGCTCGAGTAGACGGATCATCGCTCTACCTCATCTGGGCTGGTAAATCCGAGGTGTCTTCTGAGTCTTCGCATCGCATCGGCCGAAAACAGCACCGTCTTAACTCCTGCCGTCGGAGCTGGCAGAGCTAGAAACTTGTCAATCGCGATGAACAGGTCATCGTCGACGAATTCCATTTCAACATTCTCATAGGCCAAGCGCAGGGCTATCTCGCCGCAGTTATAACCGCTAACAACATCGACGCGTTTCAAACTTGAAAAGTCGACGGTCCACAACCAAGAAGGGTCATGAACGTCGCGGCCGATGGCAATCATCAATCGCTCAACCGGAAGTTCGAGATTGTCTAGATTCAATTGAAACGACGTCGGGTTCTGAACTAAAACAAACTCAACTTCTTGCCCGTTGATTGTTACGGTCTCGCCCCTTGCAAAAACCGGTGGCAGCTCAGTAAGAACTCTCTCAGCGAGCTCTAAGTCAAACTTTTCGCCAAGAATGCTTGCGGCGGTGCTCAAGGCAGCCACTGCGTCGAGGGCATAGTGCATGCCACGATTCGGCAAGTCGAAGATTGCTTCACGCTCTGCGATGTGCACAGTGCAACGTTTTCCGTTTAGATTTGCGACCTCTGCAGAGACCGCGGGCCTAGCGATCTCGGCCAGGTAAGTTGGTGCAACACCGAGGTCAGATTCTCCAAGCACACTCTTTGAGATTCCAAAGAACTGGCGTTCAGACAATTGCTTGTCTCGATCGATAATCAAGATGTTCTGATCGTCGGCATTGAGCAAAACGTTTTGGGTTGCTCGGTCGGCAACTTCAGCCAACTTCTGACGCACCAGCGCTGGGTCGACAAATCGATCTAGTTGATCTTCTAGAACGTTCAAAAGCGTCACGATTCTCGGCGCGACCTCTGCCGTGATCGAATCGGCGTGGCCTTCGTCCATTTCAAGTATGGCGATGTCGCCAGGAATTCGACCAAATAGATTGCTGCGTTCGATAATCGCCGAAAAGAACCCTTGGCGAATGTTCGCCGTTGATGGATTAGTAAATACTTCTAAACCGTGGGCGCGAGCTATAGCGACGACCATCTTGGTCGTGGTCGATTTGCCGGCAGAACCAGTGATGACGACAAGACCTTGCGGAAACGAACGCAGTGACTTTGCCAACAACCTTGGAGCGATCTTGCTGAGCATCAAGCCTGGCAGTGCCGAACCGCCGCCTGGGCGAAATCGCCTTATGGCAACCCGCGCAAAACGACCGAAGGCAATCGCCGGAAGGTAGAGCATTACTGGCCTACGAAGTCCCTGAGTGCCTGTGCGCGCGATGGGTGCTGCAACTTGTGCATGGTCTTGGCTTCGATCTGACGAATGCGCTCTCGGGTAACTCCGAGCTCTTCACCAATTTGGTCGAGAGTCTTCGAGATGCCGTCAACTAGGCCGTAGCGAGATTTGATCACTCGCGCTTCGCGCTCTGTGAGACCTGCTAGCAAGCGTTCAATGGCTTCATTGCGAGCCTTCGCAACAGATGCCTCAACAGGTGAAACTGCCTCAACGTCTTCGATTAAGTCACCGAACTCACTGTCGCCATCTTCACCAAGCGGAGTCGAAAGCGAAATTGGCTCGCGGCCATACTTCTGAACCTCAACGACCTTTTCAGGTGTCATGTCTAGTTCGCGGGCCAGCTCTTCTGGTGATGGTTCGCGGCCGAGGTCTTGCAAAAGCTGGCGCTGAACACGAGCAAGTTTGTTGATCACTTCAACCATGTGAACCGGAATGCGAATGGTTCGAGCCTGGTCGGCCATTGCGCGAGTGATTGCCTGGCGAATCCACCAGGTTGCATAGGTAGAGAACTTGTATCCCTTGGTGTAGTCAAACTTCTCGACTGCACGAATGAGGCCAAGGTTTCCTTCTTGAATCAAGTCGAGAAACTGCATGCCACGACCCGTGTAGCGCTTTGCGAGCGATACAACGAGACGCAAGTTTGCTTCAAGCAAGTGCGCTTTAGCGCGCTGACCGTCTTTGGCAACCCAGGTCAGGTCTTTGTGCATCTCTTTGCTGAGTTTCTTGTCGGTTGCAAGCTTCTCTTCTGCAAACAAGCCGGCTTCGATGCGCTTTGCGAGATCAACCTCGAGTTCAGCGTTGAGAAGCGCAACTTTACCGATCTGCTTTAGGTAGTCCTTTACCGGGTCGGCGGTTGCGCCAGTGATCGAAATGGTCTGAACCGGAATGTCGTCTTCTTTTTTGTTGTCAAAGACGAGAACACCCTCTGGGTGATCTTCTTTTGGTTCCTCTTCGTCGTCGAGGTGTGCGTCTTCTTCGACGGTTAAATCAACAGCAGTGGCCGCTTCGGCAACGATTACTTCAATCGGAAGATCTTCAACTTCGTCGTCAAGATCTTCTTCGTGTTCGGCCTCCATGCCCTTAGGTAATTTCGCACCCTTGGCTGGCTTCTTTTCGCTAGCCGGCTTTGACTTCGAAGCTGGGCCGGTCGACTTGGCAGCCGGCTTGGTTGTTGGCTTGGCAGCAGGCTTAGCTGCTGGTTTTGCCACTGCCTTGACTGCAGGCTTCGCCTTGGCCGTTGGCTTTACAGCCGCTTTGGTCGCATTTTTTACAGCTGGCTTTGGCTTTGAGACAGGCTTCACCGCGGTCTTAGCTGTTGGCTTGGTAGCAGCTTTGGTTTTCGAAGCGGCTTTAGCAGCCGGCTTAGCGGCGGTCTTAGCTACCGGCTTCGCCTTAGCGGCTGGCTTTGCTGCCGCCTTAGCTGGTTTCGCCGCTGGCTTAGCTGTTTTTGCAACAGGCTTTGCCTTCGCAGCAACCTTTGGTTTCTCGGCGGTCTTTGCAGGCGCTTTAGCTGCAGGCTTCGGCTTCGCCGTGGTCTTGGCTGCTTGTTTTGCCACTGGCTTGGCTTTAGCTGCGGCCTTGGCTGCTGAAGCCGATTTAACTGGCTTTGCTGACTTGCTTGCTGATGGAGTAATGGTCTTGCTCTCTTTTAATGCTGCGGTCTCGGTTTGCCCCTTGATTCGCGAGCCAGTCAGCCTATCCATGAAGCTTCGCTTCTTTGGTGCGTCTTGTCTGGCCATCGGTGCCTCCTGCAGGCAGAGCCTGTGATCAGTGAAACTGGGATGAATCGGGCATAACTTGGACCCATGTCAAGTCCTGGCGGAATGACTGGGTCTGCGAACAATTATGCCACTTTTCACCGACAAATAGCCGAAAGCGCCCTAATTGTTAGTAGTGACAACCAACTTTGGCCCAAATTATTCCCCGCCAGGCCGCTCTAGACAGGGACGGTTCGCCTGGTTTTGCGAAGCTCTACCAAGAACATGCCGAGCCCGACAACGAGAACAATGATTTGCGCAGACATGGCCCAGCGAAAGCCCTCGAGCGTATAGGGGCTGCTCGAACCGGTGCTGCGTTGAACCAAGTCAAGAATCGAACCGGCCAAAGCCATCGTTGTAAACGTCGCTAGAAAGCCACCAACATTCACGAAACCGTTGGCTGAACCTAGTCGTTCCTTAGGCGTAAATGTTCGAGAGAAATCGAGCGCAAGCATCGACGCGGGGCCACCGGTGGCGATTACAAATACTAAGAGCACGAGCAGCCACCCTGGCGCTCGTTGTGGCACCAAGGCCATGATGATCCAAGCGAAAATGATTGCGCTTGAAACCAAGACAACAACTCGAACGCGCATGAGTGGGTAGTTTGACGCAAGCCATCCTAGAAAAAAGCCGAGCACTAAACCGAGGGCCGTCTGAAAGATCAGCATCGCTGAAGCGAACTCGATACTCTGCCCTTGACCTGAAACCAGATACGGCACTCCCCACAGCAGAGCAAACACCGAACCAGATGATTGCAACGTGAAGTGTGTCCAGAAACTCATTCGCACTCCGGCGAATCGAATGTTTTCTAAAAGTTGCTTTGTCGCAATGCGAATTGTCATTTCGTGACGAGCGTGCTGCTCGTGCTCTGGTTCGTTGCGAATAAACAGCACCGAGAAGATTACGCTGAGAAGCGCAACACTCGCTGCGATTGAAAAAGCATTTTGCCATCCGGCATTGGCAAGCAGAATCGCGAACGGAACAGCGCTTGCAATCTGGCCGAGCTGCCCGAGGCTTGTTAGCAGTTGCTGTTGCTTCGGAACTTGCTTCGGCGTGTTCCAAGCGACAATCAATCGCACCATTGAGATGAAAGTAAACGCATCACCTAAACCAACAAGCATGCGGCCGAGGTAAGCGAACTCGATGGTCTCTGCGAACGCAACAACAAGTTGGCCGACTGTCATCGACACTGCACCGATGATAATTAACACTCGAGCGCCGAAGCGGTCAAGCAAAACGCCAACCGGAATTTGCATCACGGCATAAACGATTAGCTGAAAAACCGCGAGTGCAGATAGAGCTGTGGCTGAAGTGTGAAACCTCTCAACTGCCGATAACGAACCGACACCCATAGAACTGCGCTGCATAACCGAGGCGAAGTAGGCAAAAGTCGCAGCCGCCATGACGGCATTGGTTTGGAGTTTAGGCACTGTCTTCGTTTGATTGCTTGCGTTTCAGCGATAGATAATCTTCTAGCTCGGCAGCGATTTCGTCAGCGCTAGGAACCTCTTGCTTAGGCGCAGAAATTCGCGGACCACGAACATTCGTGTCTTCATTAGCGAAACTCTGCTCAAGCGTGCTGATCATTTTGGCTAACTCTGGGTTGTCAGCGACATTTCTAGTTAGGTCGACGAGAAATGCTTTTCCGGCTTCGCGCAGATCATCTGTCGGAAAGACGAGACCGGTTGCCGACGCGATTTGTTCGAAAGCGGTCACGGCTGATTGAGGAAAATCAACATCGCTCAGGTAATGCGGCACCAGCATTACGAAACCGGCTGTAGGAAACTCTTCTTCGGCGAATCGAAATTCGAGCAGGTGAAGAACATTTCCGGGCACTTGCGTTTGTGGCTTCCATTCAGAAATTCGATCGATGAGCTCTTTTCTGTTTCCCGAAATCGTGACGCCAACATTTCTGGTGTGCGGAATCGGAAATGGAATCGAGTGAACCCAAGCGAAGTCTTCGATGTCGAAAATATCTACCAGATCAAAAATCGCTTGCGTGAATGCTTCCCACTTGAAGTCAGGTTCGTATCCGTGCAGAAAGAGAAACTTTTGGCCAACTTCGTCAGTTACTAAATAGAGAGCCAAGGTTGAAGGTTCATAAGACGAGATGTGATCTTTTTCGAAATACATCACTGGGCGACGAGAGCGGTAGTCGAGCAGTTCATCGTTATCGAAGATTGCGACGACTCGGTGGTCTAGATTTTCAAAGACGTGAGCAGCGAACTGTTGGATCGTCGACCCCGCATCGGTAAAACCAGTTAATGCTGCGATTAGATGCAGCTGCCCCGGCACATCGAAATCATCGTTGTGCAGTTCGTATAACTCGCTCGGTTCAACCACGCAGATAAGTCTAAGAGCGGGTTTAGAGTGTTGGCATGGCTAAACATTTCATCAAGGTTGCGGCAACCGCACCGGCATTTGCAAAAGACACAGTTTTCGTTATCGGTGTGACCGAGAAAGCGTCAAAGTTGACGCTGGTCAGTGATTCGATTGACATCACCTCGCTAAAGAACCTCGACCTCGTCAAACTTGGCGCAAAGGCGACCCCAGACAGCGTTGTCAAGATTCCCGCCCCGAATGGCGGTTTCTTTGCGTTGGTTGGCGGCTTTAAGAACGGCGACACCGACTCGCTTCGCTACCTCGGAGGCACGGTTGGTCGCACCCTTGGCGAGTTTCGTCAAGTTGTAATTGGCTTGCCGGTAAAGTCTGAGGCCGACGCCTTCTCACTGCTCGAGGGCTATGCGGTTGGTCACTACAGCTATGACGCCTATAAGTCAGATGCCAAGAAAGCACCAGCTCAGACCGTAGTCTTAGCCACCAAAACTAAGGTGAAGCCGGCAACTCTGACTCGCGTCGAAGTCATGCGCGCGGCCGTGCACGACACTCGCGATCTAGTCAGCATGCCTGCAAATGATCTCTATCCGCAGAGTTTCGCAAGCCAGGCCAGCAAATTGGCCAAGGGCTCTTCAGTAACCGTCACTATTCTCGACGAAAAGAAACTTGCCGCAGGTGGCTTCGGTGG
>JAGOAI010000006.1:10372-13208 GCA_017983965.1 Rhodoluna sp. | reverse complement strand
TCGAGCACTCTGTCGGCAGTAGTAAAGTTGATTTGTTTGCCGACCTTATCTAGGAGTCCGTTTTGGCTGAGCACAATTTTGACCTCGTAATTCTTGGTGGAGGAAGCGGTGGCTACGCAGCTGCTCTTCGCTCGGCCCAATTGGGCAAGCGCGTCGCGCTTATCGAAAAAGACAAACTCGGCGGCACCTGCCTTCACCGTGGTTGCATACCTACCAAGGCCCTCTTGCACGCTGCTGAGGTAGCAGACGTAGTTAAAGACGCAGCTCACTATGGAATCAACGCCCAGTTTGGTTCGATCGATATGAACGTGGTTAATTCATACCGCGATGGCATCGTCGACAAGCTGTTCAAGGGTCTCACTGGCCTAGTGAACTCAAAGAACGTCACCGTTGTTGCTGGAGAAGGTCGCATGGTTGGCCCGAAGACCATTCAGGTTGGCGACGACAGTTACACAGGCACGAACCTGATTCTCGCCTCTGGCTCATACTCGCGCTCGCTGCCTGGCCTCGAAATCGGTGGCCGCGTTATCACTTCTGAGCACGCGCTTCAGATGTCATTTGTTCCAAACAAGGTCATCGTTCTTGGCGGCGGCGTTATCGGAGTTGAGTTTGCATCGATTTGGCGCTCATTCGGCACCGAAGTGACGATTATCGAAGGTCTTCCCACACTTGTTCCGAACGAAGACGCTGCGGTCAGCAAGGCGCTTGAGCGCGCGTTCCGCAAACGTGGAATCGAATTCAAGACCGGCGTTCGCTTCTCGGGTGTTGAACAGCACGAAAACGGTGTTGTTGTTTCGCTTGAGAGTGGCGAGAAACTCGAAGCAGAACTCTTGCTTGTTGCCGTGGGTCGCGGGCCAAACACAGCAGGCCTCGGTTACGAAGAAAACGGCATCAACATGGATCGCGGATGGGTGTTGACTAACGACCGTCTCGAAACCAGCGTTGCCGGAACATACGCAGCCGGTGACATCGTTCCTGGTTTGCAGTTAGCTCACCGCGGTTTTCAGCAGGGAATCTTCATTGCCGAAGAGATTGCCGGCCTAAAGCCTGCTGTAATCGATGAAAACGGAATTCCAAAGGTCACCTACTGCGAACCAGAAATTGCATCGGTTGGCCTATCAGAAGTTAAAGCTGCCGAGAAGTTTGGCGCTGACAACATCTCGACTTATGAATACAACTTGGGCGGTAACGGCAAGAGCCAAATTCTTGGCACTGCAGGCTTCATCAAGTTAATTCGCCAAAACAACGGCCCAGTCGTTGGCGTTCACATGATCGGCTCTCGCGTTGGTGAGCAGATTGGCGAAGCGCAACTCATCGTGAACTGGGAGGCATACCCAGAAGACGTTGCAACTTTGATTCACGCACACCCAACCATGAACGAAGCTATCGGCGAAGCGCACCTTGCACTTGCCGGCAAGCCACTTCACGCACACGCATAACGATTCGCCTTTAGGAGCAAACAGATGAGCGATTCAGTAGTACTTCCAGCACTTGGTGAAAGCGTTACCGAGGGAACAGTAACCCGTTGGTTGAAGAAGGTTGGCGACACAGTTGCTATCGACGAGCCACTGGTTGAAGTTTCAACCGACAAGGTTGACACCGAGATTCCATCACCTGTCGCCGGAACCATCGAGCAGATCTTGGTTCAAGAAGACGAAACCGTTCAGGTTGGCGCTGTTCTAGCAATCATCGGTTCAGGTTCAGGAGCTTCCGCTGCACCCGCTGCACCGGCAGCAGAACCGGTGGCGGCGACCCCTACCCCAGAACCTACTCCGGCAGCAGCCCCAGTTGAAACCGCACCCGCATATGTAGCACCAGTTGTTTCTGCTCCGGTCGTTTCAGCACCTGCTGCCGCCCCGGTAGTGGCACCTGCGGCTGCCCCAGTAGCAAGCTCAACTGGCAACTCTGACGCCGGCTATGTGACTCCCCTGGTTCGCAAGCTGGCAAACGAAACCGGAATCGACCTAGCAAGCGTTGCCGGAACCGGCGTCGGCGGTCGAATTCGCAAAGAAGACGTAATCGCAGCCGGCTCTTCGGCACCAACCTATGCCCCTGCACCAGCTGCCGCACCAGTCACACACTCGGCACCTCATCAGCCAGGTGCTGCATCTGCGCTTCGCGGAACCACCGAGCCAATGACCAGACTTCGCAAAGTGTTGGCAGAGCGTGCTGTTGCCTCAATGGTTTCGACTGCACAGTTGACCACCGTTGTCGAGGTAGACGTAACTCGCATCGCAAACTTGCGTCAGCAGATTCAGCCAGAGTTCGTTGCAAAGACGGGCGGCAAGTTGAACTTCATGCCGTTCTTCGCACTTGCAGCGGCTGAGGCTCTTCGTGTTCACCCGAAACTTAACGCAAGCATCGATGGCGAGAACATCGTCTATCACCCAACCGAGAACATCAGCTTTGCTGTTGACGCCGAGAAGGGTTTGTTGACTCCGGTTATTCGCGACGCAGCATCTTTGAACATCGCACAGATCGCAGGCCAAATCGCAGACCTTGCGGCTCGCACTCGCAACAACCAGCTAAAACCAGATGAGCTAAGTGGTGGCACCTTCACCCTTACCAACACCGGTTCACGCGGAGCGCTATTCGACACCCCAGTGGTGTTCTTGCCTCAGGTTGCAATCTTGGGAACCGGCATCGTCACCAAGCGCCCAGCGGTCGTCAAGACCGAAGACGGAACCGAGTCAATTGCAATTCGCAGCATGGTTTACCTGGCTCTCTCATATGACCACCGTCTAGTTGACGGCGCTGACGCAAGTCGCTTCTTGGTAGATGTGAAGGCTCGCCTAGAAGAAGCTAACTTCGCAGCAGATCTAGGCATCTAGTTTCA
>JAGOAI010000006.1:2156-10272 GCA_017983965.1 Rhodoluna sp. | reverse complement strand
CTCGAGCATTCTTCAGTATTCACGGCCGGCAAGCGAACAGAGGACTCCGAGCGACCCACCGACGGAACTCCAGTCATCGACGTCGATCGAGGCGGCAAAATCACCTGGCATGGCCCAGGCCAGCTCGTCGGCTACCCGATCATGCGCCTACCAGACCCCATCGATGTGGTTGGTTATGTGCGCTGGCTTGAGCAAGTGCTGATCGACACAATTGCCGAATTCGGAGTTGTGGGCCAACGAGTTGGCGGTCGCTCTGGCGTGTGGGTTGATCGTGGCGGAGAATTCGAGAAAGTTGCGGCGATTGGCATTCGCGTTGCAGAGAAAACCACGATGCACGGATTCGCACTGAACTGCAATAACTCCCTCGAACCTTATGACACGATAGTTGCGTGCGGCATTCGCGACGCGAAGACCACCACACTGCAGCAATTGACCGGCAAAGACATCACGCCGGCAATGGCTGCCGAGGTTGTCAAGAGACATCTTGGCGAGATTGAGATCAGACGATGAACGACAAACCAGAACGCAAATTGCTGCGCATTGAGGTGCGAAACTCGTCTGTGCCGATCGAGCGCAAACCTGAGTGGATCAAAACACGCGCCAAGATGGGCCCCGAGTACCAGGCCCTTCAATCACTCGTTAAGACCGAGGGGTTGCACACCGTCTGCCAAGAGGCCGGTTGCCCAAATATTTATGAGTGCTGGGAAGACCGCGAAGCGACTTTCTTGATCGGTGGGTCGCAGTGCACACGTCGTTGCGACTTCTGCCAAATCGACACCGGAAAGCCAGCCGAGTTTGACTCAGACGAGCCCCGCAGAGTTGGAGATTCTGTAACGCAAATGAAACTGCGCTATGCAACTGTGACCGGTGTTGCCCGCGATGATCTCGAAGACGAAGGCGCTTGGCTCTATGCCGAAACCATTCGCCAGATTCATCAGCAGTCACCAGGCACCGGTGTTGAGATTCTCGTTCCTGACTTCTCGGGTAATCCTGATTTGCTGAAGCTCGTTTTTGACGCCGCTCCTGAGGTTTTCGCCCACAACGTCGAAACTGTTCCGAGAATCTTCAAACAGATTCGACCTGCGTTTAGATACGAGCGATCGCTCGATGTGATCACTCAGGCGAGAGACTATGGGCTTGTCACCAAATCAAACTTGATTCTCGGAATGGGCGAGACCACCGAAGAAATCATCCAGGCATTGAAGGACCTGCACGATGCCGGAACCGACATCATCACAATCACGCAGTATCTTCGACCGACTCCGCGCCACCACCCGGTTGATCGTTGGGTCAAGCCGCAGGAGTTTGTCGAATTGAAGGGCATCGCCGAAGAGATTGGCTTTATCGGCGTGCTCAGTGGGCCTCTAGTTCGTTCGTCTTATCGCGCAGGTCGACTCTGGGCGCAGTCGATGCTGAAGAAAGGTCGAGAGATTCCCGCTCACCTTCAGCATTTGGCAGACGCCGCGGCGGCCGGTGGCTTCAGCCAAGCAGTTCACTAAATCGTTTAGGCTATTGGGCATGGCTAAGAACGCAAACAAAGCACCCCGTGAACCAGGACGTTTTCGTCAACTTCTAAAGATCTACGGTGCAACCGTAAAAAACGATAAGGGTGCTCTCGGTTTAGCCGTTCTTGGATTCGCGGCCCCGCTGGCCCTCGGTCTTGGCGTAGCCACCATCGTTGCTCCAGGAGCACCAATTGCTATGGCGCTTTGGGGTTCACTCGGTGGCGTTACCGGAATTCTGGTCGCAATGATCGTCTTGTCTCGCCGCGCCGAAGCAGCAGCTTACGCACGCTTTGAAGGTCAGCCAGGCGCTGCCGGAGCCGTTCTAAACAGCGCTCTTCGCCGCGGATGGCGCTTCAGCGAAATGCCAGTGCACATCAGCCCCAAAACCCAAGAGATGGTCTACCGCGCGGTTGGCGCCGGCGGTGTCGTGCTGATTGGCGAAGGTTCATCTCGAGCTCGTGTTCAGGCAATGGTCGAAGACGAGCGACGCAAGGTCTCCCGCATCGCGCCTGGCGTGACAACCCACGCCTTCTATGTCATTCCGGGTGACGAAAAATCTGTTTCTCTAGCCAAGTTGGGTCGAACCATTCTGAAGCTAAAGCGAACCTTGAACCGCAGCGAAGTTTCGGTCGTAGCCAATCGCCTTGATTCAATCGGAATGAACATTCCAGTGCCAAAGGGAATCGACCCGAGCCGTATGCGCGCTCCACGCCGCTAAACCAACCATATTTGACCTTAGAGCCTTGCGAAAGCGGGGCTCTAAGTTTTTACATGTCTGAAACATTTCGCGCTCAGGCCGCCCGCTTCGGCTCAGTAGAATTTATGGGATGGCTTAATGACGCGCCAGGCACCCCATCCATTTAT
This sequence comes from Rhodoluna sp., assembly GCA_017983965.1. GTDB lineage: Bacteria > Actinomycetota > Actinomycetes > Actinomycetales > Microbacteriaceae > Rhodoluna. The sequence continues at coordinate 7,903 of JAGOAI010000006.1, read as the reverse complement.
TGAAGGGATTCCCCCTATGTCTACCCCAATGTTTACTACTGCTTCTGAAGTAGTGAAATACATCAAAGACAACGACATCAAGTTTCTAGATGTGCGTTTCACTGACCTTCCTGGTGTTCAGCAGCACTTCAACTTGCCTGCTGCAATGATCGACGAAGACTTCTTCCGCGATGGCCAGCTATTCGACGGTTCGTCTATCCGTGGTTTTGCTTCGATTCACGAATCAGACATGCAGTTGATTCCAGACGTAACTACCGCATATGTTGACGAGTTCCGCGACAACTCAACCTTGGTTATGGTCTTCGACATCTACAACCCACGCAACGGCGAGATCTATGGCCGCGACCCACGTCAGGTTGCAAAGAAGGCAGAGGCTTACCTAGCCAGCACCGGAATTGCAGACACCGCGTTCTTCGCACCAGAAGCAGAATTCTTCATCTTCGATGACGTGCGCTACGAATACAAGAGCAACAGCTCAATGCACTTCATCGACTCGAGCGAAGCAGCCTGGAACTCAGGCCGCGACGAGCGCATCGACGGTCTCGGCGGAAACCTTGCCAACAAGACCCCATTCAAGGGTGGATACTTTCCGGTTACTCCAGTCGACCAGCACGCAGACATGCGTGACGACATTGTTCTCGAACTTGAGAAGGCACGCTTGCAGGTTGAGCGCAGCCACCACGAGGTAGGCACTGCAGGTCAGGGCGAGATCAACTACCGCTTCGACACCCTAGTTAGCGCAGCAGACGACGTCTTGAAGTTCAAGTACATCGTCAAGAACGTTGCACACCGCTGGGGCAAGACCGCAACCTTCATGCCAAAGCCACTATTCGGCGACAACGGTTCGGGCATGCACGTTCACCAGTCACTCTGGAAAGACGGCAAGCCGCTGTTCTATGACGAGTCAGGCTACGGCGGTCTTTCAGACCTAGCCCGCTGGTACATCGGTGGAATCTTGAAGCACGCACCTTCACTTCTTGCATTCACTAACCCAACCGTGAACAGCTTCCACCGTTTGGTGCCTGGCTTCGAAGCTCCAGTGAACCTTGTTTACTCGGCAGGAAACCGCTCGGCTGCAATTCGCATTCCGATGACCGGAACCAACCCGAAGGCAAAGCGCATTGAGTTCCGCGCTCCTGACGCATCAGCTAACCCATATCTTGCATTCGCAGCAATGTTGATGGCTGGGCTAGATGGCATCAAGAACCGCACCGAGCCGCACGAGCCTGTTGACAAAGACTTGTATGAGTTGCCACCAGAGGAAGCAAAGAACATTCCTCAGGTTCCAGGCAGCCTTGAGCTAGTGCTGCAGGCACTTGAGGCAGACCACGACTACTTGCTAGCCGGCGATGTCTTCACCAAGGACCTAATCGAAACCTGGATTGACTACAAGCGCGAGAAGGAAATTCTTCCGATCGCACTTCGACCTCACCCATATGAGTTCGAGCTTTACTACGGCGTGTAATAGCGTTTTGAAGTGAAAAGACCCCGGCGAAAGTCGGGGTCTTTTATTTTGCGCAATTTGCACAGACAACCACAGTTACGCGAAGAACAAGCGCTCAAACACCATTCGCGAGCGACGCGTGTGCGCAAGGTAATCCTCTTCTAACTGGGTTGCTCCCCCTGCTGGATATTCAAGAATTCTCGCCAGGCCCTCGAGTTGCCTGCGATCCGTCGGCAAAACGTCGGTGCGCTTATTGGCCCAGAGCACGCTTGCTGAGCGAACGCGCGAAGCAAGAGTCCAAGCCTCGGTTAGAACTCGTGCATCGTGAGCCTCAATGAGTTTTGCCTCAACCATCGCGTTCAACGAGTCGAGAGTCTTCGGGTTTCTAATGCTCGGATGCTCTGCCCCAAATTTCATCTGATATAGCTGAACCAACCACTCGACGTCGCTTAGCGAACCGCGCCCGAGTTTGAGATGGCGCTTCGGGTCTGCTCCTTGGGGCAACCGCTCTGACTCAACGCGCGCCTTGATTCTGCGAATCTCAACAATTGCATTGGCCTTCAACTCGGCCGGGTAGCGGTATTTATCGATGATTGCGGTGAAGTCGTCGTCGAGTTGCTGAGAGCCTGCAATGACTCGAGCTCGCAGAAGCGCCTGTGCCTCCCAGGTGTCGGCCCAGCGTTGGTAGTAAGCCTCATAAGAGTCGATTGATCTTGCCACCGCACCGTTCTTGCCTTCGGGGCGAAGATCAATGTCGATTTCAAACTCTAGAAGTGGGTCGGCTGTCAGTTTCTTTAGTTGCGCAACTAGCTGCTCTGCCAATTTTTGAGCTTTGTCGGCATCAGCACCCGGTCGCGACTGATAGACATACATGACATCGGCATCAGATCCGAAACCCAGTTCGCCACCACCGAAGCGACCCATTGCCACTATGCCGAAGTCGAGAACATTCTCGATCTCCTCACGACTGGTCTCTAGGGCTTCGTATTCAAGTGCGACATCGAGCATTGTCTTCAAATAGAGCTCGCAGATTTCAGAGAGAGCCCGACTTACTTGCTCAATGTTGAGGTCACCCAAAACCGCGCCTAGAGCGAGTCGCAAGGTTTCTCGGCGACGTGTTTGCTTTATCGAAGCGACTGCGGCTTCTGGGTCTTCGTGCCGCTCAATGATGGCGTCGAACTCAGCTTCAATCGCATCAGACGAGAGAGGCTGAAGATCAGCCGGATTCTCGAACCAGGCAGCCGCTTCGGGAATACGCTCAAACAAACTGGTGGCGAGTCGACTGTTTGAAAGAACCTGCGTCATTCGCTCGGCAGCGCCGGTTGAGTCACGCAACATGCGCAAATACCAGTGCGACTCACCGAGGTCTTCACTGAGCCGCCTAAAGGCGAGCAACGCCGCGTCTGGGTCGGTGCCTTGAGAGAACCACTGCAACAAGACCGGAAGCAACTGACGCTGAATGGCAGCCCGTCGCGACAAGCCAGAGGTTAGAGCTGCAATCTGTGCGAGAGCGCCTCTCGGGTCTGCGAAGCCAATCGCGGCCAAACGGTCTTGAGCCTGGCTAGACGACAGCTCAAGCGTGCTGTCTTCAAGCTTCGCCACTGCGCTGAGCAGTGGGCGGTAGAAAATTCGCTGGTGCAAGCCACGCACCTCGAGTTTGACCGACTCCCATCGTTCAATCAAATTCTCGGCATTGCTCTTGAGGTCTACCGAGCGAGCGAGCGACCTCCTTGCCGTTTCTGACGACGGCATCAAGTGGGTTCGCCGCATCTGACTGAGTTGAATGCGATGTTCGAGCAGTCGCAAAAAACGGTAGTGACGGCTGAATGAGTCTGCCTCTGCCCTACCGATATAACCGCCATTCGAAAGCGCCGAAATAGCGTTGAGAGTGTCGCGGTGTCTCAAGGTTTCATCTGTGCGTCCGTGAACGAGCTGCAGCAATTGAACGGTGAATTCGATGTCGCGCAAGCCGCCAGGGCCGAGTTTAATTTGTGAATCAATTTCGCTCGCTGAAATGTTTTCAGTTACGCGCTCGCGCATCTTTTGCGCTGAATCAACGAAGCCATCGCGGGCAGCTGAAGCCCACACTTTAGGGGCCAGCGCGTTCACATATGCCTGCCCCAGAGTCATGTCTCCAGCAATCGGTCGCGCCTTTAGTAGCGCCTGAAATTCCCAGCTCTGCGCCCAGCGGTCATAGTAGGCGACGTGAGATTCTAGCGTTCGAACCAATGCACCGCTCTTGCCTTCTGGTCGAAGATTCGGGTCAACCTGCCAGAGCATTGGCTCTTGCGCCGTGCCGTCGATTGCGCGCATCATGCGCGTTGCCAACTTGGTCGCTATCTCGATTGCACGTGAGTTGTCTACGTCACCTCCAGCCGACTCGCCGACAAAAATTACATCAACGTCACTGATGTAGTTAAGTTCGCGCGCGCCGCACTTGCCCATTGCGATGACAGCGAACCGCGTGGCATCAACCTCTTCGGCAGTGAATGATCCGTGCTCGCTTGAGTGCTTCAACTCGAATCTAGCAATCTCAATAGCACCTTCGAGAGCAGCGCCGGCTAGATCGGCAAGTGCGGCAGCAACCGTCGGCAGCCCAAGCTCTTGATCTGTTTGGCTTAGATCAAAGATTGCAATTTGCAACAGTTCTCTTCGATATGCAAATCGAAGTGCAGACCATGCGGTTTGCACTTCGAAATCACGAACTAAAACTGAAGTGCAACTCGAGACCAAACTGTCACGCAATTCAACCGCTGATTTTGGTCGGTCAATCGGTTTCTCTAAAAACGAAAAGAGTTCGGGCTTGCGTCGAAGAAGATCGCCCATCGCCTCTGAGGCGCCAAGCAGACGACAGAGCCGAACCGCCGACTCTTCTTTGCCAAGCAACTTCTTGATCTTAGCTTTGTCGATTTCGGCAAGGGCAAGCAGGTAATTAAGCGCTTGGTCTGGGTTGGCTGCGCGACCAAGGCTGGCTAGGGCTGCACGCCCACTGTCGCCAACAAGCCCGACCAATTGGTCTAACTTGGCGACGGTTTGGCTCAGGTCGATGAAGCCAAACCGAGCAAGTTCAGAAAGACTCGACGACCTAGCCTCAGCCATGTTGCGACTAGAGAACTTCTAGGTTCTGCTTTAGCTCGTACTGAGTTACCTGTGAGCGATAGTCGCTCCACTCACGACGCTTGTTTGCAAGAACATAGCTGAAGACCTCTTCGCCGAGGGTCTCGGCTGCAAGTTCAGACTCTTCAAGTTTGCGAATTGCGTGATCGAGAGACTGTGGCAATGGCTGAATTCCCATGGCGCGGCGTTCGGCATCGTTCAATGCCCAGACGTTGTCTTCGGTCTCTGAAGGCAGCTCATACTCGTTTTCGATGCCCTTGAGACCGGCAGCCAAGATCAACGCATAAGCAAGATAAGGGTTCGCCGCCGAGTCGATAGCGCGGTATTCGATGCGTGACGAGTTGCCCTTGTTCGGCTTGTAGAGAGGAACACGGATGAGCGCCGAACGGTTGTTGTGACCCCAGCAGACGAATGACGGAGCTTCACCGCCACCCCAGAGTCGCTTGTATGAATTGACGTACTGGTTAGTCACAGCCGTGATTTCAGGTGCGTGGCGAAGCAGGCCCGCAATGAAGTGCTTTGCGGTCTTGCTCAGGTGATATTGCGAACTTGGGTCGAAGAATGCGTTGGTGTCACCTTCGAAGAGCGACATGTGCGTGTGCATTCCAGAACCAGGGTGCTCGGTGAAAGGCTTTGGCATGAAGGTGGCATAAACGCCCTGCTCGATGGCCACTTCTTTGATCACGGTTCTAAAAGTCATGATGTTGTCTGCCATTGTCAAAGCATCGGCATAACGCAGGTCGATCTCGTTCTGACCAGGCCCGCCCTCGTGGTGGCTGAACTCAACAGAGATGCCCAGCTGCTCGAGCATTGAAACAGCGCGACGTCTGAAGTCGTGTGCGGTTCCGCCAGGCACGTTATCGAAGTAGCCCGCCTTGTCGACCGGAATCGGCCCTTCTTCGCCGAACTGAGCCGATTTGAGAAGATAAAACTCGATTTCAGGGTGAATGTAGAACGAAAAGCCGAGGTCTGAGGCCTTTGCCAAGGCCCTGCGCAACACATTGCGAGGGTCGGCAGCAGCCGGAAGACCATCCGGGGTTTGAATGTCACAGAACATGCGGGCGGTCGGGTCGATTTCACCGCGCCAAGGAAGAATCTGAAAGGTGCTCGGGTCTGGAACAGCGAGCATGTCGGCCTCGTAGGTGCGAGCTAGGCCCTCGATTGCTGAGCCGTCGAAGCCAAGGCC
>JAGOAI010000006.1:0-2056 GCA_017983965.1 Rhodoluna sp. | reverse complement strand
GTTTTCGATGAGTACAGAATTTTCGTTCCAGGTGACCAGCTGATTAGCTTCGAACTCGGCGAACTGAAGTTTTCAATGTTGATTTGTGAGGACATCTGGCAAGAAGGTGGGCCGGTTGCCAAACTTCGCGAAGAGAAGACCGATGTCGCCCTAGTGCTCAACGGTTCACCCTTCGAAATCGACAAGGATGACCGCCGAGTCGAGCTGGTCAAGAACCTTGCCGCAAAGCAAGACGTTGCCGTCGCCTATGTCAACCTCATCGGTGGCCAAGACGACTTGGTATTCGATGGCGATTCGCTCATGATCGACGCTGACCAGAAACTCATCGGTCGTGGCAAGCAATTTGATCAAGATCTTCTGTTTTTCGACATCGCCAACAAACGCGAGATTAGCGCTGCTAGCGAAATCGCGTCGCACAAACAAGACGATAATTGGCAAATCTGGAACGCCCTTGTTTTGGGACTTCGTGACTACGTAAACAAGAACAACTTCAAATCGGTGATTCTCGGTTTGAGCGGTGGCATCGACTCTGCCGTCTGCGCGGCTCTTGCCGTTGACGCACTTGGTTCACACCGCGTGTTTGGCGTTTCAATGCCGAGCAAATATTCGAGCGATCACTCAAAGAGCGACGCATTCGACTTGGCCAAGCGACTCGGAATCAACATTCGCACTGAGCCAATCAAGGGCGCAGTCAAAGAACTCGAGAAGCAACTGAAACTCAAAGACACCTCGGCAGAGAACCTGCAGGCACGCGTTCGCGGAACGATTCTGATGTCGCTCAGCAACCAAGAGGGGCACCTCACACTAACAACAGGAAACAAGACCGAACTTGCCGTTGGCTACAGCACCATCTATGGCGACTCGGTTGGCGGTTTTGCACCGATCAAAGACGTAGCCAAAACACTGGTCTGGCAGCTGGCGAAGTGGCGCAACGACCTGGCTACTCAACAGGGTCATCAACCGCCCATCCCAGAGAACAGCATCAGCAAGCCACCTTCGGCCGAACTTAGACCCGGTCAAGTAGACCAAGACAGCCTGCCACCCTATGACGTTCTCGACGAGATTCTCGATGCCTACATCGAACGCAAACTGGGTCGAGAGCAAATCAAGTCCCTCGGTTTCGATTCGGCAACAGTTGATCGCGTAATTAGCCTTGTCGACAGAGCAGAGTGGAAGCGCCGTCAAGGCGCAATCGGGCCAAAGATTACCGGCATGGCCTTCGGCCGCGACCGCAGACTTCCAATCACCAACAAATACAGTTAGGCACATAATGGCAGCAGACAAGTTGATTTCAAGCGGCGGACCATGGGAGTCAGTAATTGGCTACTCACGCGCGACAGTTGCCGGAGACTACGTGCACGTTTCAGGATCAACCGCAACCGTCGATGGAGTGTTGCAGCACGAAGGCGACGCATACGGTCAGACCAAGGTAGCTCTCGAAACTGTTATCGCAGCGGCGCTCGCTCAGGTTGGCTACTCGCTCGCCGATGTAGTTCGCAGCCGCGTTTATCTGAGTAACGCAGAAGACATGGATGCCGTCGGCAAAGCCCACGGTGAAATCTTTGGCGAAATTCGCCCGGCGGCAACAATGCTGGCCGGAATTCAATTCATCAACCCAAAGATGCTTGTTGAAATTGAAGTCGACGCCTGGAAGCGAAACTCATAAATGGCAAAGATCGCCCGCATCTCGCACCTGCAGGAGTTCAAGAACTCGGGTCGCAAGTTTTCGTGCCTAACTTCTTATGACCAGTTCACCGCAGAAATTTTTGACGAGGCTGGCATCAACGTTCTTCTGGTTGGCGACTCGGCTGCCGAGAATGCACTCAACCACGAGAGCGTTCTCGCAATCACCGTAGACGAAATCATTCCACTTGGTCGCTCGGTTGCAAGGGCTGCCAAGAGTGCACTCGTTGTCGTCGACATGCCATTTGGCAGCTACGAAGCCGAGCCTGCTGATGCTGTGCGCAATGCCATCAAAATCATGAAGGAAACCGGTGCCGCTGCAGTCAAACTAGAAGGCGGCAAACGCAGCGCAGCGCAAATTTCGGCGATTGTA